>JAITDL010000041.1 GCA_031282565.1 Puniceicoccales bacterium
CAGGCTCGGTCGACTGGACTGCGATTGGTTCTGTCAGAAGAAGTTCAACGATTGGTTCCGAATCGGATTCTGGAGGTGGCGCTGCAGGTGATTCTTCCAGAAGAGGTTCCGAGACTTGCGCTGGCGTTGGTTCTGGCTCAGACTCCGGAGCGGATTCAGAACTGGATTCGGAAGATTGATCTACAGGTGGTTCTTTCGGAAGAGTTTCCGAATCTGAGTCAGGATCTGTTTTTCCCTTATTCTGTTTCGCGTTATACGGGCGATTTGTTTGCTGCGTGGGGCTTGGTTGATGCAATTCCGATGTGTCTCCGCCGCATGGATTTGGGCTGTGTTTTTTGGTGGAGCCAAACTGGGTCCGACGTGTATCTTTGTTGGTCCGAGGTGCACCTTTGCCTTTCGGTTTCGTCTTTTTGCCGGAAGATAACGATGCGTAGATGTTGCCAACGAATGTGTCAGGATCGTTCTTGCATATGGCCGTGTAAACCAGTAGCACAAGCCAAACTAGGCCGACAGTGAAAACCGTGATGGCAAAGGCGGCGGCAATCTGTGCCGCGGAAAATGCCAAGACTATTTTTTTCGAATTGCAGGTTTCGACAATATCATTACGCGTGACGTCGCTGACGGCTGCAAGCATTCCGCCGCACGCCTTCTCGAAGATGTTGAGGCGCTTACCCGTAGTTGCATCGGCCGAACGTCCCACGTCTGACACACTCTAATAATGCATGCGCATTGTCAACGCAAAAGACATTTTGCTGAAGTCTCTCCAGTCAGCACAGTTGCAATCACACCCATTTTCCGTAATTCAATTCGCCATACGCTGCGGGAATTGATCTTTCGAGTCTCTTCGCAGCATCCTCTTGGCGCCCAATGACATCTCTGCGCGTGCCTGCAAATGCGATTAGCATGAGTGAATAACGAAATTTACGCCATATCAAATAATTCTCCGATTGCTATGACGAAGTCGCCGGGCGCAGCCGCCTATCCATTTCCGCCGCGGAAATTTCGAAGCAAATTGTCGACGTATCAATCGCGCTTCCAAGTGCCGCCGAAAGCAGGCTAGCAACTTCCGCCTCACCTGCTGGCAATCTTTCAGATGCCGTGCGCTTTGCGGCTATGGCGGCCATCGTTCTGTGCCACGGTGTCGCGACTTCCAATTGTGCCGTAATCCAATCGTAGATAAATACTTCGCCGCTGCGGCCATCGATCCATGCGGGAATCTCGCTAATCGCAAATTTGCCTGGCCCACTGCGGCAAATGCTAAATCCGACGGCGGCTAGACGTTCGAGTTTGCCTTCGAGGTCATCGCTGTCCAGGTTGCGCAAATCAATGGAAATTGGAACTAGAAGCTTCTGCCTATGCGATTCGCCATTTGCAATTTCGCGCAGTAGTTTTTCCTTGGCTATGGCTACGGTTGCTGCCCGCAGGTCGAAGATTATTAAGCCATTTCCGCTGTGGAATATGGCCCGCGTTCTGTCGAACATTGCAATGTAGCGCCATGGCATTTGTGAAAAATTTTCTCCGCCGCTTTGTTCGGGCATTTCCTCCGATTGCGGAATCGGAATTTCTTCCTCTCCAGCAACTTCGGCGGTCGAATCGGCAAAGTTAACTGTCGGCCCGCTGTACTTTTCGGACGATCGACTAATGCTAATCGGCTTTGGCTGTGGAACATCAACTGGTCCTTGGAGGTTTGTTGCTGCGACATGGCAACGGTAAATTGGCATTGAAAATTGTGTAAAGTATTCACCCAGGCCGCGAAGCAAAATTTCGCGCAGCTGCCCACGCCGTGAGAATCGCACCTCCTTTTTCGTTGGATGAACATTCACGTCAACCAGCGCTGGAGGCATTTCCAGAAAAAGAAAACAGCTAAAGGTCGCCGTACGGTGAAAAAATCGTGAGGCCGCCTCCTGGACCCAATCGCGAAGGTCACTTGATCGTATCCATCTGCCGTTCACGAAGAAAACCATCTCCCCTTTGGCTAATTCCCTCTGCGTCTGTTGATTTGGCAAAAATCCGTGGCAGTGAATCCCATCTTCCGCGAAGTCAAATTGGCGAAGTCCATCGGCCATCTCGTTGCCCCACAGCTGCCCAATGCGATTTAGTCGATTTCCAGCCGCTGCGGAAAACACTTTCCTTCCATCGCGGTTGAGGTGAAATGTGATCGCCGGAAATGCCAGGGCAAATAATCGCATAACTTCCACGATGTGATTAGCTTCCGTTTGATCGGTTTTGAGAAATTTCCGCCGCGCCGGCACGGACTGGAATAGGTGTTCCACGCGGATCGAGGTCCCCTCCGCCATGGCGCAGGGACGCTGGGAAATCATTTTGCCGTCGTCGACAACTATCTCCGTGCCAAGTTCATCCATCTCTCGTTTCGTGCGCAAAGTGAGCCGCGACACGCTCCCAATTGACGGCAGGGCCTCGCCGCGGAAACCGAATGAGTTGATCGTGTAAATATCTTCGAATGACGAGATTTTGCTTGTTGCGTGCCGTTCCATGGCGAGCACCGCGTTCTCCTTTGACATTGCTATGCCGTTGTCTTCGACGGAGATGAAGTCCTTTCCGGCGCGGCGAAAGTCCACGCGAATTTCCATTGCTCCGGCGTCGATTGAATTCTCCACCAATTCTTTAACGACTGCCGAAGGGCGCTCAACGACCTCGCCGGCGGCCACGCGGCCTATGACAATTTCAGGAAGACGGCGAATCGGACGGTCCACGGTAACTGCCTAGTTTCAAGAAATCTGCGGGTCAACATTCTATAAAGTGGCAAATTTTTGCGATTCTGATTTGCATTTTGCGCAGTTTCCTGGAGATTGCACACATGGGAGTTGCATTGGTGGCTGTTGTTCTCTTGAGCGATGGCTTCGAAGAGGTTGAGGCGATCGTGCCCGTTGACATTTTGCGGCGCGCAGGAGTTACGGTGCAACTTGTTGCCGTTGGGGGTGATGGGACAATTTCCGGAGCCCACGGCATTGCCGTTGCCGTCGACGGCTGCATTGGGGAGTGTGCGGCGGAAAGCTTTGCTGCGCTGATAATTCCCGGTGGCCGTGCCGTTGCTGCGCTCCGCAAAAGCGAGGAGGTTAGGCGACTCGTCGTTGGAGCGTTTTCTGCAAAGAAGTTGATTGGAGCCATTTGTGCCGCACCGACGATCCTGATGGACAACGATCTCCTTGCCGGGCATCGCTTTACCGCATATCCAGGCTGCGTCACCGGCGCCGACGAGAGCAAATCGACCATCGAAAGCGGGCAGATAGTCACCGGACGCGACCCCGGAGCGGCGGCACAGTTTGGACTGACCATTGCGCGCCGACTCGTTGGAGCGGAAACTGCAGCCTCCGTGGCATCTACCATGGGTTACCCGCAGCAATGGGCAACGGCACCAAATGAATAGGAGATGAAAAAAATGGATCCGCGCTTTGGCCAATTGGCATCGGTTTTGGTGGATTTTTCGATGGATGTGCAGTCCGGCGAACGAGTTATGATTGATGCGACCGCCGTGCCCCATGGAATGGTTGTCGCGCTCATGAGAGCAGTGCAGAAACGTGGCGGAAGGCCGTTTTTTAAAAACTTCCCGGCGAAAATAAAGCGCGAATTTCTGTGCGGCGGCGATGGAAAAGATTTCGAGGTTGTCGGCGAATTGGAGCTGCAGGCCATCAAAAAAATGCACTGCTACGCGGCCCTGCGAGGAGCGGATAACGCCTTTGAGCTGAGTGACGTACCCGCTGAACAGCAGCAAATCTATGCAAAAATGCTGAAAAAGGCTCACGACTACCGCGTAAATCATTGCAAATGGGTCGTGCTCGCCTGGCCAAACGAATCGGCGGCCCAGCTGGCGAAAATGTCGACGGAGGCATTTGAGGATTTCTTCTTCCGCGCCTGCACTTTTGACTATTCAAAACTTGGCGCCGGCATGGAAGCGTTGAAAGCTCGCATGGAGCGCTGTGATCGCGTGCATATCATTGCGCCTGGCACGGACTTACGCTTCTCAATAGCGAACGTCGGCGCCGTCCCATGCATGGGCAAATTTAACATCCCGGACGGAGAAATTTTTACGGCGCCGCTAAGGGAAAGTGTCGAGGGCACAATCACATACAACACGCCGTCCCTGCAGCGCGGCATCTGCTTTGAAAACGTCGCCTTCACATTCGAAGGTGGGCGCATCGTCGACGCCAGCGCAAACAACACGGACGCACTTAATTCGATTCTAAATTCCGACGGTGGCGCCCGCTACATCGGCGAATTTGCACTTGGCGTTAACCCGTTCATCATGAACCCAATTTGCGACACACTATTCGATGAAAAAATCTCCGGATCGCTGCATTTTACTCCAGGCCAAGCCTATGAGGGTCCCGCCGACAACGGCAATCGGTCGCAAATACACTGGGATTTGGTGCAAATTCAACGGCCAGAGTTCGGAGGTGGCGAGATATACTTCGACGGAGAGCTAATCAGAAAGGATGGGCTGTTCCTGCCGAAGGAATTACGGCAGCTAAACC
>JAITDL010000052.1 GCA_031282565.1 Puniceicoccales bacterium
TTCCGCTGGCATTTTTTTCCTGCCGCTACGATTTTCCGCTGAAAAAAATTTTCGGTGCAATGGTCCTTGTGCCGATGATTTTGCCGCCATTTGTCGGAGCAATCGGCATAATGAAAATCTTTGGCAGCCACGGCATTTTGAATGCGATCATATACAAGATTGGCAGCTCCGAGAGTTTTCCGGTGATCGACTGGCTCGGCCGGCACAAATTCGGCGGCATCGTTTTCTTTCAGGCACTTAATCTCTATCCGATCCTTTTTCTCAACATTTCAGCAGCATTGGCGAACGTGGATCCGGCGACCGAAGAAGCTGCTGCAAATCTTGGCTGCATTGGGTTGAAGCGCTTCTGGTACATAACTATGCCGCTGATTAGACCGGGGCTCTTTGCCGGGCTCACGATCGTATTCGTCTGGTCATTTACGGAGCTGGGCGTGCCGCTTATTTTTAGCTACGACCGAGTCCTGCCGGTGCAGATCTACGGCATGCTTAAGGAGCTGGGCAACAACCCTTTCCCCTACGCGCTTGCCACCGTCGTCCTCCTGTCGTCGGCCTCATTTTACATCATCGGTAAGAAAATTTTTGGCCGCGACGGCGACGCTGGAGTGTCCAAGGCGTCCCACGCTGGAAGTTTGCGGCAAATTTCGAAGAAGAAAAAAGCTCTCTGCAGCGGACTATTTGCAGCAGCCGTCGCCTGTTCCATGTTGCCCCACGTCGTTGTCGTGCTATATTCGTTTGCCGGTGATTGGTTTGGCACAATTCTCCCCAGCAGCTGGACACTTAAAAATTACGCAGCAGCCCTGGGCCATCCCCTGGCAGTTTCCGCCATACGTAACAGCATAACCTACGCAGGCTGCGCTACTTTTGCCACCATAATTCTCGGGACGGCCATCGCTCTTGTGACAGTGCGCAGCCGCATCGTCGGGAGAGGGTTTTTGGATCTACTTGCGATGATGCCACTTGCCGTTCCGGGGATAGTCATCGCCTTCGGCTATCTTGTCATAAGTCAGCGAGGCCACGTTTTTGCATTCCTGAACCCGATCGCAAATCCGACGGCTCTGCTGATCATCGCCTACTGCATCCGCAAGGTGCCGTTCATGGTGCGTTCGGCAGCATCAGGGTTGCAGCAAACGAGTTCAGCCTACGAAGAAGCGGCAGCGTGCCTCGGCAGCCCGCCGTTCAAAACCTACATACGCATCACTCTGCCGCTGATTTTTGCGAACATCATAGGCGGTGCTCTGCTGGTTTTTTCTCAGACCATGATGGAGGTTTCCGATTCGCTCATAATTGCCCAAAAGCAGCAATTTTACCCGATCACAAAGGCGATTTATGAACTTGTTAACCTCATTGGGATTGGTCCACACATGGCCTGCGCCCTCGGCGTGTGGTCGATGGCATTCCTTGCCATGACGCTTTTCGCCATGGCCCACCTGCTCGGCAAAAACATCGGAGCCATATTCCGCGCATAGTGAGCGCTTCCAGCGGAGGCAGATATTTCTTTTTAAAAACCGAAGAAAACAATTGTAAATTTAGATGGATCGCCTTAACTGAGTCTCCATGGGCATTTTAAAACGTGTTGCCTACCTAGCTGCGACGTTTTCTGTGGCGGGATTATCTGTGGCCGAAGGGTTTGCCGCCGGAGGTGGCGTGAGCGAACCATTTGCGCCACCATTTTTTCAGGTGCATCTAGCTCCGCCAAAGCGATTTGTTCCGACAGTGCTGTCATTTGCGCAGAAGGTATTTCCCGATCAGCAGGTGCATGCATTGCCGATGTTGATCCTTGGCCTGTGGGGATATCCGGAGTTTGTCGGTCTGTCAGATTCCGATCCCGTTGGTCTATTTTTCATTCCAGCTGGCAGCAAAGCCGGGCCGTTTTTCACGGTGGCTTGCGCGAAAATGGCCGACGACGCACCCATGCGGACCGCGCTTGCTCTGCAGAAGTTTGCAACGAAGACTTTCACGGGATGGACATTCATTTCATCGGGAAACGAAGTTCTTAGAGCAATTGAGTCCAGCGGCTACGGCGACGATCTGGCGGAGTTGGCTGGGAGTGCCCTTGAAAATGATTTCGTGGTGGAGCTCGGCAGCGGCATGGTGGGACAGTTCGTTGACGAGTGCGAACAAGCTCTCGTTGATGGCCTTGCGGCTAGCGGCGACATTTCGAAGCACATGCCGGCGTTTTCACTCTTTGCCATAGCCAAGGATTTTGCCAATCAGATTGAAAAAATTTCCATTGGCGGTGATTTTTTCGGGGAAGTCTTTTCCGGGCACGTGCGCATAAAGCCGCTGGTTGGCAGTGATTTGTCAGTGTTATTCCGCGAGCCGACGAACCCCATAGATATTTCCTCCGTTGCCGCGGCCATAGGAGACAGCGGGCTGATCAGTTTCGTTTGGCGCTATGACCAGCAGAAGCTGTGTCGCCTCATTGAGCTCGCCATAGATGGCCTATTTTCCGGCGGCCCAAGCGGATTGGAGGGAGTTTCGGAGAGAGAGCTGTCCACGTTCATTGAGCGAATGTTTTCCCGCTGCACCGGAGCAACTGCTGGCCAGCTGTCGCTGGATGGCGATGGCAATCTCGTTGTCGGTGAAATCGTTGCCGCGGATATCAATGGCGACGAATTGGCCGCGTGGGTTGATTTTTCATTTTCCACCGTAGTCCACGCCATGGTTGAACGCTGCGGATTGGCAAAAAATCTCAATAGGGCGTGCTTCGTTGACGTTAACAGGAATGCATTTGTCCACTGCGGCCTGCCGGTCATCGCGGTTTCAATTTCCGTTGAGGATGCTCCACTCGGCCAGGATAGCCCTGAATCACAGGAGCAGGACAGGAGGGAAATAGCCGGTGAATTGTACTTCTGTGCCTTGGACGGTGCCGTTGCCGCAGCAAATAGCGAAGAAGCCATTGTGGCACTGATTGATGCATTTCTTGCCGGCGGGCACGATGGCCGCTCATTGGCCGATGAAATTCACTTCGCGAGCGGCGACATGGCTGGATTTAGGGCGGACATCCAAGGCCTGCTATGTGGCACAGTGGAGCGATCATCTGCCGCAGCGAAACATGGGCTGACCGTTTCAATTGGTCTCGACGCCGGCGATCTAACCGTGAATTTTTCCATCGGCGCCAGTGACATCGCCGCAATCGTCGCTGCGTTCGCCGAAGGCCAATAAAGTTATCCTTTGACATGCCGGATTTGCTGATCCACTGTTGTTGGAGATGGCAACAATTCCGCTGATGGTCTGGGCGTATGCGTCTGCGCTTCTCGCGATACCTCTTCGTGTTGTTCCGGTTGCTCTGCTTTCTTCGGCGTCCTATCTGGCAAGAAAAGTTTACCAACTTAGAGGATTTGCCCGTGCAGCGGCCTTTGCCGTTTCCATTACAGCTATCCTAAACCCATGAATTCACCCGCTAATGTTTTATTTGCAGCCGCAGTTACACTAGTGCTTGGACCAGTTTTTGTGCTTGGCTGCCGTCGCTGTGACATGCGCCGTGCTCTGAGTATTTTTGCCACGCCGCTGACTGCCGTTCTGTTGCTGCTTTTGTCGGTGCGAATTTATCCATTCCGCGCGCCACTGCGTTCCATCATGGTATTTTTTGCGCTGCTAAATCTCTACGCCGTCGCGCCGTTTGACCGCTGGGTTCGCTGGGAATTGCAACTTAATTGCCTGTCGTGGTCAGCTTTTCGAATCATTTGTGTTGGACCGCTGCCATTTATGCTGCGAAATCAGATGCAAAGTAGTCTCATGTGGGCGCTTATATTGGCAATTGGATTGGGCCAGTGCATTTTAAATGCAATTGCCGCCATTGGCAGTAGCCGCTGGAAGTGCCATATATTTCTCTGCTGCTGTGGTGTCTATCCAGTGGCTCTGTTTCTGAGGAACACGACATTTTTTTCCTGCCTAACAATTTTGCAGCTATCGATCTTAACTTTTAGCGCAGGGGAGGAATTTGCCGAATGATCATAGGTGGGCTCCAGAAATGTACGCTGGTAGATTTTCCAGAACGCGTTGCCTGCATAGTATTTACCCAGGGATGCAACCTGCGCTGTCCATTCTGCCATAATCCGAAGCTGTGGTCCATGGAATGCGGCTCGCCGATCGGTGAAGACATTTTTTTTACGTTTCTAGAATCGCGGAAAGGCCTCCTGGACGGTGCGGTGATTTCCGGCGGTGAGCCTACGCTCCACGGCGATCTTGGTAGTTTTCTGGGAAAAATTCACGATCTCGGGTTTGCAACGAAGCTTGATACAAATGGCCTTCTGCCGGACGTGTTGGCAAAATTATTGGACGATGGGCTCGTTGATTTCGTTGCCATGGACCTGAAGCACACATTTTCGTCCTATGGCCGCGCCTGCGGCGTCGAAGTTCCTGTGGAAGCCGTTGAAAAATCTCTTAAACTTCTACGTGAGAGCACCATTGACTACGAGTTGCGCACGACCGTTGTGCCGACGATTCACAGTCTGGACGACGTTGCGGCGCTGTTGCCAATTGTGTCAGGAGTTCCGCGGTTCACATTGCAGGCGTTCGCGCCAGCTGCTGCGGCGGATCCAAAACTGCGCACGCAGAAACCATTTACCGTCGAGCAACTTGAATCCCTGAGGGAAATTTTCGAACCGGTAGTTGGTAAATTTACCGTACGCTAGGCTGCGGTGCCCGGAGAGGGGGTCGAACCCTCACTCCCGCAAAGGAATCGGATTTTGAGTCCGACGCGTCTGCCGATTCCGCCATCCGGGCATGGTCTACTAGCTAGAACGAAATGGGTGATCGGCAAAGCAAATTTCATAAATTTTTTTCGGCGCCGCTGGAAAGCGTGGAGCCCGCACTTTTTTGGTTGCTTTTTCAGCTGTGGAAACAGACATTCGCGCAGTCTATTGGAGTTGGATTTATGAAAAAATTTATAGCCGTCGTGCTAGTATTTTTTGCGCCACTTGCTACGGGGATGGCCATATCACTCGAGCTATCAACCAGAAATGAAGGCGAACATGTCGTGAACGGGTCAAAATTCGGCCAGGGCAAGCAGGAATTTTCACTCGGAATCACGGGCAAGCTCCCGAAGGGATACCTTTCCATCGGCATGGACACCCGCCTAATGGAGGGCTGGAGGGGCTGCAACAAGGTGGCGCCGCGAATTAGCTATATCGTTGGCGTAAAAGATCTTTTTGCGATCGATTTCGGCTACCAATCCTGCTTTTACTTCCGCAACGGAGATGCGAAATCCCCCTGCAATGAGCTGCACCTTTCCGCCCGCGTCGGCGGTGATTTTTTCGTCGAATGGAGTACGAACTACTCCTTCGAGGAAAAAGAATTAAACCTGTGGCTTTCCACGTCCATGATGTCCGATTTGCTGATATTCGACGTATCCGGATCGATCGCCATGCGCAGTTCAATTACAATTGGCTACGACCACTGCAACAGGCCGGGCGGTATTCCAAATTTCTTTGAGGCCTATTCGCCCGGCGGTCGACCTGGCTATTTCTACTGCAGTTGGGGCGGAGATCTTGTCCTAAAACGCAGTTCGGCGCATTACTCATATGCCGGCATACGGTGGGCGGGAAATACGGCTTCGAAGAGCAACTGGAACAACTGCATT
>JAITDL010000054.1 GCA_031282565.1 Puniceicoccales bacterium
TGGCGCTCGCCGTTTTTGCTTATCATGCAAATGGCTTTGCGGCGGGCCTCGGCGATGATCGCGCGCAATGCGAAATCAATAGTTGGAATGACAACGCCAACCATTTGATGGACATAGTCATCCCCAAAATCACTGCGAAGCGTCGCATACGATTTCGCCATTTCACCCTCGTCGAGCAGCTCGCCAATGCATTCCAGCGTACAGCTCAGTCGATTCCCGTCAAAACAGTGGCTCCAGTTAACAATTACCTTCCGCAAGCTAGCTAGAGAATCTCCGTCGTAGGGCGAAGTACTACCTTCTAGCGGCGAACCAATTTGCGGCAGCTCAACGGGTGTGCTGCTAATTCTAATCACAGCAACATCACCGCAAAGCGGTATGCTGAGAGTTATTCTTGGAGGTGTTCCATCGACGCCGACATAGGTCATCAATAGCAGTGGGCGTCCGGTGGCGATGCAAAGCGCTTTCTGCCATGATGCATCAAATGCAACGATTTCCATTTGGTTGGATATGTAATCGAGAAATCCATCGAACCTGTCAGTTGTGCGACCTAGCCTTTCGTCGTCGCCTAGGAACTGCATGTCGGCGGGCAACAGGGGATGTCCGTCGGTCATGTGCCGCGGAAATGGCGTTAATTGATGCAGTTGTAGCGGGATAAGAATTGGAAATTCTCCAATTCTCGCATGAAGTTCTCTATCTTTTAAAATCACACGCAACTTATTTGAAATAGCTCTTCCGAAGGTTTCGACACAAAGTCTATGCATGATTTTATTAAGTTCTTCTCGTTCAACGGCGTCTTTCACTTGCTCAATTCTTTCTTTGGCAATGGCATTTAGAAATGAATCATGTGAATACATAAGGCTTTTAAATTTGCCGTAGTTAAAATCTCCGCCACCACATTTTGGAATTTCCCTAAGAAGCGCATTCACTGCCCTAGCTACGTCCTTGCGCCGGCCTATCAACTCCCCGTTTTCCCGCTGGAACGCAGCAATGTTCATCTTGCAAACCTTTAGAAATAAATCCATGCAATCCCGCCCAATGCCGGCGGTCCTAATTTCATAAACTTGTCTAGCGAATTTAAATTCGTCCCTGAAACTCATGCTGCCTTCTGCCAGCATCGCCTTTACTCTTTCATTGCATTCACAGTTATCAAGCAGTTTTGCTGCAGAAGCTGCCACGTCGCCATCTCTAGCGCCGATGTTTTCACCCGCCAATTCAATTGCCCAAATGGCGAAGTTTATTTCACGCAGTCGCACGATTAGCGCATCGATTTCACCCCTGCTAGCCTGGGGTGTTTTCAAGGTTTCATCAATGTGCAACATCATCAAGTCGATGAATGAACGGACAATCGCGCAGTGCCGTTCACCGCTGCCGTAGCGGCCGCGCACCGCAGAAAGTTGTGCGTAAGTGCAGCGCATATGCTGTCTCGCTATAAAAGGCTTAACCTCTCGATGGCGGCGATCGTCATTGCCAAGCTGCTCAATTTGCAGTGCAAGCACCACCATCGGGGAATTGCCATAGCCGCCAAGCACATTGAATCGAAATCCCTGGATGTGAATATCGGCGACGACTGTGGCAATGCGTACGCGTTTGCTTGCGTGGCAATCCGCTGATGGTGAAAGCGCAAATGGTTCCGCTGGCAATGTTAGTCCAAGCCCAGACCCTCTAGACACAAGCGCTCCATATGCGCTCGATACGAGATGGTCGCAACCAACCATGGCGGAGATTTCCTCCAGAGATCTTCTACCGGCGAACTCGGCAATATTAGCAATTATCGGCGTAGTAATGACTTCAATCAAATATTTCAGACGATAGCTTACATCCACGTCGATAAACGACCGAATGCCGGCCATGTCCATCGCTCTAATTGCGCGAACAATAGTCGCGCGAAAGAATTGCATCCTGTAGCCATCCAAATCGTCGGCGTGCGCTCCGCCATCTACTAGTTTTGCAGTCAGCAGAATTAGCCTCGCAGCGGCCACGCTTATCGATGCTGGTTCAATCAGGAAATTTTCAACGGCATATCTCAATTGCGGAATCCCATTGGCAACTTCCTCCATCGCATGGAGGATAGCTCTTTCACCGGCTAACCGTGGCCCATTTCCACACACAGCCGCAATAAATTCGACGCAAAATGCTTTCCATGCAGCATCTTTCGGAGACAGCGTTGCGCTAGGCGTTCTGGCGGCAATGTGCGCAGTTGCCGTAACGTAGCTGAACCTCCCATCGACTGGAAGTCCCGTGAAAGTGCTTTCAATTAGTGCCGGGTAAATGCCTGGAAGTACGGGAACGATTGGCACGCCATCGTAGGCAGCGACATCTCTACATTGGCAGAAGAGAAAAAATCCAACCGTCGCCGCTATGGCAGCACATAGATTTGGATTTCTTTGGAATAGGACATCTATGCCAGCGTCATTGGCAACAAATTCATCGCGGCACATGCACATTCTCAGGAATCTCAACGCGCGATTTCCGAATTCACCGTGCGACACGCCACATCTCAATTCTGGCAGCAACTCAGCTGCGCTGAATACTTTCACGATGTGTCCAGACAAATGGTCGCACTCTATTTGCCTAGGCAATAGTGAATCTGGCACTGCGGTTTGGCCGAATTTGCGATCAAATAATTTCGCACCGATTCCGCAGATCGACGACATAGCAGCGTAAGTAACTGGGAACGCAGATTTCAAGTCTATCATTAGGTCATCTAACAATACATATATTGGATAATATCAAGTGTAAAATCACGCACTCACTCAAACTGCTCCCGGCGTTTTGCCAATGCAATGCGTGGAACTGCAACGGCCGCATTTCACGGCGTCGATATTTTTTTGAAAATTTCCATGGACAAACTCACCGGCGGGCCCACTATCCGTAGTAGGCGCTGCTTTTGGCGCCACTAGGAGTAGTATGAAAAATCAATTTTCCCTGCCGTCACACCGTGACGCAAAATTTATCTGTTCCGAAGAGCAGCTGCTTGCCCAGGTGCATGAGATCTTCGTCCGCTGCGGCTCGTTGACAGGAGAATTTGGATCCAGCGAAGCCTGGGACCTGTCCCGCTCAGTCATAGGCGCACTGTGGCGTAGAGGCAACGCAGAATATGCACCGGTGGAAGAAGTTGAGCGACTAATCGAGCGGGTTCTCATGCAGTCGCCCTACGGCAACACGGCAAAGGCCTTCATATTGGAATCGGAGCGGCTGGCAAGCGAGCGGAAAATTTCCATAGCATCGGACATTTCCCGCGTTGAAGAATATCTCTCACGCGCAGACTGGAAAGTTCGCGAAAACAGCAACATGACCTATTCGCTCCAGGGACTTAACCAGTACCTGTCGGGCGCACCGAGCCAAACCTATTGGCTAAACAAGGTTTACAACGACCGCATCCGCGAAGCACACGAATCCGGCGATTTCCACATCCACGATTTGACGTTAATTTCCGTATACTGCGTCGGATGGGATCTGGCCGATTTACTGCTGAAGGGCTTCTGCGGCGTATCTGGAAAGCTGGAAGCAAAGCCGCCGAAACATTTCCGCACGGCGCTTGGCCAGGTGGTAAATTTTTTCTACACACTTCAGGGGGAAGCTGCAGGCGCACAGGCGTTTTCAAACTTTGACACAATCCTTGCCCCATTCATCGCCAAAGACGGCCTCGACTTCAAAGCAGTTAAGCAGGCTCTCCAGGAATTTGTCTTCAACATCAACGTGCCGACGCGGGTAGGATTCCAAACGCCATTCACAAACATCACACTGGACCTGACATGCCCAAGCCACCTGCGCGATGAAGCAATTGTCTGGGACGGAAAATTCCAGGACAGCCACTACGGCGACTACCAGCGCGAAATGGACATGTTCAACCGAGCGCTGTTTGAGGTCATGGAGGAGGGCGATGCCCACGGCCGTGTGCTCACGTTCCCAATTCCTACAATCAACATCACCAAAGACTTCGACTGGGACAACCCCAACCTCAAAGGACTCTGGGCCATGACCGGCAAATACGGCATCCCATATTTTTCAAATTTCGTGAATTCCGACATGAAACCGGAGGACACGCGCTCCATGTGCTGCCGGCTGCGCATCGACAACACGCAACTTGAAAAGCGCGGCGGTGGACTTTTCGGAGCAAATCCGCTAACTGGCTCCGTTGGAGTTGTTACACTAAATCTCCCTCGGCTGGCATACCTGTCCAAAGATGAAAACGAATTCCGCGATCGGCTTGCTCGACTAATGGACTTGGCCAAGGAAAGTTTGGAAATAAAACGTAAATTCCTGGAGGAGCTCACCGAAAGCAACCTCTATCCATACACCACCTACTACTTGGCATCAATCCGCGCCCGCCTCGGCTGCTACTGGAAAAATCATTTCTCCACCATCGGTCTCGTCGGAATGAACGAAGCCTGCATAAACCTGCTTGGCGAAGGAATTGTGTCGGAGTCCGGCCATGCATTTGCCATTCGCACGCTGGATTTTATGCGGGACCGCATCAGAGACTACCAGAGCGAAACTGGAAATCACTACAATCTGGAAGCGACTCCAGCCGAAGGCACATCTTTCCGCCTTGCGAGGAAGGATCGCACCATCTACGGCAACGACATACGCGTAGCCAACGACGACACGACACAGTCCGATGATGTTCCGTTCTACACCAATTCCATCCACGTGCCGGTGAATGCCTTCGACGACATCTTTTCCGTGCTGGACCATCAGGACGAGCTGCAGACGAAATTTACCGGCGGCACTGTGGTACATCTTTTTCTGGGTGAACGCATAGCAGATGGCGAAACCGTTAAAAAACTTGTGCGCACAATCACAAATCGCTATCGTCTGCCGTACTTTTCCCTTACGCCGACGTTTTCCGTTTGCCCGGCCTGCGGCTATCTGTCTGGGGAACAGCCAATCTGCCCGCACTGCAAAATGGAAACGGAAGTCTACTCCCGCATAGTTGGCTACCTGCGACCGGTGCACCAGTGGAACGACGGCAAGCAGTGTGAATTCAAACTGCGCAATAGCTTGTCATGCGGCGCAGAACAGTGCAACTGCGACAGTTAGCAGTTTCTTCTACGCATCATATGGGAACTTGGAAGTGGAAAACTGGGCAAGTTCCCTCGGAATCTCCAAAAAAAATTCTGTTTTCCGGCAATCTTTCCGATGTCGGAATCAATGTTCCATCTTTGCCAATCCTACACCATTGCACACTGCCGCGATTTTCTTCTACATTGACACAGATGCGCACACTGTCGACTGCCACGTCGCCAATTTGATTTACGGCCGGCATTACCCTAAATTTGTTCCATGGGATGAGAAGTCCACCTCCAAATTTTGCGCAAAAATCGCCTTCACCGATGGCAGCTGTCCAGCTATGCATTAGAACGCCATCCCCAGTAATGATTGCCGTCTGATCTATTCCTTTGACGAGCTCACAGAACCGTTCCCGCTCAAATTTGGACAGTGATCGCTGCACATACTCGGTGCCATTGGCACTTTTACAGACTTCGTAGTCAACATCGTCGTAGCTCCAGAGGATTAGTTCATTTCCATCTCCGTCGACAACTCTATGCGGCACAATTGATTCAAGTGGACATAGCGGATTAGCAACTAGCGTACTGCGAATGATGCCATCGATGGCCAACCTGGCTGCAGCCGGACTGCCGCGCCCTGCCAAAAGAACGTATGCGGAGAAAACGACGTCGCACACGGACGCACCAGCCCGCCATAGAAGTGAAATCAGTCGGAATGCTTTCCTAGCTGGCATGGCACCAACGTCATAGGATAGCACGGTCGACATCGTGTGCATTCTTTGCAGTTGCGCTTGATCTAGATTTAGGCCGATCTCTAAATTACTGCCGTCGCTCTCCATTATAACACGTCGAACACCAGCATCCAGCATGGCAAACAAATTTAGCGCACATTCATTTTCGTCGAGCACAAGTTCGCGCAGGGCAAGAACTGCATGTCGATCGCTAAGTAGCGCAAACACATCCGCACGTCTATCGCTAAGTATGTTTGCAAGTCGAACATAGCCCGCGCGGCCACCCACATTGGTATCATCTTCCGCTGGAAGCTTTTCGCCAATGTCATCGGCCAAATCATCGCAGAGAGCTCTCATTTTTGGAGAGCGCAGCGTTGAGCCACCAGCCATGAACCAGTATAGTCTGTCGGCTATCGCATCCGTGACATAGCCCGATGAACCTAGGACCGAAAAGGCCAAACCAGGAACAATAAAAAGTGCATAGCGTACAATATTGGCCGCCAATCTGCATCTCCAACATCTGCACTCTATGCGGCGTAATACTTTGCTGACTGATTTATTGTAGCTATGAGTTGTCAACGGCGCGATCTGGTGCGGAGTCGGGAGATTAAATGATTCAAGACGCAGACCCACATATTAAGTTTACACAATGCCGCTCCATGGCGCAAGACTTTTATGCAGCCCGGCCATGTCTGGCCGCGTGATGCGGCCTAGGCTTGTAAAATTAACTGCTTTAGCTGCGCGAGGAATTTTTCTTCGTCGAAACATTCACTTGAACCTGGAAGCTCCACGGTTGGATTTGCGGTAAATTTTTCCACTAGACCTTCACACGCCGCCTTAGCCAGCTCCAGTTCTTCGATTAGGCTGGCAACACAAGGTTCTTCAGCAACTTTCGTAGTATGGTATGGAATGTATGGCCTCCTGCCCAGTCGCGCGCTAATAATCGCGCGGTCAAGGTTGGCACTGAGCGCCTCGACCATAATTATGTGGTGCGCGTTATCCAATACATGTATTAGGGACGAATTGATTTTTTGCCGTAAATTGTCGTCGGTAGGTTGATCACTCGACGATGATAGAAGTGATGTGTCGGCACTACATTTCGGCGCCTCGGACTCTAATCTACTTCTCACCGTTGCGATTCTTTGCCTTTCGAGATCCTCATCTGATGTGACATAGAATAATTCGGCGATTGGCGTAGCACTTACTTTCCTTTTTATGATATCATTAGATCTTGATTTCTCCGTAAGATGTTTTTCCATTGAGTCAATTACATATATTAGATGTTTGCCGAATTCTCTAGGGTCTTTGGTGAAGCAGAAAGCACCAAAGATGCCGCCGCTGGAGCTGTGATCAAACCCTGGAGTGAAGGAGTTTTGCGCCTCAATAACTGCACACATCGCCTCGGGAAATGTACTAACCATCCTACTGCCGACGCGTACAGGTTCTGGCAACGTGTTAAATCTTATGGCGCCAACATCATAAAACGCCTGCTGAACCGTGTCCGCAAGCAGCCTGAACCTCGATTCACTATCTAACCTTCTCTGCACCTCAAAAACTGTCAGACAAAATACTCGCACAATCCAGCCGCACCTATCGCCGCAGGCAGCAATAATACGTTCCCTTGCTATCTGCGCGTTTGGCGCAACTTGGAGGATGGCCACCGATTTCCTTATCTTGACAAGGTATGCTATGGCAAATGCAATCGGCAGCCCGAAAAGAGTTAACATTGAAGATAACGTGACGATAACTGCATCTAGCAGCTTCCTTGACTTCGTTTGCAATTTCCTGCACAGCGCTGGATCAGTAGGGTCGCAGCTGGCCCACCTAGCGTTAGCTGCTGTGACACATTCATTTACAGCTGCAAATAAATTCAAATAGGCTTTTGCAATGGAATCCATAATGCTATCTAGCGTGAATACCTTCTTTTCGCGGTGTGCCAATAAAATTGTAGCGATTATTTCTCGGCCCTTGGCTAATTTTATCTGTTGCAAGCACTACGATCACAAGTTTAATGGCCCAATGTACCTCGAGTACTTTGGACTTGAGAAATCGCCCTTCGGCATCGCCCCAGATCCCGATTTCCTATATCTTAGTCCCCAGCACGGCGAAGCGCTGGCCCACCTGCGCTACGGCATAGGGCAGCGGAAGGGCTTCATCGTGCTGACCGGCGAAGTTGGCTGCGGAAAGACAACACTCCTCCAGGAATTGCTCCGCGAACTCCCGACGCGCCGCTACCGCAAGATCATCGTGAAAAACCCGATGGTGGACATGGTTGAGCTCTACGGGCAAATTCTCCGCGACCTCAACGTGCAGACGAAGTCAACGTCACAGCTTGACCTACTCGGCGAAGTTGCCGCAGCGCTAAAGAAATATGAGCAGGCCAACAAAGATGTGGTGCTGGTAATTGATGAAGCGCAGAATCTTAGCGTTGAAATGCTTGAACAACTGCGGCTTCTATCCAACCTCGAGACAAAGGATCACCGTGCACTGCAAATAATTCTCGTCGGCCAACCGGAACTGCGGAAATTACTAAAAAGGCGTGAACTAAGGCAGCTTCGCCAGCGCATTCCCGTCTACTACGACCTGCGGCCGCTAAGATTCGTTGAAGCGGTAAAATACATAAACTATAGACTGGCATACGCCGGCAGCAGCGGCGCCGTAAAATTTTCCATTCCAGCGACATTTGCCATATACAGAGCGGCGAAGGGCATTCCACGCGTTCTCAACGGCATCTGCGACAGGGCTTTGCTATCTGCCTACGTGCGCTCCGGCAGAAGCATCTCATTCGGCGACGCCCGACGGGCCATAAAAGACTTCAAACGACTCTGATGAACTTCGCCATCCGCTACAGATGGCCACGCACACAGCAATTGCGACGACGTTCCGATGCTAGCTGCGCAAAGAAGTGCCCAATCCGAGCCATCTATCAATGCAAAATGACAGCACGAAGCCCAATGCTCCGGGCGAAATATATTCGCCAATGTTTGGGAATGACATCAGCCGTCCAACGAGTAAAAAAAGAAAATTATCGTCCGCTCTCGAGAGCGGATTCAGCCGTTCGGTTGACGAAAATGCACCTACCAAGCGCGCAAGCACACTAACGGGCTCGCTCTGGTCCTCGCCTTCGAAAAGGCTGAGCAGCTGTATCTGCGGCGCCACTGCTCTAATTTCCGTAGATGTGGAATTTATTGCGAGCTCATGCAATTTTCTGTCAAAATGAGACCTGCCAATGGCGCGGAGGTCACTCTCCAACAGCATCTTAGTTTCAATATCGCCGCATGCACTGATGGCACTAACAACCGCAGCCACCTCAGGGTCACTGCCATGCACTCTAGCGAAGCGAGCAAAATCTACCACATCGCCAACATCCGATGCGATCATTTAATGTCCTCCTTTTTTTCGGCTGGCTTGGAACACAGCCCCAACTTCCACCCTATGAACAGAAAAAATGCGGCAACGGCCGCAGCCATTGCCGCGAAAAAGGCCGCGACTTTCGAAAAAAAACATCTCAGCACACCCGGCATTCTTTTTTTTATCAACCCTATACGCGTCGGCCTCAAGGAGATCAGCCTCTGCCTCAAGGCGATCGGCCTCGGCTCGCATCCTAGCAGTTTTTTTCCTTTGCCAGCTCAAGTCTCATGGCCGATTCCTCTAGAGAATTACGTGGAATGATGGAATCCCGCGTCGCCGGATTTTCAATCATGCGAAGCCTCTCCTGCTGTTCTTCCTCCTCTCTTTTCTGCTCGGCATCAGCTTCAGGCTTAAACTTCTCCCTCACTTCACGTTCGATGATCTCCTTAACCTCGCGCCACGATAGCTTGTCAGCTCGCAGTTCACTGATGCGCAGCATGATTTCCGGAGCTTTTCTGCTGCATATGCCCAGCTGGCCAAACACACAGAGCGCAGCCACCCTGTCAGATATTTCCCCGGGATACTCGATCTGAGGTCCAGGACCGCTGGACACTATCGCGACCGCATTCGGATCAACCTCAATCTCTTCAACCCTCGCAGTGCCGCCAAGTCCCGTTGACAGATCGGCAGCACCATCGGCAGTCGAGAAGCCGTGTCCTACAACGCCAAATTCATCGTCCGAATCGGGCTCCTCAATGATTGGACCACCGCGATATGTTGGAATCGTATTCACATTCTATCTCCAATTAAAAAATTTCAGACCAGCGTTATTTGGCCAATATGGCATCGATGTCCTCCTGCGGCAATCCGGAGAGGAGATGTTTAATATCCTCATCTCTAATGTGATAAACCGTATGAAACGCTCGCCAAAAAGCACTCGACATGTCGAAGGCCTTTTGCCGGAGCGCCATTCGCTGTTCGGCGCGGGCATGTCTGGCGGACGCAAGCTCCGCCAAAGTCGTTTCAAGTTGCGCAAGCGCGCGCGCCTCGCTCAGCGGCAACAGTACATCCATTGCGGCTACCTCCATAATCTTCCAGGTGGCAAGTCAATAGGAATGATATGCCCTACATATTTTTTACCCAAGTTGTAATTTCAGCTGCTGTCGCACTGCAATGTGCCGGCCTAGGTGCAATTTTCGCCGCAAAATTTTGCCGGTTGCCATTGTCGCTTCCAAAAGTTATTTGCCGTGGTGGGATTTCTCGGATGGCATTGATCGACGATGCGATGGCGCGGCAGCGGGGGCGACCTCCCGGTTCTTCAAAAACTTTTTTTCCGCGTCGCAACCTGTTGTTGCGCAGTGGTTTAATTACTGTGATAATCATTTGCGCAGCGGCAGCTGCACTGTGGCGCCGCGCGACTCCAGTTGGGCCACTCCACGGCAAGGTTTTGTCAATTTTTTCACGGAATGGCGGCGGCGGAACCGAAAAATGCGAAACGGCACCGCAGCTCCACGGCTCCATCGACGATTTCTCCATTCGCGGCGTACAGATTGGCCGCTACGAAACGCGGGCAATCATTGATGGCAAACTACTTAGGCAAGGCGAAAAAATTAAATGCAACCTCGGCGAGCTGCTATTTCGCGGCACCGACGGAAAAAATTTGCTATTCGAGGACGGCAATGGCGTGATTTATCGGCGGCGATTCATGCCGGATGCGGATGGGGACAACTAACATATGTGGAAGGTTTTAGGAGAATATTGCAGCTGCTTCAATGGCAGTCGCAAACTTTTCGCAATTCCAATTTGCGTTACATTTTTGACGGTCCTCGGACTGCTCACGCTGTCCAGCGCAAGTTTGTCTTTCGTCGGATCAAATTATCTTCTGCGCCAATGCGTTTGGCTTGTCATTGCGATTTTCACAGGTGCCGCCGCCATGGCGATTCCATTGGACTTTCTCCGCAGCCATTCGAGGCAAATAGCCATTGGCGCGCTAGTTCTCTGCGTTGCCGTTCTAATTCCAAAAATTGGCCTATCAATAAACGGTTCCCGCCGATGGATTAATCTTTGTTTTTTCCATTTCCAAGTTTCCGAATTGGCAAAAATCGCACTCGTCCTCCGCCTAGCGGACTGCATCGCAGAGCGCGATGGCATGGAATGGAATCTCCTCGAAGGATTTGTGAAACCAGTTCTTACAATCGCCGCGTTTTCCGCGCTGCTGATTTTGGAACCGGACTACGGCAGCACGCTTCTCTTTCTGTTTGTAGGTTTTGCGATCCTTTTCCTGAGCGGCGTCCCCCTGCGCCACCTGGCCGCATGCATTTCAATCGCCGCCGTTACCGTAGCCATTTTCATAGCACTTAACCCAGTCAGACTTAGTCGCATACTGTCATTCCTTGACATCGAATCAACCAAGCTGACCGGATCATACCAACTGTGGCAGGGACTCATCGGGTTCCAATCCGGTGGGCTCCACGGACTTGGACTGGGCAATGGCCGGCAGCAGCTGTTCTATCTCCCTGAAGCGCACACAGATTTCATTTTCCCGGTTTTCGCGGAGGAGCTGGGGTACCCGTTCGCCGCCGCTGCCATTCTCGCCTACATTGTGATCTTTATGATCTCGTGGTCAGAGATTTGCCGCATCTCGGATCCATTTCTGTTCCTAGTGGCCAATGGCGCCCTCCTATTCATTGTCGCCCAGACCGCCATAAATTTGGCCGTCGTCATGGGGCTGTTCCCTACGAAGGGCATGGCGCTGCCACTAATCAGCTATGGCGGGTCCAATTTGGTGCTCATTTTCACACTGCTTGGATTGCTGTGCAACTGCTTCCGCACGGCACACTTTCAAAAACCAAACCTGGAAGATCTCATCGGGAAACATCTCTAAGTTGTTTTGAATGAGAGGCGCCGCGAAGATACCCTTTGGGAGCGATTTAGCGCCACAGCGCGGCGCCTCGAATCCTGGCATTTTCGCTAAATTTTTCTACCAAAAGCAACTGCCGCGGAATATGTTTTGCTGTTTTTCGAGAAAGTTCCATCGAGGCTAAATTGCCAATCCCATGCGGCGGAGAGCTCACCGGCGACACTGATGTGGCCGGCAATTGCGTCGCCATCGCCGTAGTAAAGTCCTGGTAAAAAGGATTTTTCGCCATCGCCGAGCAGGCAAATGTCGCCGTGTTTTCGCGTTGGCATCCGCCTCCAGGCAAGCTTTGTTAAAACGTGTAACTTGCTCAACGGCAATGATTCCACGAAAACTCCAAGCTCGCCCGTCAGGAATTTGTGATCTATGGAGCCAATTTTAACGAATTTTTCTCCGCTAGTTTCGCGAAAGTCATTCTGGCGGAGGAAATCGCAGCGAATTCCTCCGAAAACACCAAATTCGCCGACGGAACAGCGGGCAACTCCTTGGCCCAGTTCGAAATAGGTCCTGATATTGCGGTCGCCAACCCTGTCCAGCCGGTGCAAATACCCTGAACCGTCGCCAATTTCGCATTCAACACGGCCACAGCAAATTATCAGATCGGAACCGACGTATGTCTCCAGTCCGGAATCGCATGCTCTACTCCACTTAGCCGCTACCCCGGCGGCGACATCGTGGCG
>JAITDL010000010.1 GCA_031282565.1 Puniceicoccales bacterium
CCTTTTTCATGCAAAACAACTCATGGCTAACGTCGCTCTTATCATAGAAGTATAGCGCGCCATCGGCAACGCTGCGGAATGTTGCAATTCCGCCGCTATTCACAAACATGTCAAGTTGCCGATCATAGCCATCGGGCCAACTCTGCTTTCTAGGGCCGTTATGCCTTACGTATTCCAGCTGTATGCCATCGCGAAATCGCGTTGCATCACCTGTCTTCACATCCACATGCACGCATCCATCGACAACGAGCTCGTTTGGGGTAATGGCAAGGCGGCCATTTCTGGAGTTTATTTCTCCCGTGTGAGCGTTTATAAACCAAAGGTCTTTTAGGAATTGCGAGGCGCTTGATTTTTTTGCAGAAACCGGTACTCCGCTTCCGGAAACAAGCGCCCTATTGATTGGGTCGAATTTTAAACCTCCGCTAAGCCTGTCAAGATAGGCATCGAGACTATCCATTGCGGCTGATTTTTCAGCACATGTTTTAGCTGTGGCGCCCATGGCTCTCACAACATCCTCACCGCCATCCGTCGATTCGATGGCGGAGCATAGCGTGGCAGACTTGCCTCCACCGTTGTGTATGGTTCCGAAGCCGTAATTCGGATCAACTGTTATGTAGAGTGCGAAGGCCGCAACTTCGTCGGCCACCGGCTCTGCACATTTGGTTTTACACGCAACGTATTCACAGAAAAGCATTAGTTCAGCATTACTGAATGACGTTTTGCTGGATAGCAGTGCGGCAATTGGCCCATCAAGCCGTCCGGAAATTTCACGCAGCAAACCATTGTCGCCTGGCTTTTTAGTTAAATTTCTAGAGACGCGCAACATCGCAGAAAGCTGTGCAATGGCCATGTCGCGACCTTTCGCATCCGGCGTTGCCATAGTACTGATGTGCGCCGTAATAGCTTCTAGTATCCTGTCTCTGAACTTTGCTAATTTCCATTTTTTCCCATTTGCAATTCTGTAAAAAACTTCAATGGCTTTTGGGTCGCCGGCATAGGTCCCTAAATTGGCAAAAAAATCATCGGCGCAATATTTCATTTCGCTGGCGTGCTGCGCAAATTTGTAGCCACTGAAATGTTTTATGGCCGCACCGGAAAACTTTGCTCCATCCTTAGCAGTCGTTCGAGCTACGAAAGCTATCTCGTCGCTGGACAGCTTGCCGTCGCAGCTGTCTTGCGACCAGGCTCCGCGCTGCTCTACTAATTGACTCGGACTAATGACATAATCTTTGAGCAGCGTTCCTAGTGCTTTATCTTCCCCGCGATATTTTACGACCATTGTTCCAAACGACCGAATTAGCGCGTCCATAGACCTTAAAAGCGATGGCGACAATTCTTCGCCACTCCTCAGGTTTGCGCAACTGCCTAAAAGTGAAGCGAATCCGACAATTATTTGTCCTTTGCGTTTTTTCACATCTGCAGAATCATCGTCCCTAATTACATAGGGCGCCATGTTCCCCGCGGCGTCCATGCAAAGCCTCATGGCGTAGTCGGCCGTTGCATCTGACATGCACAGATGAAAATTTGCTTCGCAGCCTCCGGTATTTTGGGAAATTTTACGCAAAAACTCATCCCATGCCGCCCTCTCATTGCCGTCAGGTGGTATCTTGCAATCATTGGCAATGGCCGACGACATAGGTGGAAGCAAAATTTGTACTGCGCTGTCGGCATCATTAGCAAATTTACTCGGCGGACGCAGTGAACTGGCGAATTTCAGCGCTTTGGCCGTCGATGTTTCAGTCTGCTGCGACAGTGGAGCAGAGGCCACTCCCGACGAAAGTTTTGTTGATCTGGCAAATTCCTCACCAAGTTTTCGCAAGTCGATGGGCGCATCGCCATCGACGACGCCGGATCCGAAGTCGTTGAAAACTACCATCGCCCGCGCGGCCTTGGCGCCAAAGTCTACTGACTTTAAAACGTTCTCCATGAATATGGTATCGCGCCATATGGCATGCACAATAAAATAAAATGCGCGCACAAATATTCCGGCGGCGGCGAGCACTTCATTTGACAGCTGCCGTATCCGTAAAATGCCGGCAGCGCTCTGCATCGCTCCAAAATCCGACGCGCGAGTAATTGTCCTCTCCAGGCGCGCCTCGAGGTCTGCAATTGACATGGCGCGCAAATTTCTAACTCTATACGTGATAGCGCCGCTATTGGTGGCTTGATCTTGATCGACGGCTGCAATGGAAACGTCGTCCGGTGGCGCATCGTCCTGAAGCCTCCAAGCCTCATCCTCCCTTGTTGCAAACCCATCAACCACATGGCCGTCGTCGCCACTTGCCAGGGCAATGCGGCAAATGTGCCTAGCGATGAGCTCTCTTTTATCATTATCCTCCGCCGCCTCAGCGTATCTGCCATCATTTGCAAGAAAAGTCTTCGCTTCATTAATGCACGCTCCAAGGGCTTTTATCCGGTTCGCAAATAGGTCGACCTGTTGCGTTTTAAATCTTTCCAGTGGGTTGGCTGCACTGACACGCGCAGCCGCCATCGCTCCAACCGCACTGCCAATTAATGCTGAAATTGGCGCCGCAACTGAGTTGTCCACAAGCCGTCGCAAACCATCGCCCATCGCTTAGATCAGTTTACATTGGCGACATATGTTTAGCAATCGTAAAACTGCTCCGCCGGCTGCACTTCTTTTCAACTAGCAGCAGGTCAACGAGTTGCGCCAACTGCGCCGGCGCCCACCATTGGCGCGAAATTCCAATGGCAAATTTATCTAGCAAAGTTGCACTTTTTCAGTAAATTGCGGCCATGGTTTTTGGCGTAAAAAACAAACAAAGCCCTCTCCCACGCCGCTTTGCAGCCTATTTTCTGGATGTCACTCTGGCCCTAATGCTGGCCATAACTATTCTGCTGTGGGTCTATCCGAAATTTTTTCCCCAATCCTGGGAGATTCTAAGCGGCAGTTCCGGAAAAATCGGCCAGGAATTTCTTCTCCACCAATCCGATGGCGATAGAGCAGAACTGCTGCACCTCTTCGCGGCAACGCAGCTTGTCATTTTTGCGATTCTCACGCTGTATTTTTGGCTTTCGGAAGTGCTAAGTGGCGGCGGGTCACTTGGGAAATGCATGTTCCGCGTGCGTGTCCTGGACTGCAGCTCCGGGAAACGGCCCGATTCCATTCGCCTGTTTTTGCGCAGCGCGACCTCTTCCCTGTGCCTGACAGTCTGCTCACCATTTCTTTTTGCGAATTTCATCTGCGCCATTTTTCGCCGCGACCGCCGCTGCTTCCACGACATCATCTGCGGAACTTGCGTCGGCGGCGACTAGGGCGACTGCCGTCCGGTGATATTTTTTTAACGACAGTTGTTAAAATGCTGTTAACGTGCGCAATGCCCATGTCGCTTCGCCACCACATCGTTCTGCTGATTCTTCCACTGGCGCAACTTTCTGCGTCTCCCATTGACGACGCAATTTGGGGCGACAGTTCCCTTGCCAGGGCCATCTACGGCGACTTGGCCGGCGAAGCAGACAACGCGAAACACTCCGCAGGAGATGGAGATGTGAGTCGCAGGGAAGTCAGGGAAAGGATGCTGGCAGCCGTTGACCAGAGCTGGATCGGCGAAGATCGCCGCGAAGAAATTGCCCCCGTTGCCACTGCGGAAGACGGAGAAAAACCCGGCGGAAATAGGCTCGAAGAGAAGCTGCGCACCATTTCCATAGAAAAAATTTGCTTCAGGGAAATGCCGCTCCGCGATGCCGTTGATTTGCTCGGTGAAATAGCCGAAGCAGCCGATCCCGACGGCGAAGGAATAAATTTGGCCATCGTCGACGACCCATCAGACGACTGCACCGTGCACATGACTCTTCGCAACATACCGCTCGGCAGAGCCATAGAACTCTTGGCCCAGTGCGCCGACTTCGACTGGGAAATTGACGGCGACACCGTGATTTTGAGTTCCGCCGAGAAGAATTTGGAAAGACTCCGCACAAAATTTTTCCCGCTGTCGCGGGCAACCGTACTCCGCATGACCAATTTGCGCCAAAAAAAATCCGACGACGAGCGCGACGGCGATGGCGGCGGCAGAATTGCCATGGAGGAGAGGCTAATTCGCAACTTTTTGCAGAATGCCGGCGTCGATTTCTACGCCGCAGATGGAGCGTCCATGGCCTTCGACGGCAGCGGCATAGTTGTCACGCAGACGCCGAGGAATCTCAAGCGCGTGGAAAATATTCTCAGCCGCTACGCCGATGCGAAGCAGGTGGAAATCGAGACAAAATTTATCGAAGTTCAACAGGGCGTCCTGGATGAGTTGCAAGTTCGCTGGTCCATGGCCGCGGACCACGGGAAGACGAAATCAGCTTCCGGCGGTGGAAATTTCGATAACCTGCGCCTACTGTCCCAGGCATTTTCACAGCAAAATGGTTCAACGGGAGCAGGTTCCATAGTGTTGGAATCGGAATCCATCGGAGGCGTCGAGAGAAAAATCCCCATCGCAAACCAGCCGCCTTCCATGCCGAGCAGTGCAAACCTGGGTCAAAACACAACTCCACTCGTTGATGTGATGGGAGTCATTGGCAGCACGCAACTTGGGTTCATGCTGCGCGCGCTGGAACAGCAAACCGGTTCCGATCTCATGAGCGCGCCGACGGTGTCTGTGCTCTCTGGAAATACTGCGGAAATTGTCGTGGCCCAAGAATTTCGCTATCCCGAAGAATACGACGCCATACTGTCGTCGGTGGGGACCAGTGGCGGCACATTGACCGGCTCTTCTGCCGGCGTAACTATCACCGCTGGAACACCTCGCAACTTTAAAACCCGCAATATCGGCGTGGAAATGTCCGTAACTCCAACCGTCGAAGCGGACAATCGCATAAGCCTGCAGCTGGAACCGTCAGTCACTGAATTTGAAGGATTTGTGGAGTATGGCGGGCCTTCCATCGCCGTCTCCGGCGGGTCGACGGTCACCATCCCGTCGGGATTTTTCCAGCCGATCTTCTCGACGCGCCGCATAGCGACCGAAGTCACCATGGACAATGGAGCTACGGTGGTCATGGGCGGACTGACCAGGGAGGAGATGAAAACCGTGCGCGACAAAATTCCAATTCTCGGCGACATCCCGCTGCTGGGCAGGCTATTTCGCTCAAATGGACAGAGTTCCCAGAAGAGGAATTTGCTCATATTCGTGACCGCACGGCTGTCCGGCGGCCATGGATCCGATGTCGTTGGCTGTGAAATTGTTCGCCAACCGCGTCACTGCGGCAAAGACTGCCCATCGGACAGCTCCAGGAAAATTTTTCCAGAATTGAAACAGCTGCAGCCAAAATCAGCTCAACCAACGGCAACCGATAAATCCTCTGACCGCAGGAAAATTTCACACCGGGGAGCTGAAAATTTTTGATCATTCCGCCGCAGAAGATCGACTGCGGTGGAGGCGGCGCCGCGGTGCAGTGTCGCGCCGCTAGAGAAACGCCATTTCGCGGCGCCCCTGGAACCACTTAGCCAATCTGCTGCCGCAGGGCCAAAAGCCAATAGATTGGAGCAGAGCAAAATAAACTTTAACGCCTTTTTAACTTTTTACTTGATTTACGTTTGCCGGCCAAACAAACTAAGTTGTGTTCGTAAAATGCAATCTCCACAGCTCCACATGCGCCCTAGCGGCACTCTGCGCGCTGCCCGTCGTTGGATTTGCTGGCACTGCGCAAAACGTCACAAACGCAACCCAAGAAGCCATTGCAACAGCGATCAGCAGCGCTAGCAGCGGCGATTGGCTAGTGCTTCCCGCTGGGACATTTACATTTAGCTCTCAAATACAAACCGACAAAAACATCGGCCTCGTCGGCGACGATGGCGGCGGCACAATCCTAAATAAAAACGCAGCCTGCAGGTTTTTCGACTTCACCGGCAGCTTCGGCGGTGACGAAGGCATCAAATACATCACCTTCAACGGCGGCGACTTAGCAATCAACGGCTCCGGCGGAGCGATTTACTGCGGCTCCTTCACCGGCGGCATAGAAAGCTCGACATTTACGAACAATAAATCCAATAGCAATGTCGGCGGAGCGATTTACTGCAGCAGCTTCGCCGGCAACATCTTGCATTCCACATTCAGCGGCAACGAAG
This sequence comes from Puniceicoccales bacterium, assembly GCA_031282565.1. GTDB lineage: Bacteria > Verrucomicrobiota > Verrucomicrobiia > Opitutales > JAIRLM01 > JAIRMB01. The sequence goes on from JAITDL010000010.1 coordinate 6,071, forward strand.
CAGTAGGCCCCGGCGGAGCGATTTATTGCGGCTCCTTCGCCGGCAGCATCTTGCATTCCACATTCAGCGACAATAAAGCTATCTGGGGTGGAGCGATTTACTGCAGCAGCTTCGCCGGCAACATCTTGCATTCCACATTCAGCGGCAACGAAGCAGCAGGCCTCGGCGGAGCGATTTACTGCAGCAACAACTTCACCGGCAACATCTTGCATTCCACATTCAGCGGCAATAGTGCAGATAGCTGGGGCGGAGCGATTTACTGCAACAGCAGCTTCACCGGCGGCATCTTCCATTCGACATTCAGCGGCAACTCAGCTTACTACGTCGGCGGAGCGATTTACTGCGACGGCGAATTCGGCGGCGCCATAGAAAGCTCCACATTTACGAACAATAAATCCAATAATAGCGATGGTGGGGCTATTTTCTGCGGCACTTTCGCCGGCAACATTTTACATTCCACATTCAGCGGCAACGAAGCTTACGACGGCGGCGGCGGAGCGATTTACTGCTATTACGACGGAAATTTCACGGATCTAGGCGGGACCTATTTCCTTAGCAACAGGGCAAATGGTTTAGGCGGAGCAATTTTCTTCAACTACAATGGCAGTCTATGCGCCACAAGTGGCGATGTGGTCTTCCAAGGGAATAATATCAAACGACCAGAAGAACCGAGCGAAGAGAATAGCGCAGACCAACTGATTCGCCTCATAACTGAAATGGCCGGCGGCAGTTACACTTCGGGCCAAGAGGATTTCGTAGCGAACGCCGCACATTTCCAAGTAGGCAATGGCGGTGGCGGAAATGTCGCTTCGATTGGGGCCATGGACGGCAACACTTTATACTTTTACGACCCAATTAGCAGCGACACCGAGCGCAGAAATCTCAAAATCGAAATAAACCCAGTAGAAGATCACACTGGCACCGTGCTATTTAATAGGCACAGATCCGATGTGTACTTTGAGGGCACGGGCTATGCGAAAATTTCCTACGGCACCATGGTTTTACAGAATGGAGCCAGCTTCGGCGCCGAAGACAACACGGGAACGTTCACC
>JAITDL010000028.1 GCA_031282565.1 Puniceicoccales bacterium
AAAACTTGCATGTTCCGTCTGCCAAGCTATGTGTTGGTCAAATGCCCCCAGTGTCCGATGTTCCGGCGACTACGACCACAGGTGCCGATGGTGCCGCCAAGGGAGGAGCCGAAGAGAAAAGGGGAATTATTTCATACGTAGTCTCCTGTGTTGTGGCAGTTGTAACATTTGCGGCCGGTGCATTTATCATGGTCGCCGCCGTTTTGTGGGCAACAACTCCCGTCGCCTTTGCCTGCCTAATTATTTTGAGCACAATTGTATGGCAGCTGTCGTTCATCTACTACTCATGCTACGCACATGTGAAATCGCTTGGTGAGGCGAATGAAATTGCCGAACAGATTAATCCAGCCAACGCCGCATCGATTGCCAAGATGCGTTCGTCAAAAATTAAAATGTGGGTAGCTCTCGCTGTTTCGTGCGTCGCCATACTGCTTACTGCGGCACTTGGCGGCGTGCTAATCCTAATCACGAGGGGTTGCGTCAATGGTTCTGCGGCATTCATATGTGGACTCATTGGAGCCATCATATGCGGAGCATTGCCAAGTTGTTGCCACGGAATTTACTCCTGGGTTCTGTCGATGATCATGGGCGATTGCCGGGGCTTGGCCTTCGATGGCGAAGGGACTGGTAGCGTGTAAATTTCTCTTGACAAACAATTTATCCAGCTGTAGGCCGCCTCCACAATGAGTGTAAAAACACAGCTGGCAACTGTTTTGGTCGAGAGACTACTGCAATCCGATGGCGGCTACGATATTTTGATTACGGATGTGAGGGTTCTTAACCGTAACTATAAGATTGCAACTGTCGATATTGGTGGTGTTGCATATTTTGCTGTTTGTATTAGCGTCGCTTGGCTTAGAAGACTTGGCGAACGCGGTGTGCATAAATTGTGTGAGTTCGTTGCCAGTTCTATGGATGCCAGAGTTGATTCCTATATATCTATAGTGCTAGAAAATGGCGAAGTAAGTGATTCCAGTTTTGCGGACAGGGTGTGCGACGCAATTGTTGCCGATGTTTCTGGAGTGCTGGAGGATGGCCAGGATATTGAGCTGACATACGAAGAGGAAGAGGAAGAAGAGGATAGCGCAGAGGGTGATGCGGTGATTGCATATTGACCATCGTCGCCGCTACCTCGTCGGATTTTTTGTGAACTATTTTCCATGATGCCGCCACAAATCATTTGACAAACTTGCCGCCGCATGTCATCGGCCAGGTGAGGGGAAGGCGCCCGCTCGCCGAGAAATCTGCGGGAGGAAAGTCCGGACATCGCAGGGCAGGATTCCCGGTGAAAGCCGGGGCAGAGCGTCGAAATACGTTCTGACGGCCAGTGTAACAGAAAACAAACCGCCGGCGAAGGTCGGCAAGGGTGAAATGGTGGGGTAAGAGCCCACCGCGCCGTCGAGCAATCGCGGTGGCACTATAAACCCAATCCGATGCAAGGCAAAATAGGGAGCTGGGCTGCCCGTCCTAGAGCTCCGGGTATGCCGCACCGGCCGCCGGAAACGGCGCCGGAGTCTCCCAAAAGGAGGCTAGATGAATGGGCGCACGCCGGAAACGGCGCACAGAATCCGGCTTACCCCTCAAATCCCGGCAAAATTTTTGATTGATTGGAAAAGTTTTGACGGCCGTAAAATTTTCATTCAAACTCTATCTGTGAGCCTTAGATCAGTTTCAGATGTGGAACTATGTTCCTTTATCCCGCCATTAAATTGTGACCAGCAGGAAGAAATTTCCGAATGCGATGACATTGCCGAGGCGGAAGCTAATTCGCATGTTAGGAGTGCGGCTGATGCGCCACACCCACGTGGCGGCGATTTTGGCAGTGCTACATGCGAAGGCAAATGGGATTTTGACGACAGTTTTTGGCAAAAATTATTGGGTAGCGGAGCAGCGCTAGCTGGCACCGCGGAATACATGGAAGACGGACAAGTTCCATGCCCATTCGACGTAAACAACACAATGCCAAGTAGCTTTGCTGAGCAGTTACGGCACATGGTGCAGTCCGGAGAGACGCTGCCAAAATCATCCAATGGGCGCCTGCGCGTAATATGTTTGAACTCAGTTAGGCATTTGCCGGAGAAGGAATTTTCCATACGACTCATGGAACTTTTGGCCGACCGCGGCATCGACTGCTGCATCTGCGATGAAAATTCAATAAAATTTATCAGACAGATCAATCCGGACTTCATTATCAATTTCTGGGAGCATGAACTTGCGCGGCCATCGGCAGACATCCCTTCTGCTGCAATAGTTTGGTCAAAGGACCATCGACTTAATTCGACAGTTAGCTACGATGCCATTTTCTACGCGACCGATGACGCAGATGCCATTAAAAAAACTGCAGCAGCGCGCGGGAAGAATCCACATATACTGCCATTTGATTTGTCGGTTAAAAAAACTGAATTTTACGACGGTCCAAAGCAGAGACTTTTCTACGCCAGCGTGAATTGGGATCGGCGCCGCGGCAAACTCTATGTGCCACTCTACAAGCTACTCGATGCAACAGGCTATTTCGACGCCTATGGTCCCGAAGGCAGCTGGAAAGGGAAAGTGAAGAATTCCTATCGCGGGCTTATAACGAACAGGAATGACGAATTACTAAAAACAGCCCAACGGGCAGGAGTTGTTCTGACTCTACACAGCGATGGAGCGCTTAACATCGGAACGCAATCGTCGCGCGTTTTTGAGGCGGCTGCGGCATCGGCGGTGATCATCAGTGACCGACACCCATTCATAGTGAAACATTTCGGAGATTCTGTGCTCTACGTTGATCAAAATTCAGGTACGGGGAAGATGTTCCAACAGATCGATGGCCACATGCGGTGGATTTTGGCTAATCAGGAAAAGGCAAAGGAGTTGGCGCGCCGATCCCATGAAATTTTCATCGAAAAATTTGTCCTGGACATTGAGGCAGACAAAATTGCGGCCAAAATTGGCGAAATTGTTGCCCAAAAGGCTGTGAAAGCCCGTTGAAAAATCCTTGCGGGATCCAACATTTTCCTGCCATTTTGCCGAGCTGCGGATGTCGTGACACGTTGCGTCATGGCGCGGTGGCAAATTTTTATTTATGGATAAGTTCCTCAGTGTTTTGGTTGTGTGGATTGTAACTCCGATCCTGCTGCTTTCGTCGATTTACATGTCGCTGCGCCTGGGGTGGCCGCAGTTTACTAGGCTTGGCCAGGCATTTCGACGCGTATTGGCCGACAGCGGCAGCAGCAAGCGTTTTGGAAATTTTTCAGCGGTGGCTGTCATCGTCGGCGGAAATCTCGGAGCCGGAACGATTGCCGGGACAGCCCTGGCCATCAGGACCGGTGGGCCTGGAGCGATCCTGTGGATGGTTGCGGTGGCGCTTCTTGGAGGAGTCATAAAGCTGTCCTGTGCGTCGCTTGGGGTATTTTATCAGGAGCCAAATGGTAGGGGCGGACGCATGGGCGGGGCTATGTTTTACATGGCCAAGGGGTTAAACTCATTTCCAATGGGCGCCATCTACTGCGTTTTACTGGTCGGTGCCGCGCTATCAGTTGGCAATCTCGTGCAAATAAATGCATTCGTGTCATCGCTGCCGAAGGCGATGCCTGCGGGACAACCAATTGCAGTCCTGCTACTTGCCGTGCCGGCGGCATTTATTCTCTGCGGAAGTCTGCGGCGTTTTTCAAAATTCATGACCGTATCAATCCCGATTCTCGGCTGCGTCTACATCGCAATCTGCTGCTGCGGGATTTTGCTTCTGCGCGGCAACGTAGTTCCAGTCATGAAAAGCATTTTCCGGGCAGCATTTTCACCGACGGCGATGGCCGGCGGAGCCGGCGGAGCAGCCATCCTTGCCACCATCCAATCCGGTATCTCCAGAGGACTTTTTGCAACGGACATCGGTCTCGGCCTAGCCGCCATAGCACACGGCGAAGTGAGCGGCGGCAAGCTGCCAATGGAAAGCCATGCCCGCGAGCAGGGTGCCATCGCCCTCCTGTCTCCGCTAATAGTCGCCGTCATCTGCGCAATCACAGGGATTTTAATACTCTGCGCCGCACCGAATTTCAGCCAGTGCGCGAGCGAAATATGCGTGCAAACATTTTCCATAGCATACCGCAGTCCATTGGCAGGCTGGCTCGTCCCAGTTACGATCTACTGCTTCGCCCTGACGACTATGGTGGCCTGGGCCTGGTTCGCCGAGCACGCTTTCTATTTTTTTAGAACTCCAAAATTGCGCACAGTTTTTCGCGCGATTTTCATCGGCATAATGCCGGTTGGGGCCTTCATGCACAGCACGTTGCCGTGGACGATCGCCGACGGCTGCATCGCCGGTCTGCTGCTGACAAATGTCCTGGCCATAGTGCTGCTGCGTAGAAAAATAGAGGCAATTTATCGCGAAAAGTAGTTCCTGGCCGGTCTGGCAGTTTATTTTGCGGCGCCGCGGTGCAGTGTTTCGCCGCTAGCAAAACGTAATTTCGCGGCGCCTCTAGGTTTTCGTGGCCGATCTGCTGCCATGGGCGGTCTCACGTGTCTTGACATCCAGCGGCTGCGCAATTTGACTCGGCGCGCCGATGTCCATGTGTCTTCCGCTATTGCTGCTACTGCTTGTGCCGGCAAAATTTTTGTCGGCGGCCATTGACTACGGCGCGTTCACGACCTATGGCTCATTCGAGGATTTGCGTCTGGAGCACGAATTGCAAGTGATGGACGAACTGTTTGGCGCGCCAAATAGGCTAACACCAAATGGTTCTGACTTTGTAACCGTCGCCATTGACGGCGCCGCCGGGTCCGGAAAGACGTCAACGGCGAAGGCTTTGGCGGAAAGATGCGGCTTTGCATTTGCTTCCACCGGAGAGCACTATCGCGTTTTGGCTCGGCTTTTCATCGACGAGGGCATTGGAGCCGCCGATGAGGCGGCAATGGCGAGGCGGCTAATTGCGCTGCGGCCTTCGACAATTTTTACCGGCAACTGCGCCCACATCGCATTTTCGGGAAGAATTTACGGAGAAGATCGCCTGCGGAGTGCAGAAGTCAATGGAGCCGTGTCAAAGTACGCAGCAGTCGCCGCGCTGAGAAATTTCCTGTGCAGCTACCAGAGGCAATTGCCAGCCATTGCCATGGCGGCCGGGTTTCGCGGGATAGTGCTGGAGGGGAGGGATGTAACATCCGTTGTGTTCCCCGACGCCGATTTACGTGCCTACTTGCACGTTGATGTCGATGAGCGGAAGCGGCGCAGAGCCGGCGAAGGTCTAGT
>JAITDL010000007.1 GCA_031282565.1 Puniceicoccales bacterium
TCACAAATTTTCGCCGGGGAGTGTTTCATTTTTGACGATTTCGCGCTGTTCTGCGGTGGAAAAGGCGCAGTTTCCAGCGATGATGATGTGGTCAAGTATGCGCACGCCAACTGTTTGCATGTAAATTGTGACGGCGCCCGTGAAGCGTTCGTCGTGCTCCGAAGGCAACTGGGACCCGTCGGGGTGGTTGTGGCAAAGTATTATGGTGGAACACTTTCGCCGCAAAACTTCCGACAAAATTTCCCGCGGCACAGTGGGATCGGATTTGGCGCGATCGACTGTAAATCTTTCAACGGCATCAAGTTTCACCGCGTAAGTTCCGTCTAAAAATGCAACCTCCAAATAGTTAACTGACTCGCCGCCGAGCCGCAAAACCCAAAATTTAGCCCAATTTTCGGCGGCCTTTTCCCGGCACATTTCTATGTCAAGTGGTTCCGGCTCAAACTTTTTTGCAATGTACATGCGGACAACTTCGCGGATGAGCGAAAAAAATCGTCCGGTCCCAGGGCCGAGGCCAGCCTTTGCCGCCACGGACTCGCCGTCGGCATCGATGGTCGCGGAAATTGAGCCGAACGCATCTATCAACGCGTGCGCCTGCTCTTTAACGTCGCGGCGCGGCACCGCATAGGTCAGCAGCAACTCCACAATTTCATGGCTGTGAAACCCCGATAATCCGCTGCTTTCAAAGCGTTTACGCAAACGATCCCTGTGTCCATGTCTACAGTCCATAGCAACTCCAACTTACAAAACGCACACATCGGCGTCGTGGAGGATTTTACGCCTCGGTAGAATTTTTTTCAAGATTAAATTCGTGGACAGATCGCAGGGGCCGTTTCGTTTCCGCAAAAACTCTTCCGCCGCTGCAAAAAAAGCCGTTGACTACCGCGTCGCGGACCGCAAAACGGCCAGCCGTGGCGAGGGGTGGCGTTTCCGTTGGCGGCGGTTGGACCGCGTGGTCTGCCTGGTTAGCAGCGTCCTTATTCTATCTCTATGAGTACTTTGTGCGCGTCGCACCCTGCGTGATGGAATCGAATTTGCGTGACGCATTTGACGCTAGCGCGTCGGCTCTTGGACTTGCATCTGGTTTGTACTACGTAGTTTACGGCCCACTGCAAATTGCGATCGGCCCCATCTATGACCATTTCGGCTATCGAAAACCGTTCTATGTTGCGTCGCTGCTTGTGTTTGCGGGTTGCTTTCTCGCCGCATCGCCACTGGACGGAATGGGATCGTTCGCCGTTGGCCGAGCGCTCATGGGCGCCGGTTCCGCATTTGCCTTCATAGGAACGATGTACGTTGCATCCGTCTGGTTCCCGCGCCGCCGCTGGGCCTACATTTCCGGGCTGACAACGGCCCTCGGGATGGGTGGAGCACTTCTCGGCCAAGGTCCTGTCGCCAAACTAGTTCAGCTGGTCGGTTGGAGGAATTGCTGGCTCGTGGCCGGTGCCATCGGCGTCGCCGTGACATTCCTTCTCCGCTGGGCGCTTCCACCTGAGCCGACGGATCTTAGGGAAAAATTAATCGGCGGAAATTTTCGCAGTGGCGTCGGGCGATTTTTGTCCCATCTCGCTGGAGTTCTAAGAAATAGGCAGACATGGCTGGCCGGCATCATAGGCTGTGCACTTTTCATGCCGCTCACCGTATTTGCAGATTTTTGGGGCGTGCATTACATAGGGCTTCTCACGGGGGCGACCGCTGCTAAAGCCGCTGCTGCGAACGGCATGCTCTACGTCGGGTGGCTGTTCGGTAGCCCGCTGGCCGGGCACCTCTCCGATCGCGCAGGACGGCGAAAGCCCTTTCTCATAGGCAGTTGCGCATGCAGCCTGGCTCTGCTTGTGCTAATCCTCTCATCGGAGCATATTCCGCTGCATATGTTTGCCTTTCTGCTATTTATGCTTGGCCTAATGTCGAGTCCAGAAGTTATCTGCTTCACAGTGAGCGGCGAACACAACTCGAAAAACGCCCAGGGAACGGCCATCGCCGCCGTCAACACCATCGTCATGCTCTTCGGCGGAATCATGCAACCCGTTGTGGGCCTAATACTTGACCACTGCGCCGTCCGCGGCCACGGAGCGGCAACAACCTACACGCTGAGTCACTTCCGCATGGCATTCACCGTTCTACCTGTGGCCATGGCACTTGGGCTCGTCATGGCGATTTTCATGGAGGAGTCTGGAGAAAAACACTGCCGCGCTAAGCGTCTCAGCTAGAAGGTATAGTCGGCAGTTATTGAGACGTTGCACGACCTGTAGTGGCTGCTGAAATCGCCGGTCCAACTGCCGCTAAGTTCCCAATTGCCAGTGAGTTTTTGCCTAAATCCAAAAACTGCGATTGCTGAATTTCTGTCGCCGAACGGGCCGTCGAATGTTGATTGTGGCGGAGGAAAATCTGTTGATATGATGTTGCCGTTGAGCGAATTACGCCCACCTTGCCAGCACCACCCAACGCGGCCGAAGGCGCGCAGCAACCGTTCCGGAGCTTTTAAATTTGGCGAAAATTCACGTTCAACGCTCAGGCCCAAGATGGTGCGGAAAATATCCGATGAAATTTTTGCTGAAACATCGAAAAAAGAACCTTTTTCCATGAGTCGGCCGTAGGCAATCCCGAGCCAAGGTCCTGACTGCCAATTGTTTATCGTAAAAACGTTCGCCGTGCCGCGCAGATCAATTGAAAAACTGCGTCCGCCGTAGGGCGATAGGTCGCCGACAATTTTGTTTCTTTGCCGCACGAAACATATGGACGCGTCCAAGTTGCTCTTGCTGATGCGATTGCCAAATTGCTCGAATGCGAAGAAAAGTCCGCCGCAGACCGAATTTTGCCGAACGGATAAATTGCCGCCCCAGAGCGATTTAAGCAAAATAGACGGCATGGCGGCGCCGCTAAGGTCACCGCGCAAATAGCCGAGGAAAGCACCGCCGCGCAGGTACTTATTGCCGCTATTACCAATGTCCCAACGCCAGTCGGCGCCACCAATGATTCCGTAAAATGTGCTGCAACCCTTCGCTCCAGCACTGTCCTTACGTGTTCCGTGTGAACCAATTATGCTTACAAACGGATCATTCCCATTGCCCTTTACGTCACCGCAGCGGCATTCGATGGAATCCTGCAAGATGGCCATGGCTTTGGCTGCCGTTTCGATCGACAATGCGCCAACTGCCAGGGCGTGAACATCATAGCAGCTATTTTGCGGGCCGACCTCAACCGCCAGAACCACGGAGCATGGCGCCGCAGCGCAATTGGCGTCAAATTCCTCTCCGCAAACATCTTCGTCGCATTCATCGCAGTCGCAATTGTCGTCGATGTGATCCATGAAGGCCGGCCAAAAGACATCACGCGCCGGAGATCTGGCATCGTCGAAATCTCTGGGCAACAGGCCTTTGTAGCGAATTTCCCTCGGCGAATCGGCGGAAACGGAAAAATCTTCGCTAAGTGCAACGCAGAGAACGTCACTCTCAAAGACAAAGTCGAAGCCGCAGTTCAGTGGCCGCATCAACTCCAATGTGGCACCGCAGTCGCCGATTCCATCGATGAGTTTGTAGCTCTGGGCGTTGGGGTTAGCCAATGAATCGCCATCGAAAATGACCTCAAAAACGATGTGGCGCGCCAGGCCGCCGCAGTGGAGGTAGGCATCGCTGCGTTTCGAGTCGATGTTAAATTGTATGCTGCGCGCGTCCAAGAGTTTATCGCCAATGTCAACGTGGCCACCGCGACCAATGACGACGCGGCCGCAATCGCGAAATCCGTCGGCTAAGGTCCAGTTGCCGAAGACTTTAGTCTGACCAACGCAGCTAATTGTCCCGGCCAACGAATTCGGTCCGCTGACGCAGGCGCTGCGGAGGATGAGTTCCGTGCTTCCATTGCCAACTATCGCAGTACCAGGAGTTTGACACGGAGTTCCATCCGCTGCGAAGTAGGAAATTTCCAGCGTCCGCGACAGGTCGATGCGATTGCCGAATCCGTGGTCGGCAATTGGTGCTGATGTTGTCTTTGATGCTGTCTCGCAACGATTTAGAGCGCCGCAAACGCGAATCGCAGCGGCTCCGTCGTCGCGGGAACCGACGACCTGCAGAGACACATTGGCGCCGCCGTCGACGAGAAAACGGGAGTCGCCGCCGAGCAGGATTGCTTCTCTGCGCAAGTTGTTCACGCTCAGGTTCTTTAATTTTCCATCATCGTCCACTCCGTCCGCCGAGAACCCGTTGCGAAAAATTGCCGTGGACCCAGAACGTGCATGTATCGTGTCCTCAGCAGCATAGATGCCGCCGCCAAAGACCGTGTCTTCCCATTCGATGTCGCAGCCGAGGAGCAGCGCGTTGCCAAATATGGTTAAGTTGCCTTTCTGGACCAACTTACCGCTTAAAATTTGCAGCTCGCCGCAGGAAACGGCGCCGCCGATCGTCCAGCTGCTTTCTGGATTTTTGAGGTCGACAACTATTCGTCCAACGTTGGCCACGGAATCCGTTCCCGAAGTGCCTAGCTCGCCGCCACTTCCGCATAGTCGCAAATTTACGCAGCGGGCTCCGTCGTCGGGCGCAAAATTTTCGTGATCAGCATTTCCAATTATTGTGCCAACATTGCCGTAGCGGAGGAACGGCGCAGCAGCGGAAATTCGCGGATTCAACGTGGCTAAGTCGCTCTCATCCAGTATGTTCCACAGTTCATCGTCGCCATCAAGGTCACCGAGAACAATTTCCGCCGTAGTGCACCCACTTTCAGCGACTTCCGCACCGGACGCGTCGACCACGCCTATGGATATGTCATCGTCTCCCCACAGGCTAAGTAGAACACGCGCAACCGATTGGCTGTGGTCGCCATTTTCCGATCCACTGCCACTGGAATTGCTAAAATCGCGAAATAAATCAACGGAAGATGCGTGAAATGAACGACATGGGCCGCGGAGAACGGCGGCATTGCCAACTGACAGTGCTCCACGGAAGTCAATTGCGGCCACCGGCTCATCTACTGCGATAAATGCCAGAGTATCAAGGGAAACGGCACCATCGCAGCGCAAACTATTCGCGCGACCATTGATGCGCAACGATACACCGCTAACTCCCTGAGCTGGAGCAACTCCATCAAAAATAGTTGCTCCACAATCATAGGAATACTCTCCTCTTCGCCGTGCCATGGCGTAACCTGTTGGCGCCGAAAGTAAAACACTAGCATTTTCACCTACGCCAACGGCAAGATTATAGCCGGCAATGGCAATTTCGCAGCTTTCGCTCCCAATGCTAATCGCTTCACCCAGAACGAGTTTGCCGTTTCTGCCATGGATCACCGGATCTAGCACGACGGCGTAGCGACCATCCAGTGCGGCGTTTTTGACGGAAAGCTCTCCGCCACCGCGAATTACCATCGCTGCGCCGTCCAACGCCCTAATCGCGGCAATGGAGGTTTCCGTTCCCTCAACTGTCACGGATGGAGGAACAAAATCGCAGTTTGGATTCTTGGCGGCTGCATTTTCACCGTGTTCCGCAACGTCTAATATAAACGCGGAACCGCTTTCAGTTGTGATATTTCCGCTAACTCTCACATCTCCAATTGAAAACGAAACACCCAAGCCATCTTCACCTAAACTACCACAGCACCAGGGAGCTACACTTGCACACAGACGGCCAAAGATTTCTCCACACACATCAATTTTCCCTATTGAATGACTACTCATTGCTACAATGTCGGCATTTTTCACTGAGTTATCTAGAACGATATTTCCATTTATGACGGCATTTTTAACGACGGAAAAATCGCCAATTGTGCTATCATTAAGAATCAACAGCGCGTCGCCAAGTTGGCCTGCAAACATCTTTAATTCTATGTCGCCACTAATGCGCATTAGCGATTCGCCATTTCCAATGGTCAATCCGCCTATGCCTGCCGTATGCAACTCGTCAGCATCAGACGCTGAAATATTGTCATCGGAAGCGACAATGGAAAATGCCTTAGCCCCAGAGATTTCTCCGCTGCCGACAATTTCCACATTTGGCGAAAGAAATTTTTCTTTCACATGTTTTCTACGATAGTGACAATCAGAGTCAAACTCAAGTGGCAGCTGCCAGTTTCCGACCGCCCGGCCGCACTTCGAAACAATTCTACCACCTTCTCCGAGATCAATAATCGCAGCTCGTCCATCCCAACTAATGTGTTGTCCAGATGCTGATTCTTTACGCCCATTGTACGCTTCGTCGAGAAACATGTTGCTAGTGTCAATTGCCACGGCAGGAGCTCCATCATAGCCGTTATCGGAGCTTGCACAATGGCCGTTCATATTTAGAATTGTATTATTACAGCCATCGGTGTACTCGCTATAATAGTCGCCGGGCTCCACTATAATTCTAGCTGCGCTGCCGTCGAAGTTCGAATGGTTAATGTCACATATGAATGGTTCGCTATTTTTGCTGTTGCTGTCTTGCGTATCAACTTTAGTTGCATAATAGACCGATCCTTCAAGTGGCGACCATGACCACTGCGAAGGCTGTGCCGCGCCGCCAGCGACCTGCAACTCAGGCAGTTGATTTATATAATTCGCTGCGCCAAGCACTTTTATGCTATTTTCTTCGAATTCATCCGCGAGCAGCAACCGGATCGCGGAATTTTTATGGAACGTCGGAGATTTCTCGCCGAACAAAATGCGCTCAGACTGGCATGTGCTTCCATCGACGGGAAATACGATCAGCGAGCTCTCGGAAAAAACGACGTCTCCAGGGCAATTTGACAGGTCAATTTGGCCGACGAAAGTCCAGCCGGACGTGGAGTCGTTTGTAAACGAGGACAAATTCCTCAAGGAAAAACTGTTAGCGCTGATTTCCCGTCCGTGATTTTCGTCATCCACATTGGGATCGCAGATGGTGAGTCCGATTGAACAACTCTCTCCGCCGCAAATAGCTACGGAATTTTGCCCCGCCGCCAAAATTTTTCCGAATGCCAGATTTAAGTTTGTTGAGCCGTTCCCGGCGGAAGTGATTGCGCAATTGCCGTCCTCTGAGCCATTTACATTTAAAACCTCAAAGGCGCCTGCGGCAGGGCTGACGGTGAATTCGATGGGCGCGCAGCCGCAAAATGTCAGCGCCGCTCCATGGCCGCTAGAGGCTATGGAAATACTTCCGCCGTCGTCAATTAGGACGCTTCCGCCGCCGCCGTTCGCCAGGAAAACGAATGGGTTATCTGTCTCGAGAGAGCCACTTTGCGATGTGATGACAAGGTCGCCGCCAACTAGCGGCTTGGAGACCGCTGCCACCACATGTAACGCAACTAAGAGCAATGATTTATGCAGTTTTGCCACTGTGAGACAGTGTAAACCTTTGGGCCGCACAAACCAGCTTTTTTGCCGTGTTTTTACCAAATTGCAGAAAATTCACGGAGCCATGTCGTCTGACTGGCGGGTGGTGCCAACCTAAATGGCCGCGTTGCATGGGCTTGGCCAACAAACCGAGAGGCTTTCAACGGATGTTGCGCCGGACCAAGCGCTTGCAATTAATTCTTCCCTCCATTTGCAGACACATTTTTTCAGTTGTGCGCAGCTGCAATTCGCGTAAAATGTTGCCGTCGATGGCTAAATCAATTGATGCAATGGACAGCGGGAAAATTTTGCGCGCACGCTTCATTGCCAACGGCTTATCCGAATTCAATGACCATGAAATCGTTGAGCTGCTGCTAACATATTGCGCCGGGTGTAGAGATGCTAAGACACAGGCCCAGAGACTAATAGACAAATTTAAATCCCTAAACGGACTCATTGAGGCCGACTGCTACATGCTCGAAGAGATCGAAAACATAGGCAAATGTGCGCCGGTGCTTTTCCCGCTAATTCGCTCAATCGCAGCCATTTATCTCGAAGAGAAAGCCGTCGGCTCCAACTGCGCCAACGTACCCACACTCGACGATTGGGCTAGGGTCTGGGCGCTGCGCATTGGTGGCGAAATCGTTGAACGCGTTGAACTTGCGTTTTTGGATAAAAATTATGCGGCACAAGTCCCTGCCATAGAAAGGCTTGCATCTGGCTACTCCATGTCCGTTTCACTGATTCCACTCGAACTAATTGGCATCGTACTTCGTCGAAAGTGCGCAGCTGTAATACTTTGCCACAATCACACCAACGGGTCTACACGGCCGTCGCCGCAGGATGAGCGCTTTACGCGCGCCTTCGCCATCAACATGAACCTATTCGGCGTGAAGATGATAGACCACATCGTCGTGGCAAGAAATAGCGCATTTTCCATTCTCTACAAGCGGGCGCTCAGAACCAGAGTGCCTGCGGATGAGCTATTTAGCGAAAAAATCGGCGGCAACCGCCAGAAACGCAAACCGCCGCGGAGAAAGCGAAACGATCTGCGAACTTTCTAGTTTTTTACC
>JAITDL010000030.1 GCA_031282565.1 Puniceicoccales bacterium
CCACGAATACGTTGGCCGGAGATCTGGAACATTTCTCCAAATAGGTGGCGATGAACTGCCGAGCCCCGAGCGACTTCTCCTAAAAGTTGGTGCATCGGTAATTTTCACCTGCAACGGCAGCGACTGGGTTAACGGCAGCGCTGGAACAGTTAAGGGATTGGCAGATAGTCACGTGGAAGTTCTTCCACTGGGACGCAAAAAAGCAATTGCCGTCACCGCTCACAGCTGGTCGCACATCGTACCGCGTGGGGACGAATACGTTGAAACCGGCTCCTATGCGCAAATTCCGCTGCGCCTCGGCTACGCACTGACGGTCCATCGCACCCAGGGGAAAACCTGCGAGCAAATTACAATCCAACGTGATAGGAAATTTTTCGCCCACGGCCAGCTATATGTCGCCCTCAGCAGGGCCAGGACGCTCGACTCCGTACATCTGACGACGGCAATTTCCCGGGGCGATGCCATAGTGGACGGCCGCGTGCTAGAATTCTATGAAAAACTGCGCGCCAGCTGAGTATTTTTCGCAAAAAATTCGACGCCAGCCGTCAATGCTCCATATTCGCCATTGACACCGGCGGCCGACCAAGCCACTCAATGATTTTGCTTCTAATATCTTCTTTGACTTCATCCGAAAGTTGCACATCACCATCATCCTCCTGTTTGGGAATTTTAAAAATCTCTTCAAGTTCTATGGCAGCCAAAGCGATATGTTCAATTCCTTCGTTCCACACATCTCTCGTTGGCAGAGCACCACTGAATATCGGCTTGGCGAGATTTCTCTCCTTTTTCTTGTCATCAGGGCAATTACAGTACAAGGTATCCAATATTACCGGAATGTCGGCACTGCTGCCGCATTTAATTGCACTAATGTCATAGCCGCCATGGTTCCCCGTTGCGGCCGCACAGATGTTAAACAGAAAAAATTCACGGATGGAAAATTTCGTGGTGCCATCTTCCACAATGAAATCCCTGTTTTTGATGCCCAAACGATCTAGTTCGCGCCGAGTTTTCAACTCTAGAAGTTCAATGAAGGCTTTGAACATACCACTATCACCTCCATTACCTTGAGCATTTTTCGTTTCCTCAAATTTTTCAATTGCCTTTTCGGCTGCCAGCATGTACTTCCCCTCCAATATTTTCTCGTTCTCATTGATTACAATGCTGTGAATATGAGCCAACAGTGGACAGCTTTTGTCCAGCGGATGTCCAGCCTTCCATTTTTTTAAATTTTCATTTTCGCCGTGGCGAGCTACGGCAAACACAATCAGCGACACAAGCGTAAACATGAACCCAGTCAGCAGTGAAAACACGACAAATATAGCTATGGCTGCGGGTTGCGGCTTTAGCCATTTCATATCGGTGACACACTTCTCGACGAGTTTATTATATAACTCGACGTCACCATCCGAAACAGATTCGGCGCAGGCTATTAGCTGCCGCTTGCCACCAAAAATCTTTACGTGAAGTGGAAGTTGCGGAGTTCTCTCGTGTGTCACGGTTGTATTCTGAACAATATTTCAGCTAGCAGTCAAGTCGTTTTATTTTACCGGTGCCGTTTTTTGCCCATGTTTTGGCTAGATAAGCAGCAGTTAAAAAATCCACGGCGTCAACACCTAGGCCAGAAATGTCTTGATTGCCCTATCAAGTTCACGCTCAAATGCATCATCAGCGTTTTCTGATTCGCGAGATTTGTCCAATATCTTTCTTCTAATTGGCTCGAATCGTTTGGCTATGTCCATAAGCTCATCGATCGCCCGATTCCACGCCTCAACCGTTGGACAACCCGCCCCCGGCGGCAGCAGCTTGATCTGAATACCCTGAGCGATGTTGCTTTCGCAGATTATCCGGTTTAGCCTTTTAGCTGCATCCGGAGGGCTTTCGGATGCACCGCATTTTACTTCAGCGAAATGCGCGGCGTCCTCGCCTTCGCAGGCAAGCATGAATACAAATAGGACTGCTTTGCTGGTGGTGCCGGTGAAATGATTCATGCCATCACCAATTTCAATTGTAGTGTTTTGAATTCCAAGCATTTCGATGGAAGCACATGCCTTTTGGTTTGCAATATCAATAATGGCAGATGATCGGCGGCCACCTTTCATCCGCACAATATCCTTCGCCTTAGCAATTGGTTGCGCCGTGGCAGCCGGTTTGGTAATAGCTAGTTTTTCCAATTCCGTAAAAATTGAAATCAGCAGCGGATCTTTCAATTTTGCCGTGGCGCCGGGCTTCCAACTTGCAATCTCCTTTGTTCTTCTTCTCCGAATTACGGATAACACAATCAGCGAAACTATGGCAAACAAAAATCCGGTTAGCACGGAAAACGCGACAAACGCCAATATAGCTGAAGGTCTAGGATTAAGCGAGGATAGCACGGCATCAGTAAATTTGGCAAGTTTATCACTGCTTGCGTTTTTACTGTGCCGGCGAAATGCACACATGGCATCGCCATAGTGCCTAGCTCCGCCGAAAACTTTCACATCCCATGAGACATCAAATGGAGCTTGGTTTTGCGCTAACGCATCGCCGCTTTGATCCATGCAGCAGTGAAATGTAATGCGGCCAAATTGTCAATTAATTTCGGTTTTTCATGGGCGTTTGCCATGAAGCCACAACGGAGTCGCTTGGAGCTGTTCACATCCAAAGCGATTTATCTGTCGCAACCTAGGCTAGCAAGAAACGGTCCAGCGCGGTCATCGGCGACCATGGGATGGCGCTCGCCG
>JAITDL010000036.1 GCA_031282565.1 Puniceicoccales bacterium
CAAACTGTTCGCCGCCTACGCAGACGGCTTCATCGAACTCCTTGGAACGGAACATAGTATGCTAACATTCAAAGGTGGCTGGCATTTTTCCATTGATCGAAGCGTAGCCACGCTACCGGCAAACTCAATGGTCGTTCTCATTCGAGCCCAGCCGGATGCCGGCAGCGATGTCATCGAAGGGCTTAGCTTTGAAGCGCATGGAACGGATTTCCAGTCTATGCTCATGGCTGGCAACGACACATGCGGCGACGTATCCCTATTTCGCGCAACCGATAGAATCTCGGGCCTTGAAAACGGGTCGGCGCTCTATTGGTTTGAGAACAATCAGTTTAATGGCCTCGCCTTTGCTCCAGATTGGGTCACAAAAATTCCAGCTGGAGGAATTTCCTCGATGCAAATCCCAATTGCCACATTTGCAATGGATAAGCGCCAGGCATTGAACGCATTAGAGCTTGCCGCCATGGCGGATTGCGAGGGAATCTACGTAGGGACCGCCATTTCCACCTGGCGCCGCGGCGAGGACCATCTTAATCCCTTGAGCTCCAAGGCAAACTTCGCCACTGTGGCGCTCGCCGGTGGAAAGAAATTTTCCTCTGGAATGCTTGATTTATTTGCATCGGCATACGTTGCAATTGGCAGCGGCAAAACGACATACGACGGCAATGTAGTTGATAAAATGCTCAATTCGAAGCGGCGCGAATGGGCAATCGGAGCGTCACTGCGGCACAACATTGTAAGCGGCAATAACTTAACAACATCTGCGTCCGGATCACTGGCGTTGGCCTGCGGTTCAGTTCGCGGCGAAAGAAAAAGCGGCGGCAACACCTATGGCAGCAAATTTAGCGACTTTGCGTTCCGTGGCGATCTCTGTACATCCCAAGGGTTTATCCGCTTTAACTCCGCTGAGTTTTCCTGCTTCGGCGGTCTCTGCTACGACACCATCGGCCAACGCCGCTTTAGCGAAAAACCGCAGTCAACTGGCGCAACTTCCTGCATCACTGTAAGTTCGGCGCACCACAATTTTCTCAGCACTGCCCTTGGAGTTGCCGTTGAAAATCACCTCGGCGATGGGCTCAACATCAGAGGAAAGCTTGGCTGGCAATGGGATGCGCTACGAAGACATGGAACAATTTCGACGGCTGTCCACGGATTCAGCCACGTCGTGAAACCTTCCTACGGCGACCGCCACTGCGCATTTATCTCACTGGAAGGAACTTACCCAATCAAAGAAATTTGGGATTGCCGCCTAGCTTTTGACGGAAATTTGTCAAAAAAGCGAAGGGGTTGCTCCATTGCCGCCGCCGCTGGCAGAAAATTTTAAGCGGCTTTTGATGCGCATCAATTCGTTCGCGGCAAACAGCTTAGCGGCGCCACATCATCCGCCCAATAGGCTCACCAGATTCCCGTAGGCTGTTTTTTGGCAGCTGCTGCGAAATATGGCACTGCCAGCGATGAGACGGTCGGCGCCCGCTTCGGCCAAATTTGCTGCGTTTTCACATCTAACTCCACCGTCGACACATATGTCGTATTTTAACCCGCAGCTGCTGCGGTGATCGGCGGCTGTTCGAACTTTTTCGACGGTCCAGGGAAGGATATCCTGGCCACCAAAACCGGGCTTCACTCCCATTATAAGAATCGACGAAAAGTGTTCCAGCAGATGGACACAGCTCGAAAATTTTGTTTCCGGGTTGATGGCCAAACAGCAGCGAACTCCGGCCGACTTAATTTGCCTCGCCAAGGCTGCCGCTCCGTCGTCGCACTCGAAGTGAATCGCTATTTCCGACGCGCCAACGGCGGCGAAATCGTGCCAGAAAGCGCTCGGCCTGCGCACCATGAGATGGACTGCAAATTGCGGACAGCTGGCGAAACTGCATTCGATGGCGCGGCGGAGATTTGACAGCGATTTGTGACAAAGTCCAAAACTTGGCACGAAACGGCCATCCATGGCGTCGACGTGCATCAGCGCCACCGAGAAGTTGGAAAGTATTGGCCTGACGGCGGATAGCAAATCGGAGCGGTCGCAGGAAAGCAGCGAGGGCACCACGGTGACGGACCCGTTAGGTTTTTTTTGGAAATTCACCATGGGTGCGCAATGGCGTTTATGATTTGTGCGGCGAAATCGCGGGTTAACTTCGGTAGGGCAATGTACTTACGATCCTGGTAGGACGAGTCAGCCGGCACGGAAATTGACGCAGTCACCGGGATGTCGCGCAGAAAATAGCCACCGCATCTCACGTTTTGCAAAGAACATAGCCCTTTAACCGTGAGTCGATAGGCCGCAGCCATGGACGGGTCGGACTGGGAAGTTACGGCAATCGTTTGCTCAAGTGACTTGATGTCAACAACTAAAACGGCATCTGCAGCCCCGTGCGCACCGCAGTGAAGCAGCGGAGAGCGCTCAATTTCTGCACAAATTTGAGGCCAAATGGCCGCTGCCAACCCCGGTTCACCGGAAAAATCCCTCACAGGAGCCACATCAACTACCCTAAAGGGCACGGCTTCAGGTCCGGCGCCAAACCTGTAACGCACTGACCCACAGCCACATGGAATTGCCGCAGCCGCGAAACATAGGAAAGCCTTTATGCAAAACGAAAACATCGACACCGGCAAACGAAACGCGGCTCCATGGTGAGAGGTAGCGGCGGCGCGGCAAGATTTTTTTGCATCCTTTTGGCGCTATGACGCATCAGCAGGCCGCACATCTTTGATGAGGTCACCGATACGCCGCTTAACGCTAAAAATAAGATGAGATATTTTCATGTCGCGAAACGTTTCCGGGGCAGCTGCTAAATACGCGACTATGGCAATGCGCAAGTCAACTATACTTTGTCTTCGTTCGGCATCTGGACCTCCGTCGCGCAAAAATTGAAGTAAAACCTCTGCGCCATTAAAAAGCACCTCCGTATGGTTACTCAAAATTTTCGCTCCTCTAGCCCTCACCCAGGTCACATTGTGTCCTTCTGCTATGAGCAGCAAAGTGTCTAGTTCATAATTTTTTTCATGCTCGGAACCACATTGGCCAAGTGCCATAAGTTGATAATAAACGTCCATAGCGCGATTCCATCGCAGAACTTGGAGGCCTTGTCAATTGCTTATTGCTATATCTACACTTTTACTGAAATGGCAATGCACACTGATCGCCTATGTGCTTCCAGTGACAAAACATAGGCGCGCATCGGCACGTCATTTCACTCCGCAAACTTGCGAAGCAGCAGGGCCACATTGTGGCCGCCGAAGCCCAAATTGTCGCTAAGCGCAACGGACACATTCTTTTCCACCATCGTGTTCGGGGTATAATTCAAATCACAGTCCGGATCTGGATATTCGTAGTTGATGGTGGGAGGCACTTTACCGGTTGCTATGACCTTTGCGCACACGGCCGCCTCGAATGCTCCGGCGGCGCCGAACATGTGACCAGTTGCACCTTTTATTGAGCTTATGGTCAAGTCTTTAGCAAAATCTCCAAAGGCCAATTTGTAGGCCTTCGTTTCGCACAGATCGTTGTAGGGCGTTGATGTTCCGTGGGCATTTACGTAGTCAACTTCCTGCGGCGCAACGCCTGCCTCATCGAGCACCTGCCCAATTACGGCGGCCAAACTTTCTCCGCTCATGTCCGGCGTTGTAATGTGCTGGGCGTCGCAGCCGGCGGCATAGGCGACAACTTCGCAGTAAATCCGTGCCCCGCGGGCAATTGCGCGTTCCGCAGGCTCCAAAACCAAAACTCCTGCACCCTCGCCCATGATGAAGCCATCCCGCTTCCCGTCGAACGGCCTGCTTGCCCTCTGCGGATCCCCGTTGAACGCCGATCCCATGGCCTTCATTGAGCAGAACCCGGAGAATGAGAAGATGTTAACGCTTCCCTCCGCGCCTCCAGCAAAAATTATGTCGGCTTTGCCGAGCTGGAGGAAATGGAACGCTTCGCCGATGGCGTGAGCCCCTGTGGAACAAGCACTTACCGCGGCAAAATTTGGCCCCTTTGCACCCAATTCGATGGCGACGATTCCACCGGCCATGTCGACGATGAGCGAGGGGATCATGAATGGCGACACGCGCCTCGGACCGTCAACATGCAGCGTCCGCGATTGGTTTTCTATTGTTTGCAAACCACCTACGCCGGAACCGATTATGACACCTACTCGCCGCGGGTCCCAGTTTGAAATGTCGAAATTCGCATCTTCGGCAGCCATTTTTGCGGCCGCCACGGCATAGTGCGTGAATGAATCGCTGCGGCGCACCATCTTAGCGTCGAGAAATGCGCAGGGATCAAAGCCACGCACCTCGCCGGCCACTTTGCATGGGAATCGATCGATATCAACTTTCGTTGCAAGATCGAGGCCGCATCTGCCGGCCAGGAGCGCATCCCAGGAGTCGTTAAAATTCAGCGCAAGTGGGGTAACCGCCCCAATTCCAGTAACTACCACGCGCTTAAGTCTGGGACCTAGAGCATTTGCCATGGGCGCAATTCCACAGGCGACGGCTAGGACACCTTCGCCATGATGTAGTCCACCACATCTTTAACTGTGCGAAGCTTTTCCGCGTCAGCCTCTGGGATTTCTCCGGAGATCTCGTTCTTAAACTCGGTCTCGAAGGCCATCACCAGCTCAACCAAATCCAATGAATCGGCGCCGAGATCCTCCAAAAAGGAACTCGTATCGCGCAGCTGGTCGGCGCTAACGTTCAACTGCTTCACGATGATGTCCCTAACTCGCGACTCAATGCCTTCTCTGTCCATGACCATCTGGCCAAGGGCATCCCGTTCCTCCGCTGAGTCAATCATTTTTCATCACTTCTCAAAAACAAATTTAATTGTCTCAGCCACAAGCGGACGGACAAGGAGAAGAGCTTCCTCCGTAAATTTTTCTTGCGGGTCGCGGCGGCAGCTCCATGAAGAAGTCGGCGGTGCCTGACTAGCTCAATTGGCAGAGCAGTTGACTCTTAATCAATTGGTTCGGGGTTCGAGTCCCCGGTCAGGTACCAGCGCCGGATTAGCTCAGCTGGTAGAGCACCCGCCTTGTAAGCGGAAGGTCGTCAGTTCAATCCTGACATCCGGCTCCATTTCGCAGGGAGCGCTCTGGCCGCAACATCAAGGAGCGCAGCCAGAACGGTCAAATTGCTCCTAGCTCGACGCCCTGTCGAAGAGGTAGCCTATCGTGCCGAATTCGCTGGACGACGTGGCGCCATCCTGCATGGAATCCACCTCCTTCTGGAGCTCGCTTTCGTCGTAGTCTAATGCCTTGATTGACAGCGAAATGCGCTCATTTGACGGGTCAACCTTTATGATGCGCGCCGTCACCTCCTGACCGACCGACAGCACGTCGCGCACCTTATCCACGTGTTCATCTTGGATTTGGCTCGCATGAATTATGCCGTCCACACCTTTGGCCAATTCGACGAAGGCACCGAAACTGGTAATCTTGACGACCTTACCGGTGACCCTGTCGCCCACGTGAAACGTTTCGTGAATGTGCAGCCACGGATTATCGGCCAACTGCTTAACGCCCAATGATATGCGATGTCCATCCTGGTCAACCGACAGCACAACCGCCTCCACGTCATCGCCGACTTTAAATGAATCCTCGAGATTCTTAATTTTGCGATTCCACGAAACGTCGGACACGTGCACCATGCCGTTCACGCCCGGCTCCAGCTCCAAAAACGCGCCGTAGTTGGTCATGCTCTGCACCTTGCCGTGGACTATCGTGCCAACCGGGTACTTGTGCGCTATCTTGTCCCATGGATTTTCCTCCAGCTGCCGCAGGCCGAGGGCTATTTTTTGCTCATCTTTTTGGATGCCAATGACAACGGCTTCAACTTCCTGGCCAATTTTCAGCACATCCGACGGCTTTGCGATTTTGCGCGTCCAGGAAATTTCGGTCACGTGGACGAGCCCCTCAACGCCGTCTTCCAATTCGACAAATGCCCCATAGGGAACGAGATTCACCACCTTCCCCTTGACGCAGGCGCCGATTGGGTAGCGCTGCTCGATGCTGTCCCATGGATTCGGCATTGTCTGCTTCAGGCCCAGCGAAATGCGCTCCTTCTCCCTGTCGATGTCCAGCACCATGACGGAGAGCTCCTCGCCGGCGCGAAGTACCTGGTTTGGATGGGTTACGCGGCCCCAGCTCATGTCGGTGACGTGGAGCAACCCGTCGACGCCGTCCAAATCGACGAATGCGCCGTAGTCCGTGATGTTTTTCACGAAGCCGCTAACGATGTCTCCGGGCTTGAGATTTTCAAATATCTGCCGCGACTTGCGCCAGCGGTCTTCTTCGAGCAACTCCCTCCGGGAAAGGACTATGTTGCGGCGCTCGTAGTTAATTTTTACGACCTTGAACTCGAAGGTGCGGCCTATGTATTCGTCGACATTTTTGACCGGTTTGATGTCCAGCTGGGACGACGGCAAAAATGCGTCAACTCCTATGCTAACCACCAGGCCGCCACGGGTTTTGCCCTTGACGCGCCCCGTCACAATGGACCCCTCCTCGACGCTATTGGACAGCCTTTCCCAGTTTTTTTGCTGCCGCGCACGATCGTAGCACAGCACGGGACTGCCGTTCTGGTCCTCGAGCCGGGCGAGAAATACGTCAATTTCTTGTCCCGGTTGGACTTCGCTCTGGTCCTCGAACTCGGACAGCCGCACCTTGCCGTCCGATTTTGCCCCTATGTTTACCATTACCTCGCCCTGGCGGACTTCGGTGATAGTGCCCCTAACAATCTGCCCCTCTTCCAGCTGCGCCAGTGCGCTGCCGCTGAGAAGCTCCTCCATCAAATGTTGCATAACTGCCTGCCTCCGAACAATGCGGAGGGTTTGTTGTTAATTACCCAAGGAATGTGGAACCGCCCACAGCCGTGGGCCAACATCTGTCAAATGGACAAGAAAGCAAGATTTTTTCAATGATCGCTACTTTTCGTCGCCATTCCAAGCTAAATCCTAGGCCGCCTAGAACGCGCGGCAGAGCATCAACCGGGCCGAGCTGGACGCCCTCCCGTGGCCGTAGCTGTCCTCGATGGCCAGAGTGTAGGCAAAATTTTCATTTAACTGGTGGTTTATGCCGACGGAAATCACTGCGCAGTGCCGACCTCCGTAAATTACATCGGACGACATGGCTTTTTCATCAACGACCGCAGACAGATCGCTGTGCTTCCTCATGGCAGCATATTGCCAACCAATCTTTCCGAAAAGGTGCAGCGACCCGGGACGGACATCCTCAACGGACAGGCCTAGCATGGTTGTTAAAATTGTGTGTCGCAACGATTTCAGCGATAATTTATCTCCATCACTAAACCACCTTGTGAAGCCATTTTGCCCTATGGAATCGAGGCACAGCCCGGCCAAACAGCCGAGCTCGATGGCGCCGCGCCTGTAAAATCCGTGGGTCTCGGAAATGCTCAGCTGCAGGTCGATGTCGCTGATCTTGTAGGGCGTCGCTTCACCGGTAAGTTGTTTGTTTTCAACACACTTTACCGAACCTGACCCAATTAAAACGGAGGCCTCGGTCACATAGCTCAGTCCATCGTCCTTTAGGCTCGATTGGCGCAGCGCGGCGGCCACGGCCAACTCCTTGCGTCTGTAGTCGATGCGCTCTCCATTTAATGTCTCATATTTTCCACAAAGCGCCTTTGTGCGTCCGCCGATGGCGCCTCCTGCCAAATAAAATTGTCTGCTGTGCCTATCGTCGCAGGCAAAACTCTTGATTAGGCCAACCTTTATCCCGTAGAGCGTTGAGCGCAAATCAA
The DNA here is from genome assembly GCA_031282565.1 of Puniceicoccales bacterium. GTDB lineage: Bacteria > Verrucomicrobiota > Verrucomicrobiia > Opitutales > JAIRLM01 > JAIRMB01. Next base: position 7,738 of record JAITDL010000036.1, read on the forward strand.
ATGGGTTGGCGTTGCCCGCCATTTTTTCTTCCATGGAGATGATTGGTCCGACGAAAACGGACGATACGCCGAAGTCGGAAGTGCAATGGAAAAGGTTCATCGCGTGCCGTTTCTCCATGGCCGCCTCTCCGCTGGCCAGCAATACGGCCCAGTCGTCGCAGCGGGCAATATGCGGAACGGAGAATTGCGCTGCGCAGAAAAGATAAAACGCAAAACGACTCCGCCTAAAAAAATTAGGAAACAGAAACACGGCCATGGGTCACATTAGCAGGCTAACCATTTACGGTAAAGTGTTTTTTCTAGTCTTCGGCTAGCCGGCGGTCAACAGAACTGGCTTGACTGGACCGTTCGCTGCGCCATCGCTTTGCCAGGCTGGAAGCCCATTGCCCGATGGTGTAACGGTAGCACACTGGATTTTGGTTCCATTTGTCCAGGTTCGAATCCTGGTCGGGCAGCCACAATATTTTGGCCCTGCGGCGCAATTGCCGCGGAAATGCTTGCCACCGTTTTGGAAAAAAAGTGTAACCATTCTGTCCCATGCCAGATTCATTGCCACCATCTCTCCGCGAACTGTATCCGTTTAAGAGTCGCTTTGTTACGCTCCGTGGAGGTGAAAAAATGCACTACGTGGACGAGGGTGAGGGAAATCTTGTCCTATTCCTACACGATATCCCGCTCTGGTCCTTTTATTTCCGCAATCTCATCGACGACCTGCAAAAAAACTTCCGCTGCCTCGCACCGGACTACATCGGCTTCGGACTGTCTTCAAAACCGGAAAACATTGACTACTCGCTCCGCACCATCGCCGATGACATCCAAAACTTCCTCAAGGAGCTCAACGTCGGGAAGTTCAATCTCGTCCTCCACGGCTGGGGAGGAGTGCCCGGAATGGTGGTCGCAGCCCGCTGGCCGGAGCGGGTCAATCGCATCGTGCTACTAAACGCCAACTGCTTCATGGGGTACCGCATGCCGCTTTTGCATTCCCTGTTCCGCTACGGATCAATTGGTGACTTGGCGGTGAATTTTTTCAACGGCCCGGCGCGCTGTTCTGCCTATTCCGCATCCATCGGAAGCAGGTCCCGGGCTGGATATTTATATCCATACGACACATGGAGTTCACGCATTCCGACGCGCATTTTTTTCGACAACCTTCCAACGAACGGCAAGCGCGGCATAGGTCGCTGGCTGCAGGATGAGGCTGAAAAAATGGCCATACTCTCGCGAAAAAAGAGCATAGCATTCTGGGGCGCAAAGGACCGCGTTTTCCCGCTGTCGCTGGCCGACCGCTGGAAAGAATACCTGGAAGAATTAAAGGTGCACGAACTCCACGACTCCGGCCGCTATGCCCTTGAAGATGACTACGAAACAATTCTCCCACTGCTGCGGCGATTCCTCATGGCCGGCGTGGAAATCAAATTGCCGCTGTAGAATTTGTGGCACCATAAGGTCAGACGGCCATAACCGCCACGCTTTGAAACGGCTCTAGAATTAGCGTTTCACGTCCAATAACTCCTTCCATGGACTCGAGTGACAAGCGCGTAAGTCCCTTTGCGGTAGAAATTAGTGCAATCTTGTCTCCGGCCGGAAAGCTTTCCGCAAGAAAAACCGGTCTATTCACACCTTCCACATCACCCGAACCCACCATGCAAACAACGGCGGCCTTATTATTTGCCGTGCGCGTAATTTGCGCAATGCTCGTATGGTTATCTTTCCTATGTTTGGAGCAGAAAATGAACAAAGAGCCTATTCCGATTGGTAGATATTTTTGTGGAATTCTAGCAAACGCAGCCAATTCATCGTCACTTCCGCCGAGCACAAACTTCGTCTGGAGCTTTGGCAAATTGAAAATTGTATCCGTTGCCGTTGGGACAAATCTGCTGCGAATCATGCGATCACTATACATCGGATCCAAAACAAATTCACTGCCAGGCCGAGCATCCATCTCCTGCATTGCAAACACTAATTTTTTCACCAACTCATCGAAAGCAGCACCTGCAACATTCGCAAAAAAACCACGCATTGATTTCGCAATTACTTCTCTAAATTTTTTATAGTAGTCTTTATATACAACAACTATTTCTATGAATTTAGCGCTCGCACCACTGTCCAGAACTTTGGCAACGGCAACTGGCATGGCGACTAATTTGCTAACTTCTTTCTGTAGCGTTATGTACGCCAAATAAGGCCGGCCTTCGTCGGTTCCGAATTGGCGGTAAAACTCAATGAGATTGCGGTCGCGCAAAGCCAAAATTTCTCCGGCCGCCGCAGTGCTAAATCCGCAGTAATCAACAATGATTTCTCTGGCGATTTCGTGGTTCGGCGGCTCACCAGATTGCATTTTTCGAAAATTATCCATGTCTTCGCAAGCTAGCTTGAGCCTGCGCTCCGCCATAGCGCTAGCAAATGTTGCATTTAAATCATTTACACCTTCGACAACTGCCATCAGCCTGCATCAGGCGCGAAGCATGTCATACATAATCATGGCACAAAACCACGGACTTTGCTCAGTTTCAGCACACAAATATGTTTCACTTATTGCGGAAACTAGCACGCGGTTAAGCGGAGATGGACACACTGGTGCGCATATTTTATTCAACGCGAGAATGTTGTTCCACCGGCGCGGGGACAGCACTTCAGCCACAGGAACGGCAATGCGACGCACGGTACCATCTTCCGCCGCAATATCTATGTGGCACGATCTCCCCGAAAACGCATTGACAAGCAGGGCGCCGTAGGCATCTTTGTGTTTATCTCGAAGGAATTGAAGAAGAGCAAATGCGACGCATTCCCAAAGCATTGGGTCAGTTAATAATGTTTCGAAAGCCTGCCGCAACGCCGCTCCAATCGTCACTGCAGTTCCCACCCTCCACAGCGGCTTCACGGAATGATGGACTGATAGGCCTTTAGCCACTGAATAGGTGCTGGAATAGTCATCTGGCGCGCCTCCGCCAATGAACTCGAATCCGTTTGGAAAAATAAGTTTTCCTGCAGCCATTGCGCGAACATGGTTGAGTTTTAATTTGCGAAAAAACAAGACAATTTTTTCCGCATTTGCCATATGCCCATTTCCGTTTTGCGACGCTTCCACATAGCCGGCGCGGAAATCAAATTGCCAGGTTAGTTTAGGCAATCACCTGCATTCGCGAAATTATCTCTCCGAAGCAAACTACTGCTGTGCAGCTGTCGTGGATTTTTTAGGGCGCCATTTTTTTCTTGCACTTCCGCCGCCGCTGCACAGACGCGTTCAGATGGACACAAATACTACTCCAACAAATTCATGCACCGGCCTTAGTTTTACCGGCAAAGAGTTCCAATTTTTTACGGTGAACGTCCCTAGTGTAGGTGCAGTCGCGGTAATAATTTCAGAAGTTACTACATCTGCAACAGTTGTGCGATGCCGCAGTTTTACGGAGGACAACAGCATAGCCATGGCTGACGGATCGAAAGCCGGTCCATTTGTTGGCTTTGCCATGGTTGCCAGTCGGGATTTCAGCAGTCTGTCTTCCGAAGCCCATCGCGGAATCATCGAAACTTCCTGCGCCGCTGGAACAATTTTTATGCTGGTTTGATGAAATTTTGTGCCGTGCGACGGCGCCACCTGTGGCGGCAAAGATTTTTGTTGCCTTTTCCGTAAATGCCTCGCAATCAACGGGCTGTGGACGCTGCAACAGTCGAATATCCGCCGACGCCTTTGGCCACTTCCTACGTCGACATAAGCAGCGACGATTCGATCGGCGAAGAAACCACCGAAATTTTTCGTAGGCCACCGTGCGAACCTCCCGGCAGCTTTCCCACGCGCATAATCCCACTTAGAGCAAATTTCGGCAGACAATCACGCTACTGCTCGTCATTGCCACAACATCCATGCGCCGACGGCCATGGAGGTCATGCGCCAGAAACACCGCATGCGTTTGCAGCGAACTTTACGGAAAATGTTCAACCGGTCTTCGGAGCCAGAAAGGGCACACCCACATCACTTTCACTGAAATTTTGCTTCGTTGACGGAAATTCGGTCCCGATTTTTTTTGCCACCGTCGACGGCATCGGCACCGCAGCTCTCGTTCCAAGCTCGCCCCATGCACCTTCCTACGAACAATTTTGCAATTGTCTTACGGGCCTCAGGGGCATCGTCGCCGAGGGTCCGAAGGTCATCCAACTGATTTTCGCCTACGGCTACCTCGGAGATGTTGACATCGACTCATTCTCATTGCCTATGCTCGTGAAGATGTGGCCATTTTTGCACATATGCTTGACAAGGCAAGCAAGATGGCGGATACTGTGATCCGTCTATCTTCGCCTGGAAATATAAATCATTTTTTTCGTTGTTTTTCCCACTTTTTTACATTGCCATTCCACAATGGATGCTCGTCTCATCGGCAAAACGCCAACAGGTTACGAAATAACCGCTGGCACTGACATCTTCGGCAACAACTTCAGATTTTGCATCGCAAAGTTTATCGACGGCAGCGAAGCAGCAGTCATTTTTTCGCCCATAGATGAGTCAGCGGAAGATGCGGTCCGCCGATGCGCAACGGAAACAATCCAATGCACAACGGAGCCAATCAAATTCAGCATAGTTCTTGCAAAGCTCTATGGCATCCGCGAGTTTGCAGCTATT
>JAITDL010000055.1 GCA_031282565.1 Puniceicoccales bacterium
CAGTGCAGCAGAAGTTGCAGAAATGTTTCGTCGTCTATGTCATTCCCGTTGAGCTTTATCCGTTCACTCCATTTCACAAGGTGTGGCGATGTGTAGAGGCCGGTTTTCAATCCAAGAGCGCGCAAACCGCACTCCAAAAATGCACAGGTGGAACCTTTTCCGTTTGTTCCAGCGATCTGAATAAACGGCCCATTCCTGCGCACGCCGCCGACTTCGAGCATGCGCAGCATTCGGTCCAGCGACCAGTGGCCATCATTCCTTAAATCTTGGCGGCCAGACAAATAGTTCAGCGTCGATCGCAACTTTTCACCGATGCAGCCCAAACTTTCCGCTTCCCTTGCCATCGCAACCCAACGGAACCTGTGACACAGGCGGACAAAATGCAAGCACCATGGCCAGTTCGATAAAAGCATTTGACTGCACAACCGCAAGCGACACCATGGCGGCAGGGACTTTAGGATGGCTGAACATTGCAAGTGCGGACACCGTTGCGGATCGGAAGGAGCAAAGACGCTCCAGGAGTTGGAGGAGCTGATTTCCCGTGCCAGCGAAGCACAGGCAATTTATGCAGAATTTGACCAGGAAAAAGTTGATGCAATATTCTACGCTGCAGCTAAAGCCGCCGGGAAAATGCGCATTGACCTCGCCGAAATGGCCGTGGCCGAGACCGCCATGGGCATAGTCGAGGACAAGGTAATCAAAAATCACTTCGCCGCGGAATACATTTACAACAAATACAAAGACAAAAAAACCTGCGGAGTAATAGCCGTGGACAGAGCCGGCGGCCATAAAGTTGTCGCCGCTCCGCTAGGACTCATTGCCGGCGTGATACCGACGACAAACCCAACATCCACGGCAATTTTCAAGGCGCTCATAGTTCTGAAAACCCGCAATGGAATTATTTTTTCGCCGCACCCGCGAGCCAAGCGCTGCACCGTCGAAGCGGCAAGAATTGTCCGCGACGCAGCCGTGGAAGCCGGTGCGCCGCAGGACATAGTCGGCTGGATCGGTGAACCGACACTGGAACTCACAAACGCCCTAATGCGGCACCAGTCTGTGAAGGCGATCCTTGCCACCGGCGGCCCCGGGATGGTCGCCGCCGCCTACGGCTGCGGAAAGCCGGCAATCGGCGTTGGAGCCGGGAATACGCCGGCGGTTATCGACGAAACTGCCGACATAAAAATGGCGGCGTCAACAATTCTGCTATCTAAAACCTTTGACTGCGGAGTCATATGCGCATCCGAACAGTCGGTGGTCGCCGTTGACCAGATCTACGATGAACTCAAAAAGGAACTCACATACCGCGGCGCCCACTTCATGGATAAATCCGAAGCTAAGAAACTCGGAGCCATACTGATTCAGGAAAAGGGCGCCAACCCGGCCATCGTCGGCCAGCGGGCCGTGAAAATTGCAGAACTTGCCGGATTTAAAGTTCCTGAATCGACAAAAATCCTTGTGTCAGAGGAAAAAATATACGATGCTTCGAATCCATTTGCCCACGAAAAATTGTCGCCGGTTCTGGCACTTTTCCGCGCCGGCAACTTTCAAGCGGCCGTTGACATCGCAATTGCCCTCGTTCACATCGGCGGACTTGGACACACATCAGTTCTCTACACCAATCCACTCAATGGAGATAGGATTGACTACTTCGCCAATAAATTGCCCACGGGACGTCTCCTCATAAACTGCCCCGCATCCCAGGGCGGAGTCGGCGATCTATATAATTTTCGCCTGGAACCATCTCTAACTCTTGGCTGCGGATCCTGGGGTCGAAATTCTGTCAGTGAAAACGTTGGCATTAAACATCTTCTAAATTACAAAACAGTTGCTGAAAGGCGGGAAAATATGCTCTGGTTTCTAGTTCCTCAAAAAATTTATTTCAAGCGCGGGGCCACGGACTTGGCGTTGAAGGAGTACGCCGGCAAAAAACGTGCGCTCATAGTGACCGACAGGTTTCTGTTCGATTCCGGCGGGACGAAGCCTGTCGTTGGAGCACTCGCAGCCGTTGGCGTTGAATGCCAGGTATTTTCCGACGTGAAACCGGATCCAACACTTTCAACGGTGCGGCAGATTCTGGCTCAATTGCAGTCATTTGCCCCTGATTTGATCGTTGGGTTCGGCGGCGGCTCGCCAATGGATGCGGCGAAGATTGCCTGGCTGCTCTACGAGCATCCGGAAACAAATTTCCAGGACATTGCCATGCGCTTCATGGACATACGCAAGCGCACATGCACAATTCCCCAACTCGGATCAAAGGCACAGCTTGTTGCAATCCCAACAACATCGGGAACGGGCTCCGAGGTAACTCCATTTGCAGTCATAACCGACGACGCCACACACATTAAATACCCAATCGCCGACTACGCACTGACACCGTCCATGGCCATCGTTGACCCGGACTTCGTCGATGCCATGCCGAAAGGTCTCACGGCGGCGGGAGGAATCGATGCCATGGTTCACGCCGTTGAAGCCTACGTATCATCAATGGCTTCACCATTTTCCAACGGAAACGCCGTCGAAGCCATCAAATTGGTTTTCGAGTACCTGCCGAGATCCTACAAAAACGGTTCCGCCGACATGGAAGCCCGCGAAAAAATGCACTACGCAGCCACCATCGCCGGCATGGCCTTCGCCAACGCATTCTTAGGAATCTGCCATTCCATGGCCCACAAACTCGGTGCCGCCTTTAACATCCCACACGGCATCGCCAACGCTCTCGTCTTCAGGCAGGTGATACGTTTCAACGCCACGGACTGCCCGCGCAAGCAGGCTGCGTTTCCACAGTACAAAGCGCCGGAAGCAGTTGCCCGCTCTGGCCAGATCGCAAAAATACTCGACCTTCGTGGGAAAACCGACGACGAGTTGGTGAAATCTCTCATCGCCGCAATCCAGGAACTCATGGTGGCGATCGAAATTCCACTATCGATAAAGGCCTGGGGCGTAAAAGAAAGCGACTTCATGGCCCAGCTCGACTCCATGTCGCGGTTGGCATTCGACGACCAGTGCACCTCGGCAAACCCGGTTTATCCGTCTGTGGAAGAAGTCCGCGCCATATACCTGGACGCCTTTTCCGGCAAAGTTTAGGCTGTTGTTGTGAAGCATAGCAATGCTAACGCGACAGTGCGCAATTCGCACTGTCGCTTTTTTGTTCGGCAAAAGTGGAACGCATCCGAATTTCTTACAGTTAACGTAAATTTGTGTATATTTTATTTGCCAAATGTTGTCTTGAATAATAAACTTTGCGTATTGTGGATTCCGCTGGCGCTACTGGGACAAACCCACTTACTACTTTTGAAGTTGGGACTCCAAGTCCACATTCTTCAATCATCACATCAACATCAATTGGAGGCCATCGTGAGGTCGAAATACGTTGTCATGATATAGAACACAAAATAGAATGTCTTCTTATGGAACTTCCAACTGGTCCATTAAATCTACCAGCTGACAAAGAAGTGAAGCGATGCGGGAGAACGTTGACATGGTTTTTTCGACACAATGCATTCTCTTGTTGCCATTTGATAAATCAAACAAAGAACATGCGCAAAAAATTATTGCATATTTATCAAACCAACCAGAAATACTCAGGAATATTCCAGGCGCCGAACTTTTACTGCCGCATATATCTACTGTTTTTGGATTGATTATGGAAGATAAAGGAAATATCGTTAGTTTTCTAATCAAAGTTGGTGCGCAGACTGCGAGACA
>JAITDL010000027.1 GCA_031282565.1 Puniceicoccales bacterium
GTCATAGGCGTAGGCGAGGGCCGCGCCCGGGTCTTCTTCGAAGCGCTCGATCCACTCCGGGGTGGGGCTGGTGAAGGCGTGGTGCACGGCCGTCCAGGCGCCGCCGCCCACCATGACCCTCGTTCCACTTTAATTGAAGACAGTCCAACCATCGTTGATTTGTCTATGTGCAACGCTTTGACAATGTACATCATGTACATTCCGCCAAAAATTCCAGGATCAACGGGGTTTTGCCAATAGGACAATGGAGCAGCCTCGGATGGCGCATCTTCCGGTTGTTTCGACGTCAATTCGCACACACGGAAGAGCATGCCGATTGAGAGAAACTTTTTGATGGGATCACGCCACACTGTTTCTAGGATGCGCTTAAGCGCATCATTGCCAAATATGCAGTCAAATAATTCCTTATGGCCAAGCCAGTAAAAAGCTTCTTCAAATTTTCCACAAAACGAATCAAAGGCACCACGAGTTGGAATAATACTTTTCCGATCAGAATCTCTCGGAAATGAATTATGTAGATCCATAAACAGCTGCTCGAAGTCTTTCTTCAGCTTCGATCTTTGCTCAACCAGAGTCCATAGCAAGTTCCATTTACCCATGTCCTTGCCAGCTAGGTCAATTTCATCGCGCAAATTCAGCGCACCCAATTGACGATAATAAGGGCGACATTTTTCCAGCCAGATTTCTGCGGACTTCTCGCTTGGAGTCAAAGGCGTAGGCACTTCTTGTTCCGTGGAGACATCGGCATCATCGCCGAAATCAAGATCTTCATCAGAAGCATCTAAGGGAAAACATATTGCTCCGCCATCTGATTTAGATGCTCCACTTAGGCGGTCCACATCTTCTTGGCCAACTTTTAATTTGCCCGCCTCCACCTTTCCGCTGCTTACAAGTTCAATTGCGCTGCACACACAAGTGCCTGTGCCGGAAGATATTAAATACGTACATTCGAACGGACTAAAAAAATACGTCAAAAGTCTATCAATTTCCGCATCTCTACCGACATTGCCATCTACAACGGCGTGACGCAATTCACCCAGTTGAGGTGGCGCTTTCGCTGCGGCATAGACTAAGTTAAATTCGCGAACCGATTCTTCCTTTGACTGCAGTGCCGCAATAGCATTTTCGCATTCTACCCTAGCTTCCTCGATTTCATGAATGTCATCATTGAGTTCTGCAGATCGTTCTGCCTCATGAAATACATGCGCCAATAAATCACGCAGCGGAATAGGCTCACCGAGACCGTATGTCGCGCCATCAACGGTGAACTCATTGCCCATGACATATTCAACCGTCGATTCCGCACACCTATTCCCGATGTTGATAAGTTTGGCCATCAACCTTGCAGCCGGAGATCCTGGTCTCAGCACTTCATGTTCAACTTCACCATTGATGTAACCACTAAAAATCATGACATCGAGCCTTCTCCCAGTTAGGTATTCCGGATTAGCTCCACGGAATTGGAACCGAGGAACATTCATCATGGCAGCGCCAATTGCGCTATGGAGATGCTTTTCCAACCCAGATTTGAAAATACCCCAGACGAAACTGCGGCAGCAATCTATGGACTTAAATATTTCGTCTCGCACTGCTATTTCTTCGGCCGTTAGCTCAGCGCTGTACAATTCTCTAAACCTTTCGGTAAATTTATCTCCCACGATACGTGTTTCAATGTCATCGAGCACACCAGCTTTTCTAAGTTTTAACCTCTTAGCAGTAACCTTTGCTTTGGCGCCAAGAGTTTTATATTTTCTATTAGCGTCGCGGTACAGTTTGACCAAATCCCAGAAATCATTCCACCGTTCCATGGCCCTGCCATCGCCGTTAACATCCTGGCGTACTTTTATTTTTATGCCATATTTTTTCAATGATTTATTATCATCGAGCAGGCTTTGCAGATATTGCTGTGTGCAATCCGCAGGATTGACACTGGCGCCAAGCCTAAGACGATCAGGATCAATGCCGGGTTTTATTTTTCTTACGAAAGGGTCTGCATCACCGGCACCGCATATGTTACCATTGAGTTCGCAAACAAGACTAGCGACGCTGCCGTAATTGGCAGGGCCACAAGACCTAGATCTATCGCCAAGCTCGATTGGCTCAAAAATTTCATCGCCGAGTTTTTGCATCACATCCGGCAACCAGCTGCACCGCTGAATTTCTGTGACAACCGGCTGACCAGCATCCGGCGCTCGAAATATCGACGTCACTTCCAGCGGAAGAGGCATTTGCGACTGCTCCTGCCGGCGAACCACCACCGTGGAACCAATTTCCGCCCTTTGGCGCAATATTTCACTTTCTACTGTCAGATTTTCATTATGTGCAGAAATACATGCGCTGAGACTTCCACGTAAATCATTCATTCCTGAAATGAATTCGCCATTTGACTTTTCGCGTCCTGCAACCAATTGTGCCACGCTAAAAATTGACGTAGCCGTTATGGGACAAATCTTGCCCTCGAACTTACAAGTAAGAACACCATGGCCATCTGTACTTATTCGATGCTTGCCGGTAAATATTTCCCGGCAGCTGCCATTTTCAATGCAGTCGTTTGCTATGGCGATGAGTTCTTTCATCAACTCTGCAGCCGGAGACCACTTTTGAATGACACAATCTTCATAGCCTGGAACGATTTGTCCCAAGTCATCGCCGGCTGCCAACTCATTAAATTTCAAACCAACCACGCTTGCGTGATCAAATCCGTAAAATTTGTTCCATTGTGAACTTGCCGAACCAACTAAATACAGGCCAATTTGTCTTCTTAGATAGTCAGTTGCTTCATCTTCGATTAGCGACCAAATGAAACAGTCGCGACCATCTGGCTTTTTAAAAAGTTTGCCGCACAGCTCTAGCTGCACTGGCGAGAGCTTTTTACTGCAGGATGTTGCGAAATCTTCGAGAAAAATTTCTCGCAGCTCTCTTTCGACGGCCTCCATGTTAAAGCCAGCAATACGTGCCGCAGCCAAAGCATGCGAAGACACGTCGCAGCAACATTTATCAAAATTGCGCCACAGTTTGACCAGTTGAAAGAAATCATTCACTCGCTCCTTCGCTCTGCCGTCTGCGTTTACATCTTGGCGCACTCTAAGTCCTGCAACCTGCGGAAGATTGCCAAATCTACAGCTCAAGAACTCATAGTTGCATTCATCAGCGGAAATGCTGCATCCGATAATGAAGTCTTCTGGATCAATTTCTGCCACGTCGCCCATGTGAAATTCACCTCCGAGGAATTCACTTATGCCACTGCAAAAAAGACTCGCGGCACTGCCATAGTTGCGCCCTATTTGTTGAGGACAACCAGTCCGTTCGGGCGGTTCAATTGGCTCAAAAATTTCATCGCCGAGTTCTTGTAGCAATTTCGGCAACCAGCTGTAGCGCGGAGTAACGGCCGCAACAGGCAGCGCTGGATCAGGCGACTGAAACATTTGCAACTGCTCCTGCGACAACTTAACCGGTGACGGTAGAAGGATGGGAGGACTGTCGGACGACGAAGATCCATGGATAGGCGTAAAAGGCGGAGTTGTTCCGCCAAAAGGTTGAGATGGCTGACTCGGTGTCGGAGCCGGCGAATTTTTCACCGACGCAACCGCGGACGACGGTGACACGGAAACCGGCGGATTTGTCGCAGAACCGCCTGAAGACACAGCAGTTGGATCCAATCCGATCGCCGTCCCATCACCGGCCGGCAACGGCGACGGATTGACTGGGTTGGCCGCTTTTCCTGTGCTTTTGCCGGCTGTGCTATTTTTTTTAACAGCAAGAAGAACGCTGCTCAGCTTAGCGAGTGCCGTTCCCGGCCGTCTGCACTGGATCAGCAAATATATGGCAACTACTATTAGAAAAATCCCACCGGTAAAAATTGTAGCTAAAACCGCCAAAACAATGTCGCCGGCCGACAGACCGTCTTTGGCGATGGCGCACAGCGTTTTACATACGCCAGCTGCCGCCAAGGCCGTAGCCGTGGCAGAAACCATGCGAACCATCAGTAGCCGACCGCCGATCCTGTCCAATGCGTTGATCGACTGGTTCGCATTCACGGCACAATGGAAGCATAATTTCAAATTTGGTCAAGCTAATACTGCTTGTTCACCCGGAAAATTGACAGCAAATCAGCTGCAATGAAAAGAGGCGCCGCGAACTTATATTTTGCTAGCGGCGCAGCATCACAGCGCGGCGCCCTCACTCCGCAAAATTTCTATGCCGATAGCCCTCTCATTTCTTCCAACTTTCTCTTCGCCGCAAGCGATGCCTGGTGCGTGGCGGCTAGCAGGTCGATTTCATTGACCCAAAATTGTGTGGTGCTGACAGTTGCGTGTGGAACGATCAGGCAATCTTCGCCGGAGCAAATGGAGAAATTTTTTGCCATGCGGCCACTGGCTTTGCTAATCATGGAGAGAATGTTGAACAGCCACGGGAAATATGGAATAAAGGTGTTCCGCTCAACTCCGGAATAGGCCTCGCCGTCGTTATCGAGAGTGCAGAAAAGTGGATGGCGGCAGCCGTCTGCCCCAAATGCTTTTGCCGGATCAGGCATGTTCTGTTCTGTGCCGCCGTCGGAGTAGGTGCACGGACTATTTGGATCGTCCAAACCTGGAATTGCCATGCGAACGCGGCGCATTAGCGTTGGCATGGCAATTGATATGCGGATGGCATAGGCGACCTGGAAATCCGGAGTGGTTTCGGCGCTCGCAAAGACAGTTTTTTCACCGCCGCAGTTCCACATGGAGATTGCAAGCCAGTGAAACTTACCAATTCCGCCGGGCAGTTTCCGCAGCATAGAAATATCGGAAAAGCGCGCCATGTGCGGTTCTCTATTCGACAGAATGTCATAGGGTTCGCTAAGCAGTCTAACGCGCTCCAATTCATCCTCGTCAAGTACCTGCAAATCATTTTCATCCAGTGACCGTAGAAATTGCCGAATCTCGGTCGCAATGTACCTGTCAATCAACTCAATGGGTTTTAGGCAGTCGCAAAATCCTGAATCGAGGGATGCTGCCATTGCCGGGTAAGCATTTAGCAAATTCGCATCCCTGCCTAGCGGTAAACTGATATCCATTAGGCCGCGAATTGGCTTGGCAATGTCCACTACGCCAAATGCGCACATGGCGGCAACCATCGCCCCGGCAGAGGTGCCGGCAAATTTGCAATCTTCTGAGATCACATCCTCGTATTCACGGGATGAAAATATTTCGCCAAGTGGCGCAAATCCTATGCCCTTAACACCTCCGCCGGAAAATAAAATGCAATCTACCGGCTCGGACACACCTTGGCCGTTGCAGCACCCAAACTCGCGCATGGCATAGACTCTCTGCAGAAACAGAAAATCGTCCATCGCCATGTACTTCATTCTCGTTGTGAATTTTAGTTTTTCATATGTTGCGAGTTCTCCATCGAACGCTTCAGCCACGCAGCGGCAAATGTCATCGCCATCATCGCCATAGCCCCGCCTAATTTCGTTGATCATGCTATCCCTCATCGCGCAGGCGCATGGGAAAAATTGTCCGGCAATGACGGATCCGCTGGCTGATTTCTCACCGCCGAAGCGGACCGCTGCTACGTTCTTCTCCCAGCGCTCGCAGAGCACCTTGTTTGTAGTTGTGTAGACGTCGAAATTGCCAATAATTTCATCGTCGGCAATTGCCGGCGAATGAATCAGTGAGTTTTTAATTGTTCTAAACGGCATCTCCGCAGCCACATCCCTGAAATTTTCATTGTGGAATTCCACATCCAAGGAATCTTCCACGCAATCTGTTTCATTCGGAAAACCATAGCCGTCGAATGAGTGAAGTTCTATTCGTCCAGTCACCGCAGACGAAGTAGGGTCAACGTCGAGCGCCTAGGCAAGCCATTACGGCCAACCACCATCACAATTAGCAAATTTTTCTCAAATTCGCGCCACAGCTAGCGTCACACGGACTCTTCTGCCGGTTGCGTAAATTTTACGCCAATGTCCCTGAGTTCCGCCGCAATTCTTTCCACCGCATCTTGGTCAGGTTTTTTGTGCGACGTCAACTCATCGACGACTCTTTTTAGTGCCGGCAAATGTGCGATTCCGCAGCGTTTGCTCGCCGCCGTGTTGGCGTACATTTGCCTGATAATGCAATATGCTTCGCTAATTGCGCTGAGATATTTTAGCTCTGCGCCGTTGGCGGCTTCCCCGCAGGCAGCCACTTTCTGCTGAAAACGCTCACCGCATGCGCTTGCTCCAGTCGCAAGTAGCTGGCGGACATCATCCGGCATCGATTCACTACCGTTGGCTAGATTTGCACACAAAACCGCAAAATGAATTTTAACTTTCGCGGCACATCTCCAGCAGCAGTAGGCTGCCATCATCCACGACACGTCCCGTAGCGGAAATAGTTCGCTTGGAATGTCGCACCGCAAGTCTTTCCCGCCATCAGCATCCGCGTCGCAGCATCCGTCGGCTATGGCGGCGAATTCTTCGTATGGTTTCGTGCCTCCATCTGCGAAAAATCTTTCAACTGCGTCAATGGTTGCAATTTCAGCGGCACTCCATTTCGCCTTTGCAGGTTTTCCGTTGGCCTTCTCCATGGCGCTAAGCGCACGCAACATGCGAAACAACTTAATCAAATGGCGCCAAGCCACTGTTCCAACATCGTCGCCGCTAAAAAGCAAATCATCAACCTGCACCGCGGCAGAGTTGATCGCGGCGATGGCGCTTTTGCAGCGTCCCATTATTTCGCAATTTTTTCTCAACTCATCTTCCGGCAATGAGCCACCGTCGCAATTGATTTTCGCAAGAAGTCCGATAAGTGCGCCATGCGCATCATCGACTGCCGCAGCTATGTCACCGTCATCGGCTATGGTCGCCGCACACGCGCTAATTTTTTCAAAAAACTTTCTACCGTCTTCGGAAGCTATCACTTCTTCCGCAGCATCAGCGCTACCATCTGAGATATTAAATCGTGTAAGTAACGCTAATTTGGCGGCACATTCCTTCGTAATTTTTCCTGCTTTGTCGCCATCACTCAGTACATTGCTAACGGCCGAAAGACTTGCTTTTATCTTTTGCCTAACTCGCGCGGCCTTTGCAGCCGGCGAACTCACAGGCTGCAGATCGTCATCTAACCGATCGATTTTCACCGGATCTTCTACTGCTTCCTGCTGCTTGTCTTCGGCGGGAGGCGGTTGCGGCTTTTTCTTAAACAGATTTTCATAGTATACATATCCGCCGCTGAGGTACTTGTGCCTAATTGCAAGACATACAATGAACAAGATTCCAAAAGTCAGCAGATACAATGTAAATTTAATGGCGCGGCCGAAAAAACTTTCGGAAAAAATTATGTGCCAACCGATTAGCTCTGCAACCACATCCAATGTTTGAACGCCACACGCAATCGCCGTTGCGCTGATAGCGGCGGCAATGAAGAACTCACTGCCGGACCACATTTTTTCGGTCACGTCGGAGCCGGCGACATTCACTATGCGGATAACACTTGCATCCTACGCGTGAAGGTCAATCAAAATCACAGACAGGCGCCACATCTGGACAATTCGCACACCCTCCTCCAAATCGCAACATTCGCCTGGCGCACAGCGGCATCCACATTCTCACTGCTGGCCCAAAATGATACCGTCTCCAGGACACCGTGTGGCACGATCATCGTTTCTCTCGATTTTATTTCCTCCAAAATGTTCTTCCTTCTTTCCGGCAGATCATCGTCGGCAATCTCGAGTGCGCGAAGTATTTGCATGCATGGAAATTCAACGGCCGGATCGCAATTCGATTTGTGCCTTCCAAAGGCGTGGCCGTCACTGTCGAAAATGCAGAATAGCGGATTGTCAAATGTATGGCCGTCAAGTACGCTGGCCACGAACGGATTTTGATGCTCAACCCCGCCATCGCAGTAGCGGTGCACGCCGGTTGATTTGCCGTCGGCAAATGGAATGTCGATTCGAAGCATTTTGAAAATTGCAGGCAGCGCAATCGAAATGCGCGCCGAAAACGCTATGGGGAAATCTGGAGTCGTTTCATGGCTTGCGACAAGCGTCTTCTTATTGTCGGCATCCCACATGGTTATGTAAAGGAAGCTCGCAAAAGCAGTTCCACCAGGAAGTTTGCGCAGCAAAATGATGTCTGAAAATCGCACCATGAACGGTTCGCGATTCACCGAGGTGTCATAGGGCTGCATCAGCTGAGAAATTCTTTCACGTTCATCTTCAGCCAACGCCGCAAGTTGATGCGGCTGCAGTTTGCCAAGAAAATCTGCCACTGCAGAAGCTGTAAATCTGTCAACGACTTCAATTGGTCCAAATCCAGACAGCAAACCGCCGCACATGCTGCCATTGCAAGTTGGATAGGCGATGCGCAATTTTGAGTCTGAAAAAAACGGGGAAATTGCACTCTGCATTTCTCCGTGCCACCTGCGCATGTCCGTACCGCCGAACGCAGCCATAATTGCCGCCAGTGCGCCAGCCGATGACCCGGCAAACTTGCAATTCGGACTGAATATGTTGCCAGCCTCCTTGGAATGAAGTATTTCAAGCAGCGGACCATAGCAAACGCCCTTCGCGCCGCCGCCACTGAATGAAATTAGGTCAATTTTCCTAGCTAGCTCCCGATGGGTTTCAATGCCAAGTTCCATCCGCGCCCAGAAGTCCTGCACATAGAAAAAATCATCCATGACCATGTAGCTCATGCGCCGCGTGAATTTGAGCTCACTTTGCATTGCAAATTCATTGGCAAATGAATCGTTGAGTCGTTCGATAACTGCAGAAATAGCCTCTTCGCCGATGCCGTGGACCGTGGCGTCGCTGACTATTCCGGCGAATACTTCATTTTTTCGTGCAATGAGACTCGGAAAATACTGCACCTCCAGGACTGCATCGTTCGCTGAAGCATCACCACCACGGCGCACGCGATTAACATTTTCACTCCAAATATGGCATAGGCGCTCAGGATTTTTTTCGGCCAACGCAGCAATGACAGTCGCATCCTTCCATATGCTAAGTGCGGCGATGGCTACAACTAGCACAGCCGAAGCTATGGCAACCGACAGTGAGACATAGACATGGACAGCAATAAGAACTACATTGCCAATGGCAACGGCCGTAACAACAGACTTAAGCACGATGGAGACAACTGGATGAAAATTTCCACCTTCTGGTTCCGCTGCGTGCCCAGGTTTATCCACGTGCAACGTACTACACAAGCTGAACTCAGACGAAACCACGACACTCTGGACCTACTGTCGCGGCGCCCGGGTGCAATGCTTTTCGACAAATGAAATGCATTGGCATAGCGCAGCAAAACAGGTAAATTATTTTTAAACATAACAGCTGTGCTAGCTGCAGCGTCATTCTGCATTTGGAAATCTCTAACTACAATTTTTCCATTAGCCACTGCGCCGGCTTTAGATGCGGCCTGGAAAGCTCTCTGCGCAATTCGCATGCTACGGCCGCAAAATCATCGCCGGCGCCAATAAATTGCGCCAATTTCTCCGCCATTGCCCGCGGCTCGGCTGCGCCCTGGATGAATTCCGGGTAGAACTCATAGCCAAGGATGATGCTGGCAATTCCAAGATTTGACAGCTTAACGTGATGGCGACCAATCCAATAGGTCATCGGGTGCGTGCGATATACTATCACTCCTGGGATCGCCTCCAGGGCGCAGCGCAGCGACATTGTTCCGGCGCTAACGGCAACCAAACGCGCCGCCACAGGATTCTTGAGGGCTTCATCGGTCGAAATCAAGCGCACGTCACGGCCAACCTTTGCAACCTCTTCCGCAAGAATTTCACCGATGGCCTTCGTCGGATAAATTGAAACGACCGGCTGTATTTCCTCCAACTCCGGCGCCGTGGCAGCTTCGAGCATTGGCGGAAAGTTTCTCCTAACAACCGCCGGACGGCTGCCTGGCAAAAGCAACATGGCGCCGTCATTTGCGTAGTGGATTGGACTTCGACAGCCCTCATCCATAAATGGGTGGCCAACGTACGCCGTCGCCATGGCGGTATTTGCAAAATGCGCAACCTCGAATGGGAAAAGCACAGCAAGTGAATCTATGATCTTGGCCATCTCAAATTTACGCTCCGGCTTCCACGCCCAAACCTGTGGAGCAACGTAATAGTACAGCGAAACTGGCCCGCCCGCTTTCTTTGCTATCCCCATCTTAGCTAGTTTTTTCGCCACGCGGAGATGCAGCGACGGCGAATCGATGAAACACACGCGTTTTGGCAGTGCATTTGCAATCCAATCGACGACGGCATCGCAGTAGCGGAGGAAAAACGGCAGATGGCGAATGACATCGAAGAGCCCCATCGCCGAATGATCGGCCACGTTTATCAGGAAATTTCCTCCAGCCTTCGCCATGGCGTTCCCTCCGGCTGACCACACGTTGACAGCGCCATCCATGCGAATGCAGTCGCCAATTAGCTCGGCGCCGAGCTCGTCACCGGAACACTCCGCAGCCAACACTAGCAGATCAACTTCGCCCTTTTTGGCCGGCTTCAGCACTGGCGCCCTTCGAACCATGCGCCTCCCAGTTTGCCACTCGAATGCCGCCAGTCAAGGGCTATGGTGGCAGTTGAATTGCTCCAGCGCATAAATCTTTTACCGGAAAATGTAACTGCTTTCGATCTGCGAGATCCGCTCCATGACAAGATTAACAATGAACTGGTGGCGATTTGAGCCGTCGCAGCGCGCTAGATATTCCTCCGGCAACAGGGGAGCAGCAAAGGCCACATGTATCCGGGAGAAAAATTTTGGTATACTCATTCCTCGGCCCCATGCCTCGTAGGATCCGAAAATTCTCGCCGGAATGATGGGAACTTTCGCCATGGATGCCAGCAATCCAACGCCACGTTTTGCCGGTTGGATCGTTCCGTCAGGCGACCGTGAACCTTCGGGAAACAGCACGAGCGCAGAACCTTCTTCCAACAACCTAACCGACTCCCTCATCGCCGCCAGGTCGTTGCCGCCGTCGCGGTCAATTGAAATCGTACGCATGCGGGAAAACATCCAATGCCATATCCCTCCGCTGGATAGAGTACTCCGCGCCATGGAAAATGCATTTCTGCCGCTGGAAATTACGACCGCAGGAGGATCA
>JAITDL010000033.1 GCA_031282565.1 Puniceicoccales bacterium
GCCACTGCTCTACCATTGAGCTACCGACCCGCCACGGACGCTGCTAGCTCCTGTGGCCGTGTCAACAAAAATAGTTTCGCGTCAGTCGCCGGCAACGAGTACCGCCATGGCTGCGGAATGGAGTTCAGCCGGCAGTACAGTTTTCTCAAATTTTTCCCGCGCAGCTACATATTCTCCTACTGCATCCATACTTCCAATGCGCACTTGGCCAAGGAAAACTGTGGTGTCGCCTGCATTCCTGCGCTTCTTTGCGGCTTCCACGACGTCCACTAGAGGCACGTCGGATCCAAGGCCAAAGCCCGTGCCGTCAACTCTGAAATCACCGCCCATGGCATAGTCGGCTACATTGAGCGCGCATTCAATGCCGAATTCAATGAGTCTCGCAAATAAAGTTGATAGATCAGTTCCGCTACCTGGAACAACATCGCCGTAGTCCGGGTTTATTTCAGCTGAATTCGAAACAATGTCGCGAATTGACGCTCCGCTGTCATATTCTGAGTAGAGCTCCATGTGTCTAATGTCTTCTTTCGACTTGCCACTAAAAATGCAATCGATTGCGCAATATATTGAGTTTTCAATTATGTACTTGACATTCGCCCAAACGTAGTCGCCGCAGCCGACATCTTGCGAAAACACATTGGCAAGTAGAGTTTTGTGTTCGCTGGTCAATCTGTCATCGCAAATTTGCCTGAACCGCTCCATGAAATTAGGCTTCAGCGCAGCATCTATGCCATCTAGTACGCCAGGTCCAACTAGGCCGGCATTGCGTGCGACATCCTTAGCAAATCCACACATCCTATCATAGGCGGACAATGCAGCAATTCGCAATCCGTTCAATTGAGCAAACATATCCCACAATCGTTTGCCGTTGCCGCCGCAATTAACGCTCTTGCGCACGGCTATGCCGGAAAGTTGAGGGATGTTGCCGAGGAATCCCTGTAAAATTTCTGCAGAATATTCATCTTCAAAGGCATCCTCGTCATTGGCTTCGAATTTGCAGTAGAAAATGGAAATAACTTGCTTGCCCTTGATAAATATTTTTTGGCCATCAATGGTCGAACACCCACTGGCAAGAATGGCCGCCGTACTTCTGTATGTACCAGTGCTGCACTTACATGGCCGTGGCAATGGATCAAAAATAGCGCCCTCAAGAAATTTCAATGCATCGAATCCTGCAAAGTCATGGGCAGGCGCAGTCGGCATAACTTCCGCTGCTTCGCACGCCGGCGTGCTCCTCAGCAGTGGCCCGTGGAACGCGGCATGGAAAGTATCGCATTTCCTAAGCGAATCGACTATGCCATCCCTATATTTGTCGGGTATCAGCGGGCTTGTTTGGTCTTTGCCCGCTTCTTCAACGATTTTTTCGATTGAAGCCGCCAGCGACATACCATTACTGGGGCAATTAGTTGTTTTGCTGACTTTGAAATCGTCCCCCATGAGACATTCAAGCACGTGTCGTACGCATTGATTCTCAATTTCAATTATTCTCCCAAATAAATCTGCCAGCGGCGTTCCATCGACTATCTTTTCGCCAAAAAAGTCGCTTTTAATTGTTGAAAAGCGCGATGGAGCGCGGAAAAATTCGCCAACTGTACCACAGACATCATACTTTGGGTTTGCCCCGTCAAACTTCAGTGCACCTAGTGCACTTTTTTCGCCGACAAGCATCGCTCCAATGGAACAGTAAAAACATTCTTTGATGGCATCATAGTCACGCCAATCGAAACAACCTATTGCGCAACTCTTTTCCGGCGGATCACCGAATATGCTGGCAAGCAGCGTCATTTGTGTTGGTGACAGGCTTTCTTTGATGCTTTCAGTAAACCGGCTAACGTAAATGCATTTTAACCTTTCTTTTTCACCAGATCCTATTGCTGCGAATTCTATGCGGCTATCACAGCAAACGGAAAGCTCGACGTTGTCCGCCGCTTTCTTGCGCAACGCACTCAAGCGTCGCTTGATGTGGGCCCTACGCATGAATAGATTCCATAATTCTTCGCCATTCCCCCTGGCATTGACGTCGCTGCGCACTTTTGGCGGTGGCTGCACAGAAGATGTTGCAAGCAAGCCATTTAGATAGTCAGCCAAACGAATGGAATGCTGGCCCCTATCCCAAATAAAAAATTTCCGCGGATCATTTTTTACGCAGAAAAAATCTACGACGAAACAATAAAAATTGTCGCAGCTGTCGAATGTCAATCAAATAGCAATCCGGAAGCGAGGTAGCCTCACGGCGGCTAGATAATTTTTCAAATAGCCAACTGGCGTGGTGGAGCTGATCGGGATCGAACCGACGACCTCATCATTGCGAACGATGCGCTCTACCAACTGAGCTACAACCCCACGGCGGTGCAATGTGTGCGCAGTTGCCGGGAATCGTCAAGACATTGTGCTTGTTTTTTTTTAAATGCTGCGTACTTTGTGGCAAATGGGTGACGATTTTGATGGACTTACGTCGTCGCCGCGTGCCGTCGCATTTTTTGCGCCGTCGGCACTGCTCGGAGCCGCCGATGGCCTCAAACACAGCGAAAAATCACTACTTGAGAATTGTAAAACAATTCTTTTTGCAAAGAGCTTTTTGGGAATCGCGCTCTACGCACTTGCATGCGTCGTAACATTCACCGCCTTCATCTGGGTATCGCTTTACTATTACATTAACATCAAAAAAAATCCATCGGCCGCAGTGAAAGTCGCCAGGGCACTAATCTCAGAAAACGGCTTGGAAAAACCAAGCAAAAATCTACCGAGAATGCGCCGTTTAAACGCAAACCGCTCCCAGAGCGGAGCCGACAAAGGTGACCATGCAACCAAAAAACCATCCATCCCGGAACACACAGCGGCCAGTGCACCGGGCAACGGAGATGAAGCAGCTGAAAACAGCAGCGACGGCGGGGAAACGGAAGCTGCCACAGCCGAGAAATCGATAGCTAGCGAAAGAGAAAACACAGACAGCGCACCGGATTCTCCCGTTGAACGGGACGATTCCGCAGATAGTCAAAATCAAGACCAGCACGGAGATGACTCAAATCATGCCGCCGGCGACCCACAGCAACCGGATGAGCCACCGCCATCACAAACCGACGCCAGTGACACACTCGACGATGTTTTGCCATCTCCTGATATTACTTCGCCCGAACCAGTTGCTGCAAATGATGTCCAGAATGTGCTAGTCGACGATGTTTTGTCATCTCCTGATATTACTTTGCTCGAACCAGTTGCTGCAAATGATGTCGAGGATGTGGTAGTCGCCGATGTCGATGTAAATTTACAGCCTCCGCAGCAGCAACAAGTCGAGCCGCCGCCCGTAATTGTTCCACCGAGATCTCCATCGCCAGTTACAGTAGCACCACAAATTACCGCCAGCACGGACGATCACAATGCGCATGCGCAGCAAAGCAAGGACGCTGGCCACGCAGCACAAGTTCCAGCACAGCAAAACAATCCGCCTCCGGTTCAAATTGCACAGCCGCAGCCGCCAGCTGCCATTGACACATCTTCGCATAGCGGGTCATCACATCCATCTCCGCCGACGTCAGATACGGAACCAGATCCATTCGATTTCAGCTTTCCGGATGCGATCGCCGTAGATATCCCGATCGTGATAGACATAGACCCGCCGCCAAGTCCACCGCGAGGGGCGAAAGGAACATGCAGATACAGCGGTAGTTCGTACCGCGGCAATCTTCTATTCCATTTTTTTGATCGCGGTGGAGCAGGCGATTGCTACCCGCATTGCGTCGCAGGTCAACTACAAATGTTTGCTTTCGACAGCGAAAAACATGTCGACTGCAGAAAGAAGATGTTCAAAAAAGCAATTGAAGTACTCATGCGACACATAGACGAAGCGCAAAATGGATACGGCGGCGGCGTGCTGCCAATTTTGCCTGCAACCATTGCCGCAGTTAATGACGAGATTGCTCCACTTGGCGTCGGGCTTGACGAACTCTATGGTGACGCAAACAAAATTGGTACGCTATTTGCAGTTTTGGCGTCGTTTGGCGAATCATCCGTTCAAATTGATGCAACAAAGCTGCAAGACACCTGCTCCGAACTGCTTTCACTGTTCGGCATGCAAATGGATTTGACCGGCAAAACGGTGGAAGCTGCACAAAAATTGAAAGATGCCAAATGCGCCGCAGCTGCGTGTGACGAATTGCTTGACGAAATCGACAAACTAAAAGCTATGGTCGACAATGCAAGGGAAAGCATAGGCAAACTAGTGGATGCCATCGGCGCAAGTGCAGAAGATGATGTCCTTAGGCTAATGTGTACAGAATTGGCCAAACGCGCCGAAGATTTGAGCGAGCGCTCAAAGTCAATACCTGCCAAGTTGAAAGACTTCATTGATGCAGCCGACGACGAACTCAAGACGCGGGAATCGATTCATGAAAACATACAAACTATTCTCGCGACCATGCAATTCGCACTGGGAAATGGAACTGCGGTCGCAGAAGAAGTCCTAGACGCCGTCAGTCTAGCATGTGTCCGCATAGCAGACGATGAAGCCAAATTGGGCATCACCGCAGACGGCAAGGAGTGCTTCGATGCGCGAGTGTTTCAAGTTCAACCTGGAATGTGGCAGGACTTGATTTCCGAATGTGCCGGCGAAGGATTCGCACACAGTGACAATAGAATTGTTCGTAACCTTTCCCACATATGCGAAAAAATCGCTAAAAATGGCAATAATATCGGCGAATTGCAGTATCTCACGTCCCAGACATTCAATGTTGCAACCATACACATAGCTACTAACATGCATGGGAAAATGCAACTATGCACGCCATCTCAAGACGGGAAAGTTGCAACCATATCGCTCGGAGATCAAGTCATGCGCATGCCAAGTGATGATGGCATCCCACCATGCGACATTCATTTCATTGATTCGCTCTACGAAATATGGCAGATAATCAATCCTATCGGTGATAGTGGAGAAATGATTTCATTTCCGAAGTTTAGGTTTTTAGTGTCCGATATGGAGTGCAGAACACTCGATGAAATTGGCACAGACGAATCAATAGCAGGAGAAACTCTTGAAGAAAAAATCGCGACTCTCGAAAAGGAGATACAAACTGCCGTTGAATTTTTAATCGCGCACTGCTGTAGCAAACTTTCCGCCGTGTGCTGCTACTGCATAGACAATTATCATTGGCAGCAGGCTGTCATTGACCAGGAAAGTGTGGAACTGGCTCTGAGGAATTTCCATGAACTTATGGCAAGAGATTCAGCTGAAGTTAGCTAGGAGTTGGCGCATCAAAACAGTTGAGCCGTAACCAATCCTCAGATGATTGGCGCCAATGGTCAATTGTGCTTGTTTTTTTTAAAATAGCGCTTATTTTGTTACAAATGAGTGGTGGCGTAAACAGCTCGGTGAAGTTTCCAGGCGCCATAGCCCTTCTAGCGACATCCGCCCTGCTGGAATCATGCGCACAAGACGTCACCAGATTGGCGCTACTTAGGAAATGTACGGCAGTTGTCTTCGCAAAAAGCTTTTTTGGATTTGCGCTCT
>JAITDL010000071.1 GCA_031282565.1 Puniceicoccales bacterium
GGGAGTCTGCCGCGTGGGCAAGCAGATTGCGTCCTCGGCTGAGTTGATGTTCATGTTGGCCGACGACGCCGTAGATTACTAGTAGTTACTTTCTTCGTCTTTGTTTCTCCTGTGGAAAAGATTTGTAAATCTCTCCCATAGTGAAGGTTTTTCTATTTGTTTGTCTTGATGTTCCCCGAGAAGAGGTTTCGGTTTACTTTCGCCAAAGAGTGCTTCGTTTGGATCTCCAAGTACGGATATACTTGTTTTTGGAGTTGCACTCCGTGTACTTGACGGGGGAACATCTTTCCATGTCGTTGTTGTAGGTGATGATCTTTGACTCTGCGCTAATGATGCCGTAGGAACTCCAGCGCCTCGGGCTTCTCGTTCTGCCGATTCGGCCCTGTTTGCTATGGCCGCCAGACAATTGTTAATGACGTTTAGTTTGGTTTCATTTTTCGAGAATGCGACCATAATGCTGGCCGTTGACTTCCAGTGGCCAGCTGCAATGCAGCATAGTCTGAAAATGTCGTTCAGTTTATCTTGGCTGAGTTCGTTGCTTAAAGCAACACGTCCCTTCCCTTTGCCAGTAGGCGTGCGTGTTGCCTGCTGAAAATATTGCGCTGATGCTTCATACGCTTCGCATTCTTCGCGATTGCAATAAGCACGGACTACATCGATGTTGACATTTGAATGCGGCGTAATATACATAACATATAGATGTTATGCTGCACCTTCGCCGATGTCAACAAATAGTTTTCTGAATTTGCGAAGTTGCTGAACCTGAAACGCATGAAGTTTAAATTAAATTAGTGCTGCTAGTCGTCATCGTCGCCAGGTTCCACAAACTGGAATCTTGCTGGTGCGGTTTGTCCTAGTGCTGTCGCGACGCATATGTGTCGCCTTGGGGTGTTTGCCGTTCCCCGCGGTAATTTCACTGGCGAGTTTCCTAGATAACATCCAAAAAGCCTACAGATTACTATCTGAAGGCTTTTAATTGCTGCAGTGGAATGTTTCGTCGATTGATGCGAGTTTTTTTAATTATTTTTTTCTGCCTTTTCCTGATCGATCGGTAGTTTCGGCGTCCGAGTTAGTCCAGCCAGAAAATCTTATGGGTTGTTTCCCGCGCCCAAAGTCGGAAGGCGCTGGTTCTTCGGCTCCAGTGCCCGGTCGCGTAAGACTATGTGTTGGCGATGCAACGTCTTCTGCATTGAGTTTGCGCCGTTCTCCTGGCTGGACGGATTCTGGCGGATTTTTCGGTGTTTGCCCGTATGGCAGTGTCCCATCCCATGTAGTTTCCTTTCCTAGTGTACTTTTGTAATCTTCGTCTCGTTTTTCGCGCGCCGCTCTCGAACGCTCGACACTTTTCCGCCACGCAGATGTGTCCTGTGATGCGACGTCTGATCGTGGAGGCGTAGGCGTTAGTGTGCGTTCAGGTTTTCTGGCCGCAGGAGTCTTTGGCGCAGGAGTCGTCTTTGCCTGCGCGCTGGCAATTACGCGTTGATCACATTGAAAGCCGGGTTCATAACCTTCTCTTGCGATGGCGACCTGCTGCTCTTCGTTTGAACCTGCGAGTGGCCGTAATGCTATTGTAACGTCAAGACTATGTGCCAGTACGTAGAGTGCCTTTAAACTGCTTTGCGAAGTGAATTTTACGTTAAACATCTGCTTGGCGGCACCATCGCCGCCGCATGCTTTGGCGACGGCTCGCAGGTGCGGGATGTCCGCTTCTGGAATTGGCAAAGCGGCAATTAAAACATCTGCTGCATGTTGCCGGTCTGCGTTCAAGGCTGGTCCAAGTTTAGCGCATAAACCTTGTGCTGTTAGTGCGTTGTTGGTGCGTTTTGCATTTTCACGCTCCGTTCTGCTGTGAACTGATTCAAGCCATTGCCCGTATTCGGAGCCAGTTTTGCTAGTGTCAGCTGCAATTTGAAATTTAGGCGCAACAGGCGCTGGTCTAGATGGGGCCGCTACCGTTGCCGCCATTCTGTTGCTAAGTGCTCTTCCGCTAAGTGCATTATGGACTGCGATGAGCTCCATTTCCAGTTCGCTAGTCGCAGTCACCATCGCCATAAGTTTGGCTGTAATTGTCCCGTGGCCAGTATACCTATACCAAGCAACGGCGCCTTCCTTAAATAAGGCTCGCACGTCAATAGGTTCCGTTGATAGAGATGCTCCAAGTTGAGCCGCGGAGACTTTACATTTTACGTCATTTAGTTTTTCAGCTAAAATCCTGTCATCTCCGCGAAGGTGCGCCAGATCAATATCTGACCTAGCACTAAAACACGATTTATAATCTCCGCTTAGTTCAAACATAGCGTAAATATGATAAGTTGCAGCGCCATTTATTTCACGCATAAAATGGCGGCTAATGATTGAGCAAAGCACAATGTGCTTTGCTGCTGGACAATGGGAAATAAAGTTTTTTTTACAAGCGGCCGTGTTTTTTTGCAAATTTTAGTGCTAGGACGTCCAATTTAGGGCGCTTGCGCCTGGCAACTCCTTCCCTTCGAGGAACTCCAAACTGGCCCCGCCGCCGGTGCTTATGAATGTGACGTCGTTGGACCTGCCGCTTTTGGCCAATGCGTCGATGGAATCGCCTCCGCCGACGATTGATAGGGCCTTCGAGTCCCCGACAAATTTTGCCACGGCGAAGGTGCCCTCGGCGCACTGCGGAATTTCAAAAATGCCAACGGGACCGTTCCAGAGAATGGTTTTTGCCTTTGCTATGGCCTTGGCGAAGAGTCCGATGGTCTTCTGTCCGATGTCGACGCCCTGCCATCCGTCTGGGATTTGCCCGGAGATGGTTTGCAATTTTCCAACTTTTTTCGCCGGGAAATCGAGGAAGTCAGTGCACAGCGTATCCACGGGCAGAATGAGTTCCACGCCTTTCTCCTTCGCTTTTTCAACGGCTCCAATGGCATCGCCAACGCGATCCTTTTCCACGGGACTGTTGCCAGTGTTTTCTCCGCGAGCCAGTTGGAACGTGTAAGCCATGGCTCCGCCGATGAGCATGCAGTCGCAGCGGTCGAGGAGAGCGTCGATTACGCCAATTTTATCGCTAACCTTTGCGCCGCCGAGAATTACCGTAAAAGGTCTCTCCGGATTGGATGTCCTGTTTCCGAGAAACTCCAACTCCTTCTGCATTAGGAATCCGGCAACTTTAATTGGCAGAAGTCGAGGAACGCCAACGGTCGAGGCGTGTGCCCTGTGGGCAGTTCCAAATGCGTCATTTACGTAGGCGTCGCCGTAGCTGGCCAACTTTGCCGCAAATTCATCGCCGTTGGCCTCCTCATCTCCATGGAAGCGAAGATTTTCCAAAAGAACAACCGATCCGTCGTCGAGCTCGTCGATGGTGGCCGCCACGTCTGACCCAATGCAGTCATCGAGAAAGAGTACTGGGCGATTCAGCAGCGAAGAAAGCTCCTGAGCAACGGGGCGGAGTGAATATTTGAGATTTTTTTTGCCGTCCGGCCTGCCAAGATGGCTCATCAGAATGACTTTTGCCGATTGACCGAGTAGGTAGTTGATGGTGGGCAGTGCGGCGCATATGCGGCTGTTGTTTGCCACCTTATCGCCGTCAAGTGGAACGTTGAAATCAACGCGCACGAGCACACGTTTTTCGCGGAGGTCGACGTCCGTCACAGTTTGCATTTTCTTCATGGCCATTTATTATGGTGCAATTTGCTTACGCCGCCGTCAAGACACTTGCGTTTTTCTTTGGAAAGTTTGGCGCGATGAAATTTTCAGCTTGCAATGGCAATTGGAACCATGCAAATGGCGGCCATGGATGAGTTGCAAGATGTCCAGTCCAGTGCACCGGCGAAGGATGCCAAGGATGTGGCGAAGCTGAACTGGTTGGACGTTGACGAGTTGGCCCGCTACGTGTCGGAAACGGGCAAGATTCAGTCGCGGCAAATTACGCGGCTTACGGCGAAGAATCAGCGGCGCGTTGCGAGGCTCATCAAGCGCGCGCGTAACATGCTCCTAATGAAGTAAATCGTGGCCGCAGCCGCCGAAATTTTAGAGAATTTGGTGAGCCGGCGTCCGGAGCTTGCCAGTTGTGCCGGTGACCTTGCCGCCGCTGCGGATGCGTTGACTTTATGTTTTCGCCGCGGTTGTAAGTTGCTCATTTGCGGCAACGGTGGCAGTGCCGCCGATTGCGATCACATTTCGGCCGAGTTGCTTAAGGGATTTCGTTCGCGGAGGCAGCTGGAGTCTCCCGGGAAACTTTCCAAATTCCACGGCCACATCCAGGGCGCACTGCCGGCCATTCCGCTGCCGAATTTTACGGCACTTCTGACGGCCTTTGCCAATGATTGTTCCCACGATTATGATTTTGCGCAGCTGGTACATGCGCTCGGCAAGAGCGGCGACCTGCTCCTGGCCATTTCCACGTCCGGAAATTCTGACAACGTTCTCAACGCCTGCGAACTGGCCAGAGAAATGGGACTTACTGTCCTTGGTCTCGGCGGCCGTGATGGCGGCAAGATGTTTCAATTGTGTGACATATGCGTTCGTGTGCCGGCCCAGGAAACCTACCTAGTTCAGGAATTGCATCTGCCAGTCTACCACGCACTCTGCGCCATGGTGGAGGCGGATATTTTTGGTGAATGACCGCTCCATTGGTTTGGTGCCAAAGATTTTGTCCACATTTGCAAATTCCATCACAATTTTTCCATTGACCGATGCATTTTCACCAACTAGGTCTCGGACAGCATTTGGAATAGCAATGGCGCTAAAAATTCGTCTACAGAAACGTGGCCGCGCACATCGGCCCATATATAAGGTGGTTGTGGCTGAGTCCAGCGCGCGCCGTGATGGCCGCTTCGTGGAGCAGCTCGGCAACTATAATCCGAGTCCCATGGGCGCCGAGGTCAGGCTGACCGTCGATTTGCTCCGCGTGGATTACTGGCTCGGCGTCGGGGCGCAGCCAACGGACACGGTTCGGAACCTCATACGGGATGCGCGGAAAGGTTCAACCGCCGCCGCGGCCTAGGCCGATGGATTTCGAAGGAGCTCAGCGGGGCGCACTTCTGCGTTTCGACGTTCTTTCGCTCTTCCCGCGCATGTTGGATGGTTTTCTGCTTGAAAGTGTTATCGGACGAGCGGTCCGCAGGTCCATCGTGGAAATTTCGTCCCATTCGATTCGCGAGTGGGCCACTGGAGTCCGCGCCATTGCCGATGACAGGCCGTTCGGCGGCGGTGCCGGGATGGTGCTGAAGCCGGAGCCCGTTTGCCGTGCCATCGACCATCTGCGCCGGGACAATTCCACGGTTATCTATCTTTGCCCCGACGGACTTACGCTTAGCACTTCCATGGCGCGGGATTTGGCAAAAAAGGAACATTTGATATTGCTCTGCGGTCACTACGAGGGCATCGACGAAAGAATTCGGGAGAGTCGCGTGGACATGGAAGTATCTATTGGAGACTATGTTCTAACAAATGGAGTCCTGCCCGCTGCCGTGCTCATTGACGCCATTTGCCGCCAAATTCCGGGCGTGCTTGGAAAATGGCAATCACTTGAGCAGGATAGCTTTAGCGATGGTCTTTTGAGTTTCCCGCAGTACACGCGGCCGGAAATTTTTGAGGGAATGGCGGTGCCAAAAATTTTACTGTCCGGCCATCATAAAAATGTTGACCTTTGGCGGCGGGGTCAGCAGATAGCACGAACGCGCGCGCGCAGGAGCGATCTCTGGGAGAAGTTTGGCAATGAACCGAAAAATTGAAGAAGTTTTAAGTGAATCCATAAAACCGGATCGCGTGAGCTGCTTTCGCGTCGGCGACGGCGTCCGAGTGCACGTGCTGGTGAAAGAGGGCGAAAAGGAACGCATTCAGGTATTTGCCGGCATAGTAATAGCCAGGAAAGGTGCCGGATCGACGGAAACTTTTACGGTGCGGCGGATTTCATTTGGCATCGGTGTGGAGAAAATTTTCCCCATACATTCTCCTCTCGTTGAGAAGATTGAGGTCGAGCGCCACAGCGTTCCCATGCGGGCGAAGCTGTACTACATGCGCGGTCGCGTAGGCAAAAAAGCGATGAAGGTGAAGGAAAAGAAGGTCGGCTGAGCGCCAATTTTTAAAAACCGTTGACACTGCCCAGGCTGGCACTAGGAAAATTTTTGGAGCGAGAGATTCACAATGGCTAATCTAAAATCTTCACTTAAGGACGTGCGGCGCGCAGAGAAGCGTACGATTAGGAATCGCAATGCGAAGTCTGAGCTTAGAACTTTGGCGCGTCGCGTTTCGGAAGCCGCTCCCGGAGAGGCTGCACGCGCTGCTGCCATCTCCTACGTATCCGCCGTGGATAAGGCTGTGAAACGTGGCATAATTCATAGAAACAGAGCCAGTAGCACGAAAAGTGCCGTCGCGCCGCTAATTTTTTCGTCGGCCGAATAGCGCTTGCGATTTCAATGTGAATTGCGATGGCCGTCCTGGAACATGATGGACGCGTGGCACTTGTGACTGGTGCCAGCCGTGGAATCGGTAGGGCAATAGCGCTGCGTCTTGGGAAATCTGGCGCTCGGGTTATTTGCGTTAGCAGATCGGAAGCGTCTGCGTCCCAAACCGTTGGAGAAATTGTAGCCGATGGTGGCTCGGCTGATCCACTTGTCGTCGACGTTGGCGACATGGATGCGGTGAAAAGTGCTTGTGCAGATGTGCTTAGCATCTACGGGGCCGTCGACATTTTGGTGAATTGCGCTGGAATCACCAGGGATAACTTGCTCCTGCGCATGGATGACAGCCAGTGGAATGAGGTCCTGCGAACAGATTTGGACAGTTGTTTTTCCTGGACCAGAGGACTTTGCAGGGCGATGATGCAGAAGCGCTGGGGCCGCATAATTACCATCGCGTCGGTCATTGCGCTCATTGGAAATGCTGGCCAGGCAAATTATTCTGCCGCAAAGGCCGGAGCAATTGCGTTTACGAAATCAGTTGCCAGGGAACTGGCTACGCGTGGAATTACCGCAAATGCCATCGCACCAGGATTCATCGAAACAGACATGACCGCCGCGCTGAAGGAGTCTATCAGGGAAAAAATTCTTGGGCAGATTCCGGTAAATTACTTCGGCACAGTCGACGATGTCGCTACAGCCGTTGAGTTTTTGGCATCCGACGGAGCTAGGTACATTACGGGCGTGACTCTTCGCGTGGACGGCGGGATGGCAATGTGTTGACGGAGAATGATATGCAGGATTGGAAGCCCGGTCCCGATGGCCGCTTCCTCGGACGACTTTCAGCTGCAATGGATGCCGATCGCCTTCCAAATGGCATACTTATAATTGGAGATTCTCCGCAATGCCTTGGTGCTACGCTAGATGCCGCTGCAAATTTGCTGCTTTCCGGCGAGCTCTTTGATTTTTTTCCAATTTCCCCATCGGGCAAGGCGCAGCAAATTTCGGCGGAATCTGTGAGGGAAGTCGTTGATAGGATGCATCTTTCGTCGCGCAGTGGCGGGAGAAAAGTGGCGGCTATCTACGGAGCGGATCGCCTCCATGTCGCCGCCGCCAACGCACTTCTGAAAACTCTCGAAGAACCGCCGCCGCATACATTTTTTTTGCTTTCTGCCCGCCGCGTTGGCGACGTGTTGCCAACAATTTGCAGCCGATGCCACGTCTATCATTGCTGCCATGTGCCTCCGTTTGAACGCAATGGCGAATGGGATCTATGGCTTGACTCCTACTGCATCTACGTGCGCAAATGTTTATGTGAATTCGGTGCGCGGCAGGTGCTTGACGCCTACGCGCTCCTGGCAGGATTTCTCCGCATCATAGATTCCGTAGCAGTTGATGGTCAAGGTGATGCCTGTGGCGATGCCTGCGAAGGGCCTCTGCCCGAGATGACTGCAAGGAGAATTGTCTTCGAATTAATGCTCGCCGATTGCAGTTTGCGTCTCGCCAAGATTGCGAAAAGTGTTTTCGCGGAAGAAGATGGCGACTGTCGCCGCCGGTTAATTGTCAAACTCGCTAGGTTTGTGGAAGCCGTCGACGATGCCATTTGGTTGATGGGGAAAAACTATGGCGAAATTGCTGCGGTGGAATCATTTCTACTGCCGCAGGGTCGTTCACTCTTTGCCGCCGAAGATTAGGCGGTCGATTTCTTCGCCGTAGAATGGACGTTCGAGGAATAGTCCCTCTGCCGGAGCCGATTGCAGATGGCTATTTGGCGGTTCCGATGGATTTTTCAGGAGTTTTTTCAAAAAATTGGCATCTGCCTTTCCGCGACCAACTTCGACGATGGCGCCGACAATCCTGCGCACCATGCGATAGAGGTAACCAGTTCCCTCTGTGGTGTATGTGATTAGATTGCCATCGACTGTTAAATCGCTGCGGTGTAAAGTTCTGATCGTGCCTCCGCAGCCGTTTTTGTTGGCAAAATTTGCGAAATCGTTGGTGCCGAGAAAAATTTCCGCTGTCGCCGCCATGGCATCCGTGTCAACGTTGCCGTTTCCTAGGGACCAGCGGTAGCGGCAGTTAAATGGATCGGCAAATCCGCGCTCCATGGCGTAGCTGTAGCGCTTCCCGATGGCTGAAAATCTTGCATGGAAAGTATTTAAAACTTGTACGACACCATGCACGCGGATGGCTCCACGGCATCCACAGCTAAGTGCTTGCAATAGCGCATTTTCTTCGTGTGGCCAGTCGCCGTCGAAATGGAAAACTTGGCAGCGGGCGTGCACTCCGGCGTCGGTGCGGCCGGAGCCAATGGCAACTGTCTTTCGCTGAAAGATTTGCGACAATCGTTTCCCGAGAATATCTTGGATGCCATTGCCACTTGGCTGACTCTGCCAACCGTCGAAGGATGTGCCGTCGTAGGCGCAAATGCCACACCAGCGCTGCATTACCAATGCGTAAATAGAAAGTTTAGTTCGCGGTCAACGCCTAGTTTGGTCATAGTGCAGCCGCCAAATCTTGTTCGCTAAAAGGCTCAAATTCAGATAAATACAGTCTTATTTGAGCGCCGCCGGCGCAGTGTTTCAGGAGAATTGAATCTCCGTCGACCGCTGCAAATTCGTAGTCAACATCTTCGTGCCGTATGATTTCACCAATTTTGCTGAGTTCGTGCCGCTCTTCTACGCCGTAGCGGTTTCCTAAAAGTCTAATGCGAAATTCGTTCACATCAGCCTCGCGGCCAAGTGGAAGGAGATGAATTTTCCCCGTCAATTCGTCACGGACTGTGGCGCAGCGGGAGTCGATTGAGCCGCGTGGGAAATGGCAACTTTCCAGGGAGAATTTTCCCTCGGCGGAGGTCTCTCCATCGTTCACCATGTGCATCTTACCTGATTCAAGGTTTCGGATGAATGCTGTCCGTGTCCCGTCGCGGTTTATGGCAAATCCTTCCAGGCGAAAGCGACAGACAACTTCTTCCAGCTGTAGGAGATGGAGCGTTGTCACCGCCGCCTCCCTGGCGTGGAATGCTCCGTCATGCAGTTCGATGATCGGAGGCGTGAAAAGATCATAGGGCCAAGCACTTTCGGTTTCATCGCGGGCCGGAGCCGGCCAAATGGATTTTGGCAATTCGTACAACTCATTGGACGGCCGCGGTTTCGGTACGCGCTGTAGCCGGTTGATGTTGCTATTCGGAACTTTGGAATGCAAGCTGTGAAGTGTCCATGCGCCAAGGAATAGTGCAGTTCCAGCGATAACTATGAACTCCGTGCGGCGAATGAACCTGTTGAGTTGAAAGCACATGGCGAGTTGCTCCTATTTTGATTTTGCGGTCGGATTCGGATCGCCGTCCATGGGCGGGATTTGGATCCACTCGAGGATGATGGAGAATTCCGTTGGGTGTGAGTGCACTACGATCGATCGATTGCCATCTTCCGTGCGCTGACTGCGCCGCGGCGTGCTGACTGATATGGTGTGCGGGACGACTGGTATCAGGTTTTCCTCCAACGCGTTGAAGAAATTACGGAATGTGTCCGTTTTGCTGCGGAAGCGGATGCGGTATATGTGCGAGTCGACGGCCATGGATTTGCGGAATGATGGCACGAGGCTGGCGTCGAAAAAGTCGTTGCGGCACGTTGAAAGATCCGTCGGCAGAGTGCTTTCCCGTTCGATGCCGATGAAATAGATGTCGTTTGACGATGACTCAAATAGCAGCTGAAGGAGGGCGGCAATTTCGTATAGTTCCGTGTTGTCGCGGTTTGCGACTTTTTCATTTACGTGGCCGCGCTGCAAAATTTCGGTGAATCCGAAGTACCCGTTGCCGCGCAAAACAACTCTAAATTTTTCAGCAAGATCAGTTAATCTTTTGATTGTGCCAGTTAAATTGCTGGCAAATTCATCGACGCTGGAAATTTTTGCAGCCGGGATGATGAGTTCCGGTCTTGTGCGCGACGCCACAATTTTTTCAACTAGCTCGCGGTCAACGTCAAGCTGGGCCAGCATCCATGGTAGGTCTGATAAATTTCTGCCATCGTTTTGCTGGCGAAGGAGTATCAATTCTTTTCTTGCGCCGTCGCGTTTGGCTACGGTGGCCCTATTTTCGCTCGCTATGAGGTGGCCGAGCAGGCATGCAAATAGCGACATGGCAACGATTAGTAGCTGTAAACCGTAGCGTCTAATCAACCTATTTTCCATGGCACTGTCCCGTTATTTGTCGATTTCCAATGTCAACATGCACTGAAATGGTTGCAGCTGTCCGGTTTGCGGCGGAAAGACAATGTCGCACACGTCGACGACGGAGGAGCAGGCGCGCAAATTTTTAACGAGCTGATTCATGCGGCTGACAACATCTTCCGACGATTTGTCGTGGCTTTCTCTGATGAATAGGTAGCCGGAAATGTGCGCAGTTGTCTGTGTTAACTCTTTCGAGAGACCAGCTTTGCCCGGCGAACGAAAGTCGGTGAGCCAGGCGTCTCCCGTGGCGGTGAGGGCGTCCTGCAGGTCCGAAAAGACGAGGAGCCACGCGTCCTGCCGTTTCCTTATTGTCTCCATGCAAACAAATTGGCGTTTGACTGCTTCGAGTTTGCCGTCGACGCTGCGCAGGTGACTGTAGACGGCCTCCTCCTGTGCGCGTTGGATGGCTATGGTTTTTATTTCGTGGTGCACCAACAGTTTCTTGCCGACGAGTGCCACCATGCCGACGGCGAGGGCAGCGATGGCGATGGTGAGTGCCGATGCAATTTTGCGCAACATCTTCTCAGTAGCGCGCCTATTGACAATGAACTCTGGGACGAATGGCGATTTCCTTGAGGCCGTGCGCATTTCCAGTCCACATGGCCATAGGAGGCGCATAAGTGTCAAATCATCAACCTTTTCAATGCTTTTTGTCGCCATGAGCGGCAGCGACAGGACGCTGCGGTCAAATGATTTGATGGTTGCCTTAAGTCGTTCCCCTAGCATCTGTTTCAGCCGTGCCGATGCCGTGACCGATGAAAAAACGTAGGCGACAGGGGCGTGCTTGCCGGAAAAATTGTGCACGTACTGCAGCTCAGTTTCCGCAACTTCTTTGGCTATGGAATCTAGGAATTGCCCAATGCGTTCTTTTGCCTCATCTCCAGTGGCTTGATCGACTTTTTTTTCTCCTAGCCATCCGATGACTGCCTCCTGCAATGCGCTCCCCCAGAGTCCTTTGCTTTCAGTTGCCGCGGAGCCAAAAAGTTTATTCCAGCCGTAGGACAGGTAGCGCATGTAGGGCCTGGTGCCGCCGGAGAGTGCAATCGTTGTAAATGTATCGCCTATGCATAGTTGCAGTTCCATTTTGCCGCTTTTTGACCGGTGGCAGAGTTCGGAAAAATCAGCCATGAGCGGGATGATGGCGCCGTCGACGTAGGCGTATTCGGATGCGAGTAAGTCAAACAGCGGTGCAATGTTAGAGCGCCTTTCCGCGAAAACGTAGCCGCCCAATTCGCTGCCGCTCTCCGTTGACAGTAGAAAATCCCACGCGAATTCATCTTCGCGAATTGGTAAATCAACTTCCATGGCGTCGGCGACGGTGCTGCGCAAGAAGTTAGGTTCAACGGGCGGGACGGAAATCCATTTTAGGAGCGGTTCAAGGTGCGGTAGGATGACTGTGCAAGGTGTTCTGCGGAATCTGCTTGGCATTTTTGACAGCGCATCGGCGACGAAATCCATCCAGCGTATGTCGTCCAGGCGCATGTCGATGTCGACGCGGTATACGCCGTCAACGCGGACCGATTTTGTCTTGCGTTCGACTACGATTGCCGTAAGTGCGCTCCTATCAATGGCAATGGCGCAATATCTGCCGCAGCGCATTCCCCTTCTGCGGAGTTGGGACCAGCCGGCCCGTACGTTACTGTGCCATCCTCCAAGCACGACCGCATGGTGACATGGGACTAAAACTTTGTAAACACGAAAGCTACCACTTTGATGATTTTTTTTAGTTGATGGAAATTTTAGCGGAAATGGCGCGAAAATTTTCGCGGCAATCGTCAGTTGCTAAGTTGTTCGATGATATCACCTATTGGTCTGCGGCGACTGTTTTCGATGGCTTCCAGGAGTGCGACGGACAGCGTTGCGAGCTCGGATGCGGCGTGGGGCAAATTCCTTCCATGTCGTTGCAGTGTGCGGAGTAATTCCATTGTCGAATGGCATTCTCCGCCGCCGCGGAACCTTTCCACCATGGTTTTGCGCACAATTCCTTGGATTTCCAGCAGTGCGCCGTGTAGGTCAACTCCTTCCCCGTACCATTTTTCGGCGATTGCCACCGCCCGTTCGCCGTCCCTTTCCATGAGCGCCGCCGCGATGGCATCCAGGTCCTTGGCCGATGGAAGGCTGTACATTTCCTGCACAGTAGATTCTCTAAGCTTTCCGCCGCAGAATGTTACAAGTTGATCAAACATGGTTTGGGCGTCCCTCATGCTCCCGCGCGCTAGACGGGCAATTGCTTCCAGCGCCGGAAGATCTGCGTCAACTTTTTCGGCGGCGGCAATCTGCGCCAGCCTATTTACGATGTCCTCGGCGCCGATTGGACGAAAGTTAAAGCGTTGGCACCGTGAAAGTGCCGTCGCTGGGATTTTCGCAATTTCCGTGGTGGCAAAGATGAAAACTACATGAGCTGGAGGTTCTTCCAATATTTTTAGCAGGCCATTGAACGCCGCGCTGGAGAGCATGTGCACTTCGTCGACGATGAACACGCGGTAGTTGCCGTTTGTCGGGGCGTAGGCGCAGCGTTCCCGCAGTTCGCGCACGTCCTCGATGGAATTGTTTGAGGCGCCGTCTAACTCGCTGACGTCCAGGTGTTCGCCGCGCCAAATGGCATCCCGCTGGGCCGGATTGTCGTCGCCGTTTCCGTTGCAGCAGAGGGCCATAGCTAAAAGTCGCGCCATGGATGTCTTTCCCGTGCCCCTCGGTCCGACGAACATGTACGCATGGGCTACGCGGTTGGCTGCGATGGCGTTTCGTAGAGTTTGAACTACATGTCTTTGGCCCACAACCTCGTTGAAATCGCGCGGCCTCCACCGCCTAGCAGTCACCTGGTATGGACCCATGTGGACGAGAATCGGTTGGCCGCCGCCGCCGCGCAATCGAAAAAGGATGTGATCGCCACTAAGTTGCTGGGGTTGCTAGGCGATGCGGTCTATGTAGAGCACGCCATCCAGGTGGTCGTTTTCGTGTAAAAGGCAGCGCGCCAACAATCCGGTCCCGCATATGCTGTGGCGCTCCATGTTGCAGCCGCAGAATTCGAATGTAACAGAAACTGGCCGAGGAACTTCTGCACTTCTATTTGGAATGGACAGGCAGCCTTCAAGATTGCTTTCAATTTCTTCTGAGGCGGCAATTTGCCGTGGATTTACCAAAAAAAGCGTTTCACCAAGCGTTTTTGGATTTTTCGGAACTCCGTCGATGACAACCTTGGATCCCTTTGCTGCACAGGCTTTTAGGGCGATGACGAAGCAGCGCAATCTGAGCCCAATCTGCGGCGCCGCAAGTCCAATCCCATTGGCCGCAAACATTGTATTGGCCATGGCAACGGATAGTGCTTGCAGCGTTTCCGGAGAGACATTTTCAACCGCCTGGCATCTGCTGCGCAAAATTTGTGCATCGGCTGCGATGTGAATTTTTTTTATCGCAGTTTTTTCACACTTTTCTATGTA
The DNA here is from genome assembly GCA_031282565.1 of Puniceicoccales bacterium. Taxonomy (GTDB): domain Bacteria; phylum Verrucomicrobiota; class Verrucomicrobiia; order Opitutales; family JAIRLM01; genus JAIRMB01. The sequence goes on from JAITDL010000071.1 coordinate 14,042, forward strand.
GACTAGGATCTCCTTTTCCATTCCAGTCACCAACTTAACTACTGGGTTTACGGCCACAAATATTTTTCGGAACATCCATGATCCCTCCAGAACGCAGCCACGCTCCAAAACTTCGCCGAAGTGCAGACAAGCAATTCGTCGAGTCGCTACCGCTGTTGGGCTACGGCGGCAAGATTATTTTGCTACGGGACAGGGTGGAGGCGGAAAAAGCCGTGGAAAAATTACTCCGCGAGGAGGTGCTCGGCTTCGACACGGAAACGCGGCCGGCATTTCACCGCGGCCAGCACTACGACACGGCCATAGTGCAGCTTTCAACGGCGGATTTGGCCTATATTTTTCAGCTAAAGTACTGCGGTGGAGTTGACGTTCTCCTGCCAATTTTCGAAGCCAAAAGTCCGCTAAAGGTCTGCATTGGCGTGGCGGATGACGTTAAGCGCCTCATGGAGATTAGAAAATTTTCCCAGTCCGGCTTCGTGGAGCTCACCGACGTCACAAAACCGCTGGGCATCGTGGACGGCAGTCTCCGCAAGTTGAGCGCCATAGTCCTCGGCATCAGGATCTCAAAGCGTGAACAGACATCCAACTGGGCCAAGGAGGTGCTCACGGATAGCCAGCTGCGCTACGCCGCCACCGACGCCTGGGTAAGTCTGCGAATTTACGAAGAAGCGCTGCGGCTCGGCGCCGAAGGAATTCAGGCTGAATAGCTGCTGCTGATGGAGTTGCTGCACGGTTGAAAAACTTTTTTTAATTTTTTTTCGAAAAACGCTTGACGGCCCCGTCTGTGAATTTATCCAGAGCCAGTCAGCCGAGCCCAGACCGGTGGGGAGGGGCACGACTGGCGCCGATCTTTGAAAGATTTCCAAGTATGATTTTGTTCGGCCCTCGAACAAAAAAAATTCCATGCAAATATGAAGTTGAATGTAGTTCAGGTTCATTTGAGCAGAACATGACTCTCGAAGTTATGCAACTCCGGTTGTAAAAATTTATGGAGAGTTTGATCCTAGCTCAGAGCGAACGCTGGCGGCGTAGTTTAGACATGCAAGTCGAACGGTAGACTCCTTCGGGAGTTTAGAGTGGCGAACGGGTGCGTAATACGCGAACAACTTACCCCTTAGTTTGGAATAGCCCGCCGAAAGGTGGATTAATGCCGGATGTGATTTGGAATCGCATGATTCCGATATTAAAGCTTGTAATGGCGCTAGGGGAGAGGTTCACGGCCTATCAGCTTGTTGGCGGGGTAACGGCCCACCAAGGCTAAGACGGGTAGCTGGTCTGAGAGGATGATCAGCCACACTGGGACTGAGACACGGCCCAGACACCTACGGGTGGCAGCAGTTTCGAATTATTCACAATGGACGCAAG
>JAITDL010000035.1 GCA_031282565.1 Puniceicoccales bacterium
GCTGGCCGAAACAAGTTCCCGCTGCATGGCGAATGCTGACGCTAGCGGTGAAAATGTTCCATGGGCGGAGCTTGCAAATCTATTTGGCCAGACTATGGCCGTGGCATGCGCGCGGCAGGGAGCTGGGCCCGTGAATCTGGATGCTTTCGAGGAAGCTAACGCGGCGGTGGAGAGGCGCTTAGCCGAGGCTAGATATGCCGAAGAGCGCGCAATGGCGGCTAGACCAAGGGTGGGGTTTGGCGCGACGGAGTTACTGGCGGCGAAGGAAAGGTTACGGGCGGCCGAAGCAACTGGAGGCAGCGATGTCGAATAGCGCGGCTTTGGTTTCCCGTGAACGTGACAGGCTGCAACATGTCATCGATGCGAGGGCTGCCGCCGGGAAACCCGTCGCACATGCCTTGCTGCTGCGCCAGCAGCGGCTCCGTGAAACAGCCGGTATGCTAGACAGAATGTCTAGCCTGCTATCTGTCGCGACGGGTGGTAGTTCAGGCGTGATTGCTTCCGATGCCGTTGCGGCGATTGCAATAGGCTCTGTGTGGACGGCAATGGCAGACGGATCTGCAAGGAGTGCTGCCATCGCTTCGGTAGCGGCCGCAATTGACTACATCCGCCTACATGGCGGCGAGTTGTGCTCAGGTTGTAGAATGCATGGGTGTCGCATTCAAATTGACCGTAACTTCAGCAGTGCGATCGCTGCCATGGGGAGGTGTTGACGCTCAAACGCCGTTCTATGTTTGCTAGTTCAGTCGCTTGCCTTTGACATTGCGACGCCTAGCACGTAGAAAGCGCCGCCGCGGATCAACCGCGGTTGGCGCAGTGTGATTTTTGGCCGTTTGCCGGGAGTTAAAAAATTCTCCCGGCGCTATTTCCTTTCCTTGACTTCCTCACGCCGCGGCGAAAAATAAAATCGAGGCTAGCGATGGCGGATGGCGAAAAACATGTCTATGAGTTTGGTGCGCGCACGGATGGCGACGCAAAAATGCGCGAGTTGCTCGGTGGCAAGGGCGCAAATTTGGCGGAAATGTCCCGCATAGGGCTGCCTGTCCCGCCGGGGTTCACGATCACGACTGCAGTTTGTGCAAAGTTCACGGCGGAAGGCGGTAAACTGCCCGACGAGGCGGAAAATCAAAAGAACGCCGCACTTGCGAATGTGGAGAAGCAGGTGGGCCGCAAATTCGGCGACGGCAGGAACCCGCTGCTGTTTTCGGTGCGTTCCGGCGCAAGGGATTCCATGCCGGGCATGATGGACACCATCCTCAACCTTGGATTGAACGATGAAACGGTGAAAGGGCTTGCAGAAGCCACTCACAATCCGCGATTTGCCTACGATTCATACCGGCGCTTCATCCAGATGTACGGCGACGTTGTCATGGAGGTGCACGCCAAAGACGAACATTCCCAGGACCCGTTCGAAGAAATTCTTTCGGCCGCAAAGAAATCGGCCGGGGTGCAGTTCGACAATCAACTCAGCGACAGCCAGCTGAAGGCCGTCATCGAAAAATACAAGGAACTCATAGCCAAAGAAACGGGGAAGACATTTCCTCAAGATGTTCATCAGCAATTACTTGGAGCAATTGGTGCCGTCTTCAAATCCTGGAACAACCAGCGGGCCATACTCTACCGCCGCAAGTACGGCATCCCCAGCGAATGGGGCACGGCGGTCAACGTTCAGTCCATGGTTTTCGGCAACATGGGATCCGATTGCGCTACGGGAGTGGCATTTACCCGCGATCCAGCCAGCGGTGAAAATGTTTTCTACGGAGAATATCTCATCGATGCCCAGGGCGAAGACGTCGTTGCCGGCATCAGGACTCCTAATCCAATTGCGCAGCTGGAGAAGGACATGCCCAAAGTCTACGGCGAGCTGGTGGCGGTGCGGGAGAAATTGGAATCCCATTTCCATGACATGCAGGATTTTGAATTCACGGTGCAGCAGAACAAGCTGTACATGTTGCAGACGCGCAATGGGAAGCGGACTGGCTTTGCCGCCGTGCGCATAGCGGTGGAGATGGAACGGGAAGGGCTCATAGACAAAAAAACTGCTCTGAGCCGCATTGCCGCTGACTCCATATCGTCACTGCTGGTGCCAATTTTTGACGGCGACGGGAAAAAGAAGGCCAAGGTCATAGCGCGCGGGTTGCCGGCGGGACCCGGTGCCGCGTCCGGGAAAGTTTGCTTCTCCGCTGCGCGGGCGGAGGAGGTGCACGGACGCGGCGAAAGGGCGCTGCTCTGCCGGGCGGAAACATCTCCGGAAGACATCCGCGGCATGCTTGCGGCTGAGGGAATTTTGACCAGTCGCGGCGGAGTTAGTTCCCATGCGGCTCTGGTGGCCAGGCAGATGGGAAAGGTGTGCATCGTCGGCGCGGCGGCACTGGAAATGGACTACGGCAGTCGCACGATGCGCGTAGGAGATGTCGTTATTAGAGAAGGAGATGAGATTTCAATAGACGGCACAGCCGGCGAAGTCTATCTCGGGTCGCTGGCTACGGTGCCGTCGGAGGTCAACCAGGTTCTTAACGGAACGCTAAAGGCCGACCGCAGCCCAATCTACGCCATGTACGCCGAGCTAATGTCCTGGTGCGACGAGTTCCGCAAACTCAAGGTCTATTTGAACGCCGATTCGCCGAGCCAGGCCAGGGCAGGACTCCTCTACGGCGGCGAAGGCATAGGCCTCACGCGTACGGAGCATATGTTCTTCGAGGGCACTCGCATAGATCACATGCGCGAAATGATACTCGCCGACACCGTTGCTGACCGTGAAAGAGCTCTGGCGAAGCTACTTCCAATGCAAAGGGAGGATTTCATAGGGATTTTTACTGCCATGGACGGCAGGCACACGACGGTGCGGTTCCTCGATCCGCCTCTCCACGAATTCGTTCCGCACGATGAGGCCACGCAGCGAGATCTTTCGAAGAAAACTGCCATTCCATTTGAGCGAATAGTGGCTCGGGTGGAAGCTCTTAGAGAATTCAACCCCATGCTGGGGCACCGCGGCTGCAGACTTGGAATTTCCTACCCGGAAGTCAGCCGCATGCAGGCGCGGGCGGTCTTCGAGGCCGTCGTCCACTGCAAGAAGAAGGGCATCGACGTTCACCCGCACATAATGATTCCGCTGGTTGGGTTTGTGAAGGAACTGCGCAACCAGGTTGACATAGTAAATGAAGTTGCCGAAGCCGTGCGCCGTGAATCGAAAAGCGATTTCACCTACTACGTCGGCACCATGCTGGAAATCCCTCGGGCATGCCTCCGCGCAGGAGAAATAGCGAAGATCGCGCAGTTTTGCAGCTTCGGATCCAATGACCTCACACAGACCACGTTGGCAATTAGCCGCGACGACATGGGGAGCTTCCTCGGCAGGTACACTGAACTGGAAATTTTTGCAAAAAACCCGTTCGCAACCATCGACGAAGAAGGTGTCGGCGAGCTCATGCGCATAGCCGTGGAGCGCGCCAGGAAAACTCGCAGTGACATCGTCCTCGGAATCTGCGGCGAACACGGCGGAGACCCGGCTTCGGTTAAGTTTGCCCACGCCATCGGGTTGACCTACGTGAGCTGCTCACCAAACCGCGTGCCTGTCGCAAAGCTGGCAGCAGCACAGGCAGCGCTGGAAGCTAAAAAATAGCACGTGGCGGCAGATTATTTAAAAATCGGCTGAAATTTCGCATTTTAGCCGATTTTTCTTTGCCTGGACGGACTTATTCGCCAAACTCAGGCCATGGAACCCGTTTCCGGCAAGGCCGTCACGTCTCCGCTCAGATTATTCCTACTAGCTTCGGCAATGGCGCTGTCCATGTCATCGCCCTCGGCAACCTGTGCCGTCGTCGGTGGCATATCTCTAACCGTTGGCTATCCAAGTGATCCCGAGGAAATTGTGTATGATAGTGACCACGGAACACAGGGAGTGGACTTTTCCGAAAGAATCATTGCTGGAAATTCCAGCTACGGCATACGATTCACTGGAGCCAGCGACATAAAGTCGAGTATCATCGACGCAGGCGGCACAGTAATACTCAACGTGGATAAAGATGCTGGAATTTTTATCGGCAACGAAGATGCGGTCACTCCAGGCGCGTATCGTACGGCAATCGATTTTAATGGCCTGAGCGGTGCGACCGCGAACCCAGTTTCCATTACATTCTACGAGGACGGATCGCATGAAATTAGCGCCTACCTAAACGGCGTCGGCTGCGCAGGACTGGGAGCCGGAGCGGCTTGGAATACTTGCCCCGAACCCTTTAACTGGTGGTATATTGGCGGAATGAAAAACAGCGCAGTGTCTGTCACTTCTTCTGCATGCGCAGCAACCTACGGCCTAGGATTAAGTGCGGCTAGTGACTTTCCAGACTCATCTTTTTGCAATTGGACTTTTGGTAAATTTTTATCCGGCAACTCAATTTGCGCAGTCGCCAAGGAAACCAATCCGTCCGCAACTGCATATGCGACTACCTTCGGCGCCGCATACGTCAACACCGTAAAAGAATCACAATTTAAAAATTGGTCCGTTGAATTTTCCGGCAACCAAACGATTGCCGCATTGGCCTATTGCAATAACGATGGTTTTAACGTTGCAGCAAATTGCCTTGGCGGGTGGACGAATGAAGATATGCGGTTCTACTTCAATGGCGAGGGAAGTGAAGATGAAACTCCTAAGGTGCAAGTTGTTGGAGCACGTTTTTCCGCCATTAATTTCGTCACCGGCGCCGTATACCCGGATCACCCAGTAGTCCCGTTTGAACCAATAGCGCCGAAGCCAAAGCCACCACAGCAAATACTTCGGCAGGCACCACTAGACGCCTCCTGGATATCGTACGTCGACCTTAGCTTTAGCAGCAATCAGGATGACACCAGGGCAATTTCCATGGGGAATGGCTTTCAACTGAACGTCGGCCGCACGAGGGCCATGGAAGATGGCAGTGAGACTGATTCATCGAAGGCAGGCGGCGGAGAAACTGCCAGCGTGAATCATGGAGTTTTAAATTTAATTGGAGCAGTCGCGCGCACGCCATACTTAACAGCTTCCGGCGTGGCACCTTCCGACACGGTAATGCGCATAGACGGCGGCTGGACGGTGAATTGCTTCGGCAATGTTAGAGATCTGCGCAACATAGATTTAATTGACGGGAAACTTGTTTTGGTAAATGCAAACCCCGGCGATAAAAATTGGCACGTCTTCGAGGAAGCAGCTAATGCATTTGAACGCTCCGTTGCAATTCGCGGGCCATTGGCAATATATAGGGGCGCTGGAAATGGAGACGATGGTGGTGGCGACAATTACTATGTTGCGCTCGATCACAGCCACTACCCAGTTCGTGGATCGCTGTCAATTTCCGAAAGTGACACCGTGACATTTCACATTCCAGAAAATTCCATCGGAGGTGATTACGACCAAGATAAGCTTTACCCGCTTAGGGCGGCTGGAACCATAGAACTCCTCGGCGCTGAAAACGGAATGATCAACTTTGAAACTGGCTGGAATTTCAACCTGGACACGGAAAGTTTGGCGTCTGGCCAATCCGACATGGCAAACTGCGCATTCATTGTTCTCGTCGAAGCACCTGCCGGGACCGACGAAAATGCAATTGGCGGGCTTAATTTTGGCCATTTGAATGGTGAGTATATGATTTCATCTGCCGAAGGATTTGGCTTCAAAGATGACGCCTCCGTTAGCCTTTCCAGGGCAGCAAAAACCATAAAGAGCATCCCGGACGAATTTGCGCTCTATTGGTTTACAAATCCGGTGCTCAGCGGATTAGCCCTCGCACCTAGATCGGACGAGACACTTGCCGGCTTCAGAGATAACACATACGGGATAAAGCTTTCAGGGACTGACACCAATTTTCCAAATGAAATAATCTTAGACAAAGGCGGTCACAATTTGTACGTAACCATAAGCGTCTGCGATCCAATGCTTACCAACGGTGATTACGGCATAAAATTCGGAGATAGCCTTAAAAACATTCACTGGAAAGCGTCGCTGGACCTCAAATTCACAAATGAAAGCAATTCGCAAGCTGCTGTATTGAAAGTAACGGCAGATGGCGACAAAGCGACTGTCATTGACTTTAACGGTCTCAACGGAACTGAAAAATTCCCAATTTGCGTAACTTTTGACCCCGACAACTGGAACAACGAAATCTCCGCACGCGCAACTAATGACAACTACGGAAATGCCGTTGTGTTTGGGGGCTGCAGTATCACTGGCAGTGCGAATTCATATAACAATTGGAAAGTTGGAGGTCTGAAGAATAGCAACATATTAGCCGCCGGGACTGCTAGAGCAGCAGCATTCGGCGCATCATATGTTGACGGAACACCAAATTCGTTTTGCAATTGGTCGATAGACGGGGTGAGTGGCTGCGCTGCGGCAACTAGCGTTTATAACTTTGATTCATTAGTCGCGCTCACCGTGTTCGGCGCCGCCGATGCGCATGGCAACCAAACTAATTCCTTTTGCAATTGGAGTTTCAACAATTTTCAGGACGGCAATTCAATTTGCGCCCTAGCCTATGGCGGTCGCCTCCTGCCAAATGTGGCAGCCTTCGGGCCTGGCTATGCGGGCGACGCGACAATGAAAGGATCATTTAAAAATTGGTCCGCTGAATTTAGCGGTAGCCAAACGATTGCGACACTGGCCAACGGCCTCAGCAGTTCAAGTGTCGCCGTCAATTGCCTTGGCGGCTGGGCAAATGAAGACATGCGATTTTATTTCAATTGCGTTGCCCGCGACAAAGAAACTAATCCGACAGTGAATATCGCGGCCGTGAAACTTAGCAGCGTAAATCCCAACGGCAGCTCGGAATCTATCGTGCTAACTCTCTCAGGCAAACAAGGTAACGACGAAGCATGGGGAGCTGATTCCGTAAACAAAGATTACGTCTACGACAAACGCGGCTGGGCAAGGGCACTTTCAATTGGCAATGGCTTCCAGCTAAATGTTGGAAGAACGAGAATTTTGGATTCCTATGGCAGAGAAACTGCGGACTCCATAAGTTACGGCGGGAAGACTGATCCAAGCTATTGGGCTGGAACTGTAAATCTCATTGGCGCCGTAGCACGATCGCCCGAACTCGCCTGTGCCGGCTCAAGGCCGGAAAACACTACCCTGCGCATCGACAATGGCTGGATTGTAAAATGTTTCGGGCCGGTGAAAGATCTGCGCACAATAGATCTAATTAACGGCTGTTTGGCACTCGTAAACTGCGACGCAAGCGAATCTCATATTAAAAGCGATAGTGAAGACGATGACCACTGGAGTGTTTTTTTGGATGCCGCCAGATCGCTGGAGGCTGGTCTTGCAATCGTCGACGGCGATAAATTCTACCGCGGAGGGATTAACGAGGCTGATCTCTATCCGGACCGCGACGGCTACGTGGAACTTTCCTACGAAGGCTACCCCGTGCGCGGATCGCTGACAATGTCCAGCGGCGATAGACTTTTAGTGCACCTAAATTCCAATGCATTCAATTTCGCGGAAAGCTATGATAGCCTTTTCGCGTCGGCCGCAGCTGGAACTATCTATTTGGCAGGCGAAAATGAGATGCTTTTCCTCGAAGACGGATGGAACATCTCCTGGGGTGATATCCCACTTCCATGGAACGCGCTCCTCCTGGTTGCCATAGGCGAACCACATACGCCACATAGTGTCGTCAATGGACTGTCATTTGCCTACGCCGGAACCTATGGCGTTAGCGATGACCCCAGTGGAGACGGCCCACTCCTAACTGGTAAGGGGAACAAGACCGTCGATCTATT
>JAITDL010000017.1 GCA_031282565.1 Puniceicoccales bacterium
GGGAGTATCAACCGCGGTGATCATTGGTGAAGACGGTAGTGTGACACACATTGACGCATCCGCATCGCTTCCCAGTGTCGGTTGAGCGATGTTTCTTGCGCTAGAGCTCACCGCAGTTGAATTTTTCCACTGATTTCCCGCAAACTACTATGGAGTCGGCGTTTGACGCCGATACGCACACGGGACCGTCCCGCTGCACCCTGCGGACCTGTCCCGTGCGCATGCGGCTCGAAAAAATTCTACGGCCGCTGATGAGGTCGTCGACGGTGACGTAGCTGTCATTTTTCGCCTCGATGACGATTTCCCGCGGCAGAGCCATCGGTCGCCTGTCGATGGTTTGTTCCAAAGGTGCAGCAGCGGCGATTCCGTCCGGCTCCGCGTGGGTCGTCTTTTGGTAGCTGTCCTGCTGTTTTTCCGTTAGTACATCCAATTCGCCCGATTGCATGCGGCGAAGATCTTCTCCTATGGAATCGCCAAATTCTTCCAGCAGCCGGCCAATGGACCAAACTGCTTCGTCGATTCCGCTGCCACGGCGCGGCACTGCCGCGTCATAGCGCTTAACCCCAAGCAGCTTTTTACATTCGCAGTCCCAAAATTCGCAGTGTGCTCTCACTCGCACGGACTTGTCGGTCAAGATTAGGTCATCGATGGCCGGATAGAGTGTGAAGTATGGCCTGACTGTGCAATCCCATGGTGCACATATGACAAGATCCTGGGGGAGTTGTTTTTCGATGGCGCGGCGCAGCACTCCTCCGACGCCGTCCGCCAGAGGTTCTCCCCAGCGCGAGGAGTCTAGCACGCTGATGCGGCCGCCGTCCTGCTGCATAACAATTTGCTGACGATCAAGATGGCCAGGAATTGCAACGCGGGCAATTGCCACAACACATTCCGGGATAAAGTTTTCCTGTCTCGTTGCAGTTCCGTCGGAGGCTTTGCCCAGCACAAAAAAGCGCACATTGCTCTGCTGCGGTTTTCCGCCGATTGACAGACATCCGCAGAGGGCCATGGAGGCGGCGGCCGAGAAAAAAGGACCTATGATATTCCAGATGCGCATATTCCACCCTCAACCATCAAGGCATGCCGCGCGACCATCGCAAGAAAAACCGCACAATTCTACCGTAGATATGCCTCCGATGCTGCCGCAAGGAAAATTTCGTTTGTTTGCCAGTTGTTTGCGACGTCTGCCGCCGCAGAGGAAAACGTTGACAGCGGAAGTCAATTTTGCCTTAATGTGTAAGCAGTGGGAGACGTATTGGGAGAGGTTAATGATGCTGCGACTATTCCGCATGTGCAACTGCCAAATGACGAGTCCGACTCCGAAAAAGTGTCACCGCTGCGAGTTTTTGCATGCAGAACAGCCATTGTGCTGTGCTCATTCGCGTTTCCGATCATTCTTATCGTAGTTTCCATTGGCTATTTATCTTCGGGATGTCCCAATGACTATTTATCGTCGCTGTTGGCTGCTCTCGGCCGCATGTGGAATGGAATGTCTCCATTTTGCGTCTGTAAAACGCTAGGTGTTGCCAACGATAGTCCTGCGCTTGAACTTCCGCCGGAAAGAAAAGCCATTGAGTCAGTCGCCGATGATGCGTCAACGTCCAGCATCCAAGATGGGCCAGTTGCGCAGCCGGAATCGGGAGCGGTATCCCCTCAAATACCTCCATCACAACAGTCGCTACTTCAACCGCCGCAAACTGTTCCGAATATTGTTGCGGCAGGCGTAGCAGCTAGTGTTGTAGCACCACAAGTCGAACCAGTCAAAATGGACATTAAAGACGTTAAAACATTAGAAGACGCACAAAAATTTTTCGCGCAGGAAGTTTCGCAAGCTACTTCCGGTCTGTTTGAGAAAGTTTCAGCAGAAAGTGTGCCAATCGCCAACTTTGGCGACTGTGTGCCGATTACAATTGGCGACGGCCAAACCGCAGACGAAGTACTTGGAAAATTCGGAATGTTTTTTGGTCAGCAAGTTTACTTCGCGCAGTCAATTGCAGAAGATTTCGAGGCTCACAGGGCTGAGGTCGAAAGAGCGATCGAAAAGCTAAACAGAGCAGCTGAAGTAGTTGCTGCGGCCAAAAAACTTGAAAAAGCCGCGAAAGATTTGGCCATGATGGTGGAAACTGTGTCGGCAGAAATTGCAAGCATGCCGGAAAAGTGGGCCGAGTGGAGCGATGAAATTTTTCAATTTTGTGAAAGTAGAGGGCCTTTGTGCACAGATGTCATGAGTGCTGCTAATGTTGCGGAGGAATGCGAAGATGCAAAGCGAATTGGTGGAATCGGTTGTGGAATTGATATAGACCTATATGGTCTTATGACACATGGAGAAACTCATATGTCGCTGTGGGACGAGAGATGCATATGGCCTCCAATAATATTGCTCCATGAATGTCTTATCGTGGATTATTTGTCATTCATTCTCAACAATTCAAAAGATGCTCCATTCACTCCTTCCCATATTACGGAAAAGCCGACCGATCCATGTGGTGTGGCCAAATTGCTTGGAGTAGAGGGAAAGTTTGAAGCATCGATTGCAGACGTACTAAAAACAGATGAAGCTATGGCAAAAACAAGAGATGAAGTTATAGACGATATTGCTAAGGATGGAGGATTTCCAAAATTTTGCGATCAAATTTTCGAAGCCTACAACTTGACGCGCAAACTGCTGGCGGAAATATGCGAAAAGCATCGACCTACCATAGTCGCAGCCATTGCTGCGCGTAAAAAAGAAATTGAAGCTCCTTTGGATGCCCTTAAGGCAGAAATAGATAGAATGCAAGTTGAATTTGAGCAGTTCAAAAGTGCGTGGAGCGCAAAAGAGTCCGACGTAATTCCATCCGATGGCTAGGAGTTTTTGCTGCGCTCCATGGCAAGTGCCGCCCGTGCGCCGGATCCAGCTGCGACAATTGCCTGGCGGTAGGTGTGATCTGCGCAGTCTCCCGCAATGAAGACGCCGGGGACGGACGTGAATGCCGGATCGTTTTCAGCGCCAATAAAATATCCGTATTTGTCGACTTCCAGGAACCCTCTGGCGAAGTCGGAATTCGGCCTGTGACCTATGGAAACAAAAACGCCGTCGCAGCGCAAAGTTGATAGTTCTCCGCTGTTCACATTTTTGAGAGTCAGGCCACTCATGCGGCTGTCGTCGCCGTAAATGCTCTCAACGCAGCTGTCCCATAGGGGTTCTATATTTTTGCGGGCAAGTACTTTATTTGCAGTTGTTTCCGTTGCACGCATGCGGTCGCGGCGATGGATAAGGTAAACTTTTTTGCAGAAATTTGACAGGTATAGCGCTTCGGCTGCAGCGCTGTTGCCGCCTCCGACAACGGCCACGACTTTTCCCTTGTAGAATGGGCCGTCACAGGTTGCGCAGCTGCTAACTCCGCCGCCGCCTTCGTATCTGTCCTCGCCAGGCACGGAAAGTTTCATGGGCGACGACCCGGTTGCTACGATCAGCTCAAGGCAATGCAGTTCAATATTTTCGCACCTAATAATCTTCCTGTACTCACCGACATGTGCCCCCTTCGCTTCGTCGCCGATAAATGTTACACCGAAGCGCTCAGCCTGCTTCCGCATTAGCGAAATTAGCTCGTATCCGCTGATGCCAGTCGGAAACCCAGGATAGTTTTCAACGCTTGGGGCCCGTGTCAGCTGGCCGCCTGGCAAACTTCCTTCGACCACAACTGTCTCGTAGCCGGATCTTGCTGAATAAATTGCTGCAGTCAATCCAGCGCATCCGCTTCCAAGAACAACCACATGTTGGCAAAGAAATTCCATGGGTCCGATGGAATCGGGTCTGACAAATTGAGCAAGGGAAAAGCTTGTAATTTTAATGGAAATTCCACCACCATGTCCCATGGTTTCCGGTGAGTCGCTGCGACTGCAAAAATATCTTTCCATGTGCGGCGTTTGTTCGCGGCGAAAGGCCGAGGAAGCAATTGCCCGCGGCGATGTTACCGTCGATGGTGAGGTGGCAAAAGCAGGCCAGAGCGTCACCGTCGGCCGCAGTGCCGTGTCGTTTTGCGGAGAGGATGTCGTGCCTCCAAGGAAAAAATCGCCCATTGTTTTGGCGTTGAACAAGCCAAGCGGCTACGTGTGCACCCACGGCGACCCGCACCACAGATCCAGCGAAAACATCTACGCGCTGCTGCCCATGTATCGACAGATGAAGCTCATCTGCTGCGGACGTTTGGACAAGGAGAGTGAAGGTCTCGTGATAGTGACTGATAGCGGTGCCATAGCGGCTAAACTCATGCATCCGTCCAAGATGGTGGAAAAATTCTATGCTGTCACCCTGGATAAACCATTGGCGCCAAAACATCGCAAGCAACTCGAAGGAGGCATAGTCGACGGCGGCGAATTACTTAAAATTCACGCCATGAAAGTTCTCTCAGGATGTCGGCGGCTTATCATCGTCCTCCACTGCGGAAAAAATAGGCACATCAGGCGAATGATGGAGTCCGTTGGCTACGAAGTGAAAAAACTCATCCGCTACCGCATTGGAAATTTTTCACTTGGCGATATTCAGCCAGGCAAACACCGCAAGCTCAATGAAATTCTCATTGAACAGCTATGTTGCGGCACCGTCGGCTGTGAATTGTAAATCGTCCATTGTCTGCGGCGCCCTGGCGGCGCCGCAGATGGTCAGCTGCGCGAATTAAGATGGCAAAGTGCCAAGAATGTCTTGTAGTCGACTAAGTGCGCTAACTTTTGGCGCATGCCGCACACATTCGAATGTGGACGTTCTAGCTAAACAATCGACGAACTTAGTTATGACGTTTTGATTGCGCTCTATCCTAGCAGCTGCGTCACTGCAACTGTAGAAAACAACTTCCAGCAAGTTTCCGAGGCAGCGAAAATCCAAGTGCACGCCATCAGGCAAATGATGGATATCGACCTTTGTGACGGCGTGTAATTTTGGCAAAGCGCGCTGCAGCATTTCTGAGTCAACATACTGAAAATGCAAACAGTCACTTCTTCCAATGATGAATCCCACATAGCAGCAACCAGCAGCTGTATCGCCGCAGTCGACGCATTTGCTGATAGTGATACTGGTGACATTGCCGGCTGATTTCTCTAGACTTAGAGTAAAATCACTAGCACTCTGTTCTATTAAATCACGAAGACTTTGTTGCGCGGAGTTACTAGGCCTCTGTTCTTCTGGAGCATAGGTAAATTGTTTCGCTATGTCCGGCATGCTAAATTGTATGCCGGTTAATATATGACGGCTAGGAGTTTCATAGTGTGGAGAAAAAACGTCACATGTGGGAACTTTGCCAAGGTGGTTGGCAAAATCGAAACAGGCAGGCGGATGCGCACACGGCGACGCAGGCTCAGCAAGCTGTGCAGTAGACTGGCTATGATGTGCATAGGAAATGTCAAGCCCATTGGAATGGTCACTGCGTCTGTAGCGTGCAATGTATACACTTGCATCGTGCAGCATATGATGTCCCATGTCATTGCAGTCATACAATTCAATTTTTTTCAATCCGGCCAGGCTGCGCAAGTCCAGCGTCTGGTCGATGACTGTAGTGAAGAAGGTGATTAATCTAACTCCAGGCAGCCCATTTATGATTTCCTGTAAGCGTTCTCGGCTAACGTTTGGGTGTGAGCCTGAAACATCTCCGCTTTCGGTGAACAGCATTACGTCTACGTGTGTAGGAACTGGTTCGCTGTCGTCTATGGTTGGACTTGCAGCGACTGTGATACTGCTGCAATCAGCAGCTGTGCATCGATCTTCAGGCAAAACACAATGACGACGGCGGAGTGGGTCGATAAATGTCCTTGTGACAGCTGGATTGCATGCTATGGAAATTCTTGAATAGCTGCAATTTAGGAAGATGATTTTCTCCAACTTGTCTATGGCCGTAAAATCCAGTCGGTGGCCGTTAGGAAATTGAGCGGCAATGCAAATTTGCCCAAGATTATTAAACCTTGTTACAGTTTCCTGAAGATTTTCTTTCGAAGCGACAGTAGGTGCTCCAGTTGTCAGGCCGCGATCAGTAAGTGGCGTAACCGCGTACGTGCCACTCCCGTGTGCGCAATTATCGATTAAAACATTATGAATATGATCTACCATAACATGCCTACGTACTCAGTAATTTGTTTGGCTGTCAACGAATTTCTGTGCCGCATGCCGATTAGCGCTGCAAGCAATTGCACGTGCGGGTCATAGCGAATATTGTCGCATTGCAGTAAAAATTATTGACGAGCTGCCAATGGTGACCCATGCCAACCGCGACATGGGCGGAAGAATAGTATTTCAACGATTTGATGTTGCCGTCGCCAATTGCGTAGCCATACTGCCGCCTCAGAGGAGGTTAGATGCCGTGCTGGACGGCAGTTATCTGGCGCTTTTAGTTGATGATCCATACTGTGCAAAATTCAAACTACTCGGCTGCGGTGAAGCAACTATCATTCTGCGTTCGCTGGCGAGCACATTGGGCGCCGAGCTAGCTGCATGCAGGCTGGATCCCGCTCTGCTGTCGGCGTTTGATAAACGACTCTGCGAAGCGCTGGCTCCATTGCTGGCAAATCGCCACTGCGCATGGACATTGGCGACTCTTTGCTCGCTATTTGCAAACACAGATTTGCGAATTTCAAATGAAATGGATCGCCGCAGAAGAATGGCGCTCGAGCTGCCTGACGATGGCGCAGAATTCCAAGTGGCCAAAGAATTTGAAGGCCTCCTCCCCGCCATCCCGGAACTGCGCAGTCTAATTGCCCACTATCCAGGCGGTGCTTTTACGTGTGAAGTCATTCTAAATGAAGGACAACCGAGACAAATTTCCGGAGAATTTCGTTCACTAAACCTGGCAGATAAAATGCGCTACATGGCATCGCCGACGTGCATCTATTTCTCCATGGTTCTAGCACCACAACTTCTGCGAATGGACGGAGATGACGCGTTCAATTTGCTCAGACGGCACAGGATTGGGCTACTGTGCGCCTATTTTTCAATGAGCCATGAAGATCTGCTTGAAGTGCGTAGCGAGCGACTGTTTGCGAATTTTTTTGGCAAAATGCCGTCAGGCGGTCGAAGAAAGCAAGTAACTTGCATGATTGCCATGCTTCTGGACAGTAGAAATCCTGCCGACGCCATCGCCGCCATGGTGCCGCTCTTTGCTCATATCTTCCTCTGGAGAGAGGACTTCACCTGTGATATTCTAGGGCGCACTGTGGCGTTGGCATGCTTGGCTATCTATCGTTTCCACAGCAGAAATTTAGTTCGTGGAGAGCTCCTCCAACTGCTTCGCAGCGTTTTCACTCAATGCGTTGATGTGCCCTATGAGCTTGATTTTGGCGAGTATCCGGAACATCGATTTCTGCTGCCGGGCGCCATTCCACTGCAAATGCGCATGCTGCTGGCGGCATTCGTTCCACAGTGGGTGGATTTTGTCTTACCTGACGCGACCGCCATCGATGCCGCAACCTTTAGCCAAGCAAAATTTGCCGCCGCCATTGAGCACATTTTGCGCACGGCATTTCCAAATGTTATCGGCTTTGATTTCCCTACAGGAGAAGCCATTAGGATATTTGCAGAAAGAAATTATCAGCGACTACTGGATGGAGAGTTGCAGCTATTCCAGTGCAATTGGATTGTCAATGGCCAGCAGGCGCGGCTATTCCTGCTGCTGTTCCGGACATTTTTTTCTGCGCAAAATCGCATCTGCTGCTTTTGCGAAAAAGGGTCGTTTGTGCGGCCGCTGTTTTTTGATGGAGAAATCCACAGAGGCCACATTGGACCCGTTGACATGGAAGCCGTAGCAGCTTTCAGACGCGAACTTCTAGCCATTGTGATTTCAGACTGCATCACCCGCAATGCCGTAGTTAGAGACGGCAATAGAGGGCATGGCGGCAGTGCGATGGTAAACTTTTGCAATGAGTTTGTAAGTGGACTTTGGGTGCGCACTGCCGAAGGTGCGCCAATGCTAATGCAATATGGCACTAGCGGCATGCCATGTATGAGATTGGGAGAACGTCCAGATATAACTAGCCCATACAACCAGCACAGCAGCTATGCGACAGTGCTTAATGGATTGCTGGAGCCATTGTGCAATGACAAAGTGCTTGCCGTGGCGCTAGTATCCAATGGCGATACTGCTTCCGGGATAGAAATGCTTTGCTGCTCCAGAGTTTCTGGTGCTTTATATGCGTCACGTATTACTTCCGGTAAACTTGTTGTTGGTGCGCCATTCGATGTTGATGATCGCGTTGGGGAAATTATATTCGAAAACGGTAAATGGATCGTAATTTGCAATCGCACGGCATACTTCACCATAGGTTGAGAAGGTTTGACCGAGCGCATTGCACCGCTAGGAAGACCACGCCGACGGATGACAAATCAAAACATCAAGGCTGAATCCATAAAAGAAGCAAATATGCTTCATTCTGCCGCTGCAGTCGCGTCATTCGTAGGGGTCGAGCTCTTCCCGCTCCATGTCGACTTCGATGTTTTGCTCGCCTTCGCCCTGGAGGTCGGCAACCCAGCGGAGAACTTCGGCAACTGGCTCAATTAATTCCGATGGAATGTATTCCAAGACATCGGCCGCACTCATCAGCGCGTGCGCAAGAGGGACATTGCGCATTATTGGTATGCCGCTACTCCTCGCGATGTGAATCATTTCCTCGGCGAGCCTGCCCTCACCCTTGGCCAGAACTACTGGCAGCGGTGTCACCACGTCATCGTAGAGGATGGCAATGGCAAGGTGCGTTGGATTTGTTATGAGGGCATTGGCCCGCTGTGTCCGCTTTGCCGGAGCTTCGTTGATGAGTTCCTGGTGCAGTTGGCGTCTGCGCCCCTTAATTTCCGGCGAACCCTCCATTTCCTTGTATTCCCGTTTGATTTCACTTTTGGACATCATCATTTTTTTTGTGAAATCGCGGCGCTGGAGAAAGATGTCGGCAATGGCAACAACTGCGTAGGCAAAAATTACTAGGAATGCGAAGCGCTTCATTATGGGGCCTATGGCGGCCATGAGGCCCGTGACTCCGGCGTAGGGCAGCAGAATCAGCGCTCCAAGTTCGCTTTTTATGAGTTTGTATATCAGTATGCCAAGAAATATCACTTTGATGCACGACTTTAGAAATTCTAAAAAATTCTTTTTGGAAAAAATCTGCTTAAATTTTTCGATAGGGTTTAGTTTTTTTATGTCGGGCTTGATGGGCTCAATGGAAAACATGGCTCCGACCTGGATAAATCCACCGGCGACGGCAAATAGAGCCACGATGCCGATGAGTGGGAGCAGCAGCCCAATTAGTTCGCGGGTGCAGTCGTCGAGCACTGCATTCACCGCCGCTGGGAAGTGATCGTCGAAAAATCGCACCGGGAAGACCAAAAAATCTCGCATGCGGGTCACTAATTTTGCCCAGTTAAGCCCAATGTATGCGAAAACTCCAATCAGCAAAACTGTCGACGTAAAATCGCGGCTGTAGGCGGTTTGACCTTTTTTCCGCGCATCGCGCAGCCGCTTCGGCGTTGGCATTTCTGTTTTTTCTTCTGAGCTCCCGCCGGCCATGGTGCATCATCTCCAGAATGCCAAAAAAAATTCGCACATTCTGTTCTTGGCGAAGAAATAGGATCGGAAAAAATCCAACAGAAAATGCAGATACAAAGTGAGAAACAGCATGGATAGGCCGCTTTTAACGCCCATGGACAGGAAGAAAACGTTCATCTGCGGGGCGAAGCGATTTACCATCCCAAGGCCAAATTCGGCGAGAAAAAGCGTGAAGAGAATTGGCCCTGCTAGCGCGAAAACGACGTTGGCGTAGTCGCCGATGAAGCGCACAAAGTACGCGGCAAAACTGCCGTCAACGTGTGGGATGAATGAAAAAATCGGCCAGACGACGTAGCTCTGGTATATGACGTCGAGGGTCAGCAGGAAACCGCCCGTAATAAAAAAAAGCAGAAGAACTATTTGCACGAAAAAATCTGCGGTGACAGTTGTCTGGCTCTCGTTGAACGCGCTGAATAGCGATGCCGCAGAAGCGCCGCGTTGAACGTCAATCAGATTGCCGACGCCCTCCACCACGAAAAATATGAAACTGCCGAGAAATCCAAGTATTGTGCCGACGAACACCTCCTTCACGGCAACGAAGGTGATGGTGATGAGGCTGACATCTGGGTTGATAAATTCCTTGGCGAAAATCGGATAGGTAAAAATTGCCAGTCCAAGGATCCAGGAATTGCGGCCCATGCCCATTACGTTGCGTTTGCCAAAAAATGGCAGCATGGCGAAAATAGCCGCGATGCGCACGGAACCAAGCACAACGGTAAAAAAGAAGGCGCGGATTTCGTAGAGGAAAGGTTGCATGGCGCAGCCGCTCAGACCATTGTTGAAAAATAGGAGAAGATGTACTTAGTAAACGACATAATTTCAGATCCCATCCAGCGAGCGGTGACCAGCAGCACGATCACCACCGATATGAGTTTCATGGTGAATCCAAGAGTTTGCTCCTGAATTTGCGTAAGCGCCTGCAGCAGACTGACTATAAGTCCGACAGCCGTGGCCACGAGGATCGATGGCAGCGACAGGATCATGATCATTATCATGGCCCGCACGCTGAAATCCAAAACGACGCTATTTGTCATGGTGCGGTGACACTTTGCCATCTGCAGCCTGCCTAGGCAAGAAAGATTGATCTTCTGTGAAAATTTCGATGGGCCATCTTTTGGAAATTTTAGTGGGATGAAGTGGCATTTCCTACCTTGACAGGAATCAAATGTCGCTGCAAAAAACACCTCACCGCATGATAGGCATTAGGATTGACCGCATAGTAAAGCGGTTCGGTTCGGTGACAGCCCTCGATGGTGTCGACTTCCAAATCGAACCGGGAGAGTTGTTTTTTCTGCTTGGACCGAGCGGCTGCGGTAAGACGACGCTGCTGCGCACATTGGCCGGCTTCTACGCTCCCGACAGCGGCCACTTATTTTTTGGCGACAAGGACGTCACAAATCTTCCGGCACACAGGCGTCAGGCTGGCATGGTATTTCAGAGCTATGCCCTGTGGCCACATATGACAGTGGCGGAAAACGTTGCATTTGGATTAAAGCAGAAAAAATTGCCAAAATCGATCGTGGAAGAGCGACTGCAGGAGGCCCTGACCGGCGTTCGCATGGAGCAGTTTTCTAGCCGAAAACCAAATGAACTTTCCGGTGGACAGCAGCAGCGCGTTGCCCTGGCCCGTGCGCTGGCGGTGCGGCCGCGCTGTCTTCTTCTCGATGAGCCACTTTCAAATCTTGATGCGCAGCTGCGCAACGAAATGCGTTTGGAAATTCGTCGCATCTGCAGGGAGCACCGATTGACGACGATCTATGTAACTCACGACCAAAAAGAAGCGCTATCAATCGCCGACCGCATGGCGGTGTTTTCCAAGGGGCGCATCGAACAGATAGGCACGCCGCTGGAAGTGTACAAATTGCCAAGGAATCGCTTCGTGGCAAATTTTGTAGGCGAGACGAATTTCCTCGAGGGGAAGGTTCTCCGCTGGGATGGGCCATTTGTGGCGGCGGAAACAATTTTAGGCACTGTGCTCGGCACGCCCGTTGATCCGTCCAA
The DNA here is from genome assembly GCA_031282565.1 of Puniceicoccales bacterium. Taxonomy (GTDB): domain Bacteria; phylum Verrucomicrobiota; class Verrucomicrobiia; order Opitutales; family JAIRLM01; genus JAIRMB01. The sequence continues at coordinate 11,556 of JAITDL010000017.1, forward strand.
TCCGCCGGCGATCGGAGATTGCGTCCATCTATCTCTGCGACCGGAAGTAATTCGTCTGCGCAGCGAGGCAATCGACAGCAACTGTTTCTCCGGCGACATCGTCTCCATGACATACTTTGGCGAAGTCGCGCACTACGATTTCTACGGCAATGGCATAAGGCTAAAGGTTTCCGAACTTAACCCGCGACATTTGGGTCACAATGGCGACGCGACCATCTTCGCCAACGTGCGGCCGGAAGACGTCATTGTGCTAATGAACTAGGTACGGAAATGGTTAGCGCTGAAAAAATTAAAAAGTTTTTTCTCTTCGGTGGTCTGGCCTGCATAGCCATCATGCCGTTTCTCGTGCGCAGCGGCGGGAGTGCCATCAACGCAAATACCGACGATACCGTTGTCATTTTGACGGGACACAATGAAAATCTGCGCTTCGAATTTAGCCAGGGATTTCAAAAATGGTACAGGGAACGCACGGGCCGAACGGTTTTCGTCGATTGGCGCTATCTCGGCGGAGTGTCTGAAATTGTGCGCTACCTGGACAGTGTCTACGGAAGTGCATTTCGCCAGTACTGGGAGAAAGATCTCGGAAGGCCGTGGACGGCGGAGGTGCAGAAGGCGTTTGTGCAGCGCAGTGCCGACGAAAGCAAATGGGGAAGCGGCATCGAACGGGAGGTGTGCGAAGCGTTTTACAATTCCAAGATTACGTCGGCCATCGACATACTATTTGGCGGAGGTGTGTCCGAATTCATAGTCCAGGCTAATAGGGGGGCCATTGTGGACAGCGGGTTTCTCGGTGAACACCCCGAGCTTTTCTGCGACGGCTGCATCCCACATTTTGTAGGAGCCGAGGAACTTTGGGACGGCAATGGCCGCTGGTTTGGCCAGAGCCTGTCAACATTTGGAATTTTGCGCAACAGGGCTGCTCTTGCGGCGCTTGGCCTCGAAGACGGCGACGTTGCCCAGTGGGAGCAGTTGGCGGACCCGCGCCTGTTCGGTGCAGTGGCCCTCGTCGATCCGACGAAGAGCAGTGCACTGCTGAAGGCCTACGAAATGATCGTCCAGCAGCAGATTTTCTTCCGCAGAAAGGAATTGGAAGCCGCTGGCGATCGGAGGTCGTCCTGGAAAAATGACGGCCAGGCGGCTCGTGAAGGATGGATGCGTGGACTGCGGCTGCTGCAGCGCATTGCTGGAAATACTAGATATTTTTCCGATGCGCCGTCTAAGATGGTCCAGGATGTTGCCAGCGGAAACAGCGCCGTCGGCATAATTGTTGATTTCATAGGCAATGGCCAGGCGGCATTCGACAGGAGCCGCTGCGGCTGGGAACGGCTCAATTTCATATTGCCGGTGAACGGATCGGCGATAAGTCCGGATCCCATAGCGATCCTCCGTGGTGCGCCAAATGAGTCCGTGGCAAAACTTTTCCTGGAGTACATACTTGGCGAAGAGGGCCAAAAGGTCATCGCATTCAGGATCGGAACTCCCGGTGGGCCAATCCGCAATGAACTCTACAGGCCGCCGGTGAATGTGAATGTTTACGCCGATTGCTACGCCGCCTATCGGACAAGTTGCGACAATCAGATGGATGCCATTGCCCATGCGGCACTTAGTGTAGATGCTTCGGCCACTGCGCATCTCTATAATACCCTCAAGTGGATAGTGAAATTCGCATTAATGGTGCCGCAGAAGGAGTTGGTTGAAGCATGGTCGGCAATCCTGACGGCAAGGCGCGAAGGTCGATTTGCCAACGCGGAAAAAGCCATGGAAATCATGGAGGATTTTTCAGGATTCGCCTACGACGAGGCCAATGAAACGCTGGCGGCAGTTCTCCAGCCGTCGCAGCCATCTCTATCGCTGGCAACGCAGAGGAAAATTGTGGAGAGATTCAAGCGTCAGTATGAGTTGGCAAAGCACGTAGCGGAATCAGGTCGCCAGATGCACTAATCTCATTGCGGTGCGGATTTTTTCCATGTGTCACCCAATTTAGCGATGATGTTTGAAGCCGCAGAAAATGCCTGCTGCGTTTCGTTAACTAGCGTGGATATCATATTTGTTACAGTTGACAGCGTGGAAGACAGCGTATCGCTCGTCAGGCGCATGTAGTCGCAAAAGTCTCTCATGTCGGCAACCGTAGCAAGGATGTGATCCCCATATTTCGTGTCTAGATTCATGGACAATTCTGTGAATGGTGTATAGGAAGCTTTTAGCGGTAATTCTTCGTCCATTTTCGATTTGCTCTTTGAATCGCCGCTTTTGACAAATGTCCACGTGTTAGTCTCATTGCTATGGTGCGGCACATAAAGCGTGTACGTAATAGTGATTACATCTGTTGTGTGATCTTTGTCTTCATTGTCCACAGCTAGGTCGAATGTAAAATGTTTCTTCTCGCTCCCCATGTTTTCATCATAATCCTGCATAAGGTTAGTGTATTTGAGAACGCCAGCATAAGTTGTAAATTGCTGCTTTAGATCCGGGT
>JAITDL010000046.1 GCA_031282565.1 Puniceicoccales bacterium
CGACGCCTGCAGAGAGGCTGCCTCAGCCATAGATGGACATGAAGCTGTTGCAGGGATTAGGTGCGAAACACTTCCGCAGGAAGTGAGTAGCCAAATTGATGCGTATTCCGAATGCATAAAATTGGCGATCAAAGGCGAATTAGGGATAGATGTCGGAGATATTGGCGATGTAGTTTTGCGCCTAGTGATGGATTGGCTCAGGCGTAATGGCTATAATGCAGATACCAATGTGTTTGATTTCATTACTCCGCCACTGACAGACGATGAATCGGCGCTAACTTTCATTCTATCGGCCATCAAATACGATGAAGAGGTAGATATGTCCGCATTTCGCGGTAAATATGAATTCGTTGATGATTTGAGGCAGTTAGTTGAATGCTGCAAATTTGCAGTTGTCGATACGCCCATCGAAGATGGGCAAACTGTTGGACAGCTATCGGACGAGATCCGCCGGGAGCACGTGACTGCTGGTGTAATTGGAGACATTGCAGGCTCACTAGAAGTCCTTGGCGATGATATTTCCGCTGCTGAGGAGCTTGAGGTTCATGCTGTCGGAGCTGGCCACGAAAGCGTTGCCGATGTTGCCGTAATTTCTGCGGCCCGCGTTCACATTGGCAGGGTGGTCGGCGTCCGCGATGTGCCAGCTCTAAAGCGGCACGTCAAGACCATGCTGAGCATGTTTGGCATAGAGAATGAGCGAATTGCTGATCCAATTGTAGTTGGCGGAAGAAAATGTAAAACTACGGCCGCTGCGCTGGCGGTCGCCATAGCATCCGGCGCAGGAGATACTAGCTCGCTTGAAGCGCTCGTTGCAAAATCTACCGGAGCAATTCAAACGCACCGCGGTGGCGAGGAAATGCTCGGCGATCTGTCCGCTGCGCTTGGCCTTGGCGATGTCCAATTAAAAGTTACGGATGCTTCGCCATTCCACAGGGATAGGAGATTGTTCTTCGCCGTGGTGCATTCGACCGTTGCAGCCTATGCCGATGTGGTGATGTCTGACCAAGCGGCGAAGCGTGACGCCAAGGCGAGAGTCGTTGACGCGCTAGACGGTGTATGGGAAAACGCCATTGCCGCGGCGATTGCCAGTGAGATAGATTTATACCGTGCGGTTGGACTCCTTCCAGATAAGCGCCACGTGCAGGTAATAGATGGACATGTAGCCGCACTTAGGCGCGACTTAGCGGAAAAGTTTGCTATCGGAATTGGAGCATCCGACGTTGGTAGAGTAATCGATATTTACGTTAGAAAATGTATAGATACTGGATGTGGCTGCGGTACTGTTGTCGTCTTACAACCAAATGAAGCAATGAAAAATGGATGTACGCTTGGATATCTTTGCGCAGAACTCAATTTGCCATGTCCTCCCGACATCGCCGAACGACTACTCACAGGGAGCGAGGTCAGCAGGATTTTTATAGCCCTAAACCGTTTCGGCGATAGATTCCTAGATGAATTTGAAACGATTAGAGCCCGCGGCGACGAGGGAGGTAGAACAGTGGTCGAAGTCTGCCGAGAAGCCTATGGTGAATTTATTTCCACTGCCTTTGAAGACTTTATAAACACATTCAATGATGTGTTAAACGATGCGCAGTTGAAGTTGTCAGAGGCGCGAGACGCTGCAGCGGCGCCTGCTGCCGATGGCGCTACAACGCTGGTTGCAAATGGCGCGGCGGCAAAACGGCTCATCGATGCAGCCAGGGCAACGCGGCAGCAGGTTGGCAGCGGAAAATATGGACCGATCCTAGCAGCTCTTGAGACGTGGCTCAGCAGGTGCGGCATTCCAAATAAAGTTATTCCGGCCAACGACAGGCGTTCACCTTTAAAGCATGAAACAAAGTTGTCAGAGCGTCTTGCAGAGCAGCTAATGCGTGGGTACGTTGACATTGGAGAAGCCAGAAAATTGATTGAGCGGCAGAAATCCAAATTGGGTGCCATCGACGCGGCAGATCTAACTGAAAACCGCGAGGCCTTGGCTAGAGTGTTCGTCGTTGATCGAGAACTATTCGAATTTGACGGTGACACTCTTGGTGTGCCGCTCAAAGACTTTCTGGAGTTCGCAATTACTGTGAATGGCGAATGTGGCAAAATGCGTACGGCATCGGAATGCTTGGAAATTGCCGGCAGGCGCTCACTAGAATTAAACGGGCCAATATTGGCGAAAGCTGTTCGTGCCAGCGCAGATGCACTGAGAGGATTTGATAATCCGGTACTTAGAGCACATCGCCTTGGCAGCTCGTGCTACGCCGAGTTGGACGATGATTGGCGAAGGCGCATTTCCGATAAAATTCGCGAACAGCACGAATTGTGGACTGACGCGCAAATAGAGCGTGCAGCAGATGTTGGACTGCGATTTGCGATTGAAGAATTTGCAACCAAAAAGGGGTTTTTTCACGAATCCACTCTAGGTTGGTTTTTAGCGTCCGAGCATCCAGGAATTCCAGCCGCCGATGTACCATATTTAACTGGCTCCACATTATCCATTTACGGGAAAGCTATCCTCGGTCTCAGCGACAGTTCCGGCAGGACTGTGGAAGTTGTTGGCGGCGATGGCTACTACCAGAGCATTGCCGACTCATACGGCGATGCAATCGCGGCTGTCAGGGACTTCGAGGATGTGGTGCATGGATTGGCTGCTAGATTCTTGCCGTAGAATTGCCGCAACAAAAAAGCTCGATGGCCGTCGCCGATCCGGCTAGCCATTACCAGTGAAAAATTATTTGGAGCTGCTCGCCGACGTGCTGGAGCGCGGCGAAGAATGTGCAGATCGAACAGGCGTAGGGACTAGGAGTTTGTTTGGAGCCCAGCTGCGCTTCGACCTGTCTGCGGGATTTCCAATTCTAACGACCAAGCGCGTGCATTTTAAATCCGTTGCCCATGAGTTGCTTTGGTTTCTTAGTGGCTCAACGAACGTTGCCTACCTGCGGGATAACGGCGTGCGCATATGGAACGAATGGGCCGATGAAAGCGGTGAGCTTGGTCCCGTATACGGAAAGCAGTGGCGTCGATGGGGAATGGCGAACGGCGGGGCCGTTGACCAGATTGCAAAGGTAATCGGAGAAATAAAAAACAACCCATTCAGTAGAAGGCACATAGTTTCGGCATGGAACGTTGGCGAGTTGGACTCCATGGCGCTTCCGCCGTGCCATTGCTTTTTCCAATTCCACGTCAGCGGCGGCGGCGAGCTGCGCTGCCAACTCTACCAGAGAAGCGCGGATCTATTTCTCGGTGTTCCATTTAATATCGCAAGCTATGCACTCCTTACCCACATGGTGGCACAGGTCTGCGGCCTGCGGGCCAGGGAATTCATCCACACACTTGGCGATTACCATATCTACAGCAACCACTTGGAGCAGGTTTGCGAGCAGATAGGTCGGCAGCCGCGGCCACTTCCCCAGCTGCGCATTGCCCAGCGGAATCAAACTATAGATGATTTTCTCTACGAAGATTTTGAACTGATTGGCTACAATCCCCACGGATCAATTTCTGCGCCCGTGGCGGTCTAGGTTAGCAGCCGTCTTTCATCCTGCGGTAGAGGGTGCTGCGACCGATTCCTAAAATTTTTGCAGCTCTGGCGCGATTGCCGCCGGCTTCTTCGATGGCGCGCCGTATTTGCCCGATGTCGCAGCCGTTTGGCGCCACTGCGATGGGTTCCGTGGATTGGCTAGTTGAGATGTAAAATCTTCCGTCCAAGTCATTTGGTGAAATGGTCATCCCGCTGCGAAGGACGGCCATTGATTCGCAAAAATTGCGCAGTTCGCGCACGTTGCCTGGCCATTGATATTTTTTTAAAACTGCGAGGGCTTCGGCGCCAATTGTCGGTGGATTTTGCCAGCGTTTGAGGAAATGCTTCAGCAGTGGCACTATGTCTTCCGTTCTTTCCCGCAGCGGTGGCACTGTCAGCGGCACGATGCACAGCCTATAGTAGAGATCGCTGCGGAATTGCCCAGTCCTAACACGTTCTTCCAGCGGCACATTTGCTGCGGCAACCAGGCGCAGGTCCGTCCGAACTGGCTGCTGTCCTCCGAGCCGTTCGAATGTCCGAGTTTCAAGTACGCGCAACAGTTTAACCTGCGTATCCAGAGGGAGTTCGCTAACTTCGTCCAGCAGCAACGTCCCACCACAGGCGCGCTCGAAATAGCCGCGATGCTGGCGGTGGGCATCGGTAAACGCACCTCGTTCGTGGCCAAATAGCGCGCTCTCAACCATATCGTGCGGGATGGCCGCGCCGTTAACGGCGATGAACGGTCCACCGCGCCGCGGACTTAGCCTGTGAATTTCCCGCGCAAGCAACTCCTTTCCAACGCCAGTTTCGCCACTTAGCAGCACCGTCGAATCCGCCGCCGCCACCAGCCGCACCGTTGCCATGAGCTTCTCCATGGCAGGCGATTTCCAGACAATTTGCTCAAAATCTTCTCCGTGTGTTGCTTGCAAAGCAACTTCTCCGCGCCCATCGGCGGCACGGCGGAGTGATGCCTCTACGACATCCAAATCAAGCGGCTTCGGCAGAAAATCGGCGGCGCCCTGTTTCATGGCGCGGACTGCGGTCGCTATGTCGCCGTAGGCTGTCATCAAAATGCATGGCGGCGAAGGCATTAGCCCACGACAGAAGGCGACCACATCCAGTCCAGTTTTCCCGGCCATGCGCAGATCGGTGAGCACCAGATCAATTTTAGGATTTTCGTTGGCCAGCAATGCGATTGCCTCTGTGCCACTTGCCGCCGTGACAACGGAATAGCTGCCTTTCAGTGCCGCCGCCAGGCCATCGCGCGCATTCTTTTCGTCATCAACGATTAGCAGGCGTGTCACGGCCGTTCCTCAAATTTTTGCCGCTGCCGCGATGAAATCCCTAAAAAGCGGATGGGGCCGCAGCGGTTTCGATTGAAATTCTGGATGATATTGGACCGCAATGAACCACGGGTGGTCGGCGATTTCGACGGCTTCCACCAACCCTCCAACTCCTATTCCGGAAAAAACCATGCCATTTTCCTCCAACTGCTTCCCGTAGGCTCCGTTAAATTCGTAGCGGTGCCTGTGTCTTTCGCTTATTTTGCTGCAGCCGTAAGATTTTTGCAACTTCGTTCCAGCGGCAAGTGAGCAGTCGTAGGAGCCGAGGCGCATGGTTCCGCCCTTGGCGGTGAAGGACTTCTGCTCTTCCATCAGGGAAACGACTGGGTATGGAGTTTGCGGGTCGAATTCCGTGGAGTTTGCGCCGGCGAGGCCGACTACATTTCTTGCAAACTCAACGGTAGCAAGCTGCATGCCCAGGCAAATTCCGAAAAAAGGAATGCGCGTCCGGCGGCCGTATGCTATGGCGGCCAGTTTTCCTTCAATGCCGCGATTGCCAAATCCGCCCGGTATCAAAATCCCTCCGCAGCCGGCAAATATCGCATCCATGTCACTACCAGGCAATGTGTCCGGGTCGATGCGAACTATGCGCAACCGGCAGCCGTTTGCTAGTGCGCCGTGCTCAAGCGCTTCGTAGACAGATTTATAGGCATCTTTTAAGTCGACGTACTTGCCGACCAAGGCGATGGCCACGTCTCTGCTTCTCGCGCTCGCGCGCCGTGCGATTTCCTCCCACTCCCACAGGTCGCAGCTTGAGGAATCCATGGAAAAGTGGTTCAGTATGAAGCGGTCAACGCCGCCGCGGTGCAGCATTGCCGGCACTTCGTAGATTGATTGCACATCCAATTCTTCTATGACGCCATCGGCAGCCACGTTGCAAAATAGGCCCAGTTTTTTTCGCAGGTCTACGGTGATTGGTTTCTCTGTGCGGCAGAAGAGCATGTCCGGCTGAATCCCCATGCCACGCAGCAGCGCAACACTTTGCTGGGCTGGCTTTGTCTTAATTTCGTCGGCCACGCGTAGAAACGGCAGCAGTGCGACGTGACCGTGGAGGACGTTCCCTTTGCCGTGCTCCAGGATAAATTGCCTAATTGCCTCCATGTAAGGCATTCCCTCAATATCGCCAACGGTGCCACCGATTTCAACTATGGTTACGTCGACTTCGCCGTCGGGAACTTCCATGTGTTTTTTTATTTCATCTGTCACATGGGGAATTACTTGCACCGTTTCACCAAGGTAGTCCCCGCGCCGTTCACGGCGAATGATTGACTCGTAAATTTTTCCAGACGACAGGCTGCAGCTGGCGTCCAGTTTGGCGTTGGTAAATCGTTCATAGTGACCGAGATCCAAATCAGTCTCAGCGCCGTCCGCCAGCACGTAGACCTCCCCATGTTGGAATGGACTCATGGTGCCAGGGTCAACGTTGAGATATGGGTCGAATTTTTTCAACGAGACACGCAGGCCGCTCGCTTCGAGCAGTGCGCCGATGCAGGCGGCGGTCAGCCCTTTGCCGAGAGAGGAAACAACTCCGCCGCTTATGAATATGTAACGCATCTCCGATTCGCCTAGTCGGAAACTGGCACTCCAGTCAACGCTTTTTGCCGCCATTGCGCGACAAGCGCCGACGAATTGGAGTGGAAATCACTCATGGGCAGTGGTCAACTCGCCGTCTTCGAAAAAGCGTGAAATTTCGATTTTCGCAGCCACATCGTCCTCCGACGCGTGGATGACATTGCGGGTCTTGTCCTTGCCAAAGTCGCCGCGGATTGTGCCCTTCGGCGCGATGGCCGGATCAGTTGGCCCGATCATTTCACGCGCGCGGGCTATGGCGCCATCGCCCTCGAGCACGGCAACGAAAACCGGTGACTCGGTCATGTAGCTCACGATCGATCCAAAAAACGGTTTACTAACAAGATGCGCGTAGTGTTGCCGCAAAATTGGTTCATCCAGGAGGGTTATCTTTGCTCCGACGAGGGAAAACCCTTCCGCCTCAAACCGTGACAGGATGACGCCGGCGAGTTTCTGCTCCATGGCGTCCGGTTTCAAAATAACTAGCGTGCGCTGCTTTGCATCGTCCATTTGTGATTCCGTGGCTAGGGCTCCGGAGGTGAATGTCAAGGAAAGTGCTGCGAGTGCAGTGGAAAAATATCTCAATTTCATTACGGCGCAGGTCTAGCGGCGCCGCGGCACAGGCTGCAAAGATTTTTTATTTTCAAACAGTTTATTTACTCTGGCTGAACGGAATTTAATTACTGGAGCCACTCCATGGAGTCCGAAGCCGGTAATCGCAAAAAAATTTCCTTGGCAATTCCGCGCCGACGTGCTATAATTTGTAGCTATGACGATTCCTGCATTTGGAGGGGGATATACATCCCCGGTACGCGCTGAAGGTTTAACTAAATTCCAGATGGCTCGCGCAACCCTGTCTGGGCCAGGTGGAAGCCTTTTGAAAGCAATTCGTGTGCTTCTAGGGAAAACAACCGAAGATGTTATTGCTGTCGTGCAGGAGAAAATAAATGCTGATTACGCGACGGTGATTGAATCGACAATCGACGGCATATGTAATACCGTCCGCGAGAGGAGATACTTTGCTGTTGGCGAACTTAGGTGTGCCGCTCTATTAGACGTGAATGATGCCATCATGGCTTTTTGCAGGAAACTTGGAGCTGATGATACCCGTATGATGATGGTTGGTGTTTATGGTGGCGATTTCAGCTATGCAGCTACAGATGTTGTCGAGCAGCTAATGGCGACGTCGGGCTTTCGAGAGAAAGCGCGAGAAATAGAAGCGGCGGCAACTCGCGCTGATTGGGATTCGTTTGATCGCGGGCGCGAAATAGACGCAGCGATGCAGCAAATAGCTGACGCGGCAGCGAATTGGAATATGGCTGATGCCGGTGCGCTAATTGATGAGTGCGAGAGAACATTTGGCGCGTTGGAGCTCGGCGAACGTGAGGATATCATTGCCGCCATAGGGGCTGCGAAAGAAATATCAAGACAGGGAGCGGCAAAAACAACTGATTCCATTGGAGTGCAGCTATCGCCGAAGGGATTCGCCGTGGTGCGTGCCGCCGCTGAAAAATATGGATGTGAAGTTCAGATTGCTATGGCAATAGGCTATGGAAGTGGTGCCTGTGCTGGGCGCCAAAATATTTTTATACAAACCAACACTCCAGCGGTAGCCGCAGAGCCTCCTGGTGCAGGATCAGAATTTCATAATACTTGGTGAATTCTGGTGGGCGGCACAGGACTCGAACCTGCGACCTACCGGATGTAAACCGGTTGCTCTAACCAGCTGAGCTAGCCGCCCCGGAGCAGATCTGAATTAATTCGGCGCGCTGTCAAATTATTCCATCGGGTGGCCCACAAAAAACGCTGCGCGGAGATGGGTGGTTGACTTCGGCGAAACTAGTCAACTGCTGTCAATGCATGGAAATTGCCTGGCGAAGAGACACATTTGTTGCGCTGTCGACGGCAGTCGGCCGTGCAGCTCTGGCGGTTGTGCGCGCCAGCGGTCCGCTCTGCGGAGAAATCTACCGCGAAGCCTTTTGCCGTGAACCGGTACACCGCGTTGCAAGCTGCTTGAATTACAAATCATCCAGCGGAGAGGTTCTTGACAGTGTAGTGGCGACGTTTTTCAAGAATCCGAACTCATTCACCGGCGACGACATGGTGGAAATTTCCTGCCACGGGAATCCAATTATCGTTGAACAAATTATCGGCGACATGGTCATCCGCGGCTGCAGGATGGCGGAACCCGGGGAATTTACGCGCAGGGCTTTTCTGAATGGTAAATTGGACCTATCGCAGGCGGAAGCAGTTGCCGAATTAATTCACGGGAAAACTATGGCGGCGGTTAGCCGCGCGGGGCGGCAGCTTTGCGGCGAACTCGGCAGGACTTTAGCCGCAGTGCGGGAACCACTTCTCGATTTGCTCGCGGCCATTGAGTCCGCCATCGATTTCAGCGACGAAGGCCTTCCTGAGCCGGACTGGCCGCAGATTTGTGAAAAGTTGGCAAATTTGCGACGTAGAGTGGAGTCGCTGGCGGAGACGTACCGCCACAAAAGGCACATTGACAACGGCATAGGCATAGTCATCGCCGGTGCAGCGAATGCCGGCAAGAGCAGCATTTTGAACTTCTTGCTCGCCAGAGACCGCGCCATCGTGAGCCCAGTTGCCGGTACGACGCGTGATTTCATAGAGGAATCCATGCAGCTCGGCCCCTGGCTCTTGCGACTCGTAGACACGGCCGGAATTTGCGAACAACCATCTGAGTTGGATCTGCTTTCCATGGAGCGCAGCGAAGAAAAGATTGCCGAAGAAGATTTTGTGCTGCTGGTTGTCGATGGGGCTGGCGAAGTTGATGGGGCCGCGGCGATGGCGGAGCGTTTGCACGGAAAACGTGGTGCGATCGTTTTCAACAAGAGGGATTTGCCGGAGTTCATGCCCCGGCAGCATGGGGCGCTCGATGGACTTGCTTGGCCGGCGATTTCAATTTCAACGAAAATTCCCGATGACTGCGTCAAATTGCGCAATTTCATTGGCGATACCTTGAAGGCAAACAATTTACTGCCAGACTGCGAAGATGTGTCGGTTAATTTTCGCCAAATGGAGCTGCTGCGGGCGTCGGCTGCACATCTATCTGCCGCCGAAGATTTAATCGTGAAATTTGGCCCATGGCCTGCTGTGGAGTGCGTCGCAGAGGAATTGCACGCCGCAAATCGCGCTCTGGCGGAAGTCGTTGGCGAGGATGTCTCCCGAGCTGTGCTTGACAGAATCTTCTCCACGTTCTGCGTTGGCAAATGAAAATGACAACGGCGCCGCTTCTTGTAGAAAAAATGTGGGACGTTGTGGTAGTAGGCGGCGGCCACGGCGGCTGCGAAGCAGCCGCCGTGGCCCCCCCCATTGGCTGCGAGACACATATTCTCACCCGGAATGTGGAAACCATCGGACAAATGAGCTGCAATCCGGCGGTCGGTGGGCTTGCCAAGGGCCACCTGGTGAGGGAGATCGATGCCCTCGGAGGGCTCATGGGGGAAAATGCCGACGGCACGGCTCTGCAATTTCGTCTCCTGAACCGTTCCCGGGGGCAAGCGGTGCAAGGCCCACGGGCCCAGTGCGATATGCGGCTCTATGCCGCAAGGATGCGCTTTCTATTGGAGCGAATTGATCGGCTGAGTATTTTCCAGGCAATTGTTGAAAGCCTTTCCGTAGAAGAAGATGGAACATTTGTTCTGGGAACAAACTTCGGGCTAAAGCTGCGTGGGCGGACGGTCGTCTTGACCACGGGAACTTTTCTCCGCGGCCGCATGCACATTGGCGGCTATCAATTTGGTGGAGGCAGACTTGGAGATTTCGCGTCCGCCGGTCTCGCCGAATCCCTGGGCAACCTATCCATCAAAACCGGCCGCATGAAGACCGGCACATCTTCCCGCCTGCGAGGCAAAAGCGTGGATTTCTCAAAAATGGAGCGGCAGGATGGCGATGAAAATCCGGTAAAATTTGCTTTCTATGATACGCGCAGCGAAGAAGATCGCAGCGCTTGGCCGAAAATTTTTGCAGAACCGCTTGTTTGCGATCCGTCGCAGCAGTTGCCATGTTTCATATGTAGCACTGGCCCAGAGACACGCGCCATCGTCGAGGGGAACATCAACCTCTCCGCCACCTACTCCGGCGCCATCGGAGGTCGAGGCCCGCGCTATTGCCCGAGCATCGAGGATAAATTCTCCAAATTTCCAGACCATCCTACTCATCGCTTATTTCTTGAGCCTGAGGGTATTGGAACAGACGAGTTCTACGTAAATGGCCTATCAACGAGCCTTCCATTCGATGTGCAAGAGCACATGATTCACAGCATTAAAGGATTAGAACATGCGCAAATTGTGAAGCCTGCCTATGCAGTTGAATATGATTACATTCCGCCGACGCAGCTGAAGCCAACTTTGGAAACAAAAGCCGTAGAAGGTCTTTTTTGCGGAGGACAAATTAATGGCACATCTGGATACGAAGAAGCCGCTGCCCAGGGACTTATTGCTGGAATCAATGCCGCAGCAAAAATTAAATCCATGGAGCCGCTGGTTCTTGGTCGCCATGAAGCCTACATTGGCGTTCTCCTTGATGACCTCGTAACCCGCGGCACAGACGAACCATAT
>JAITDL010000056.1 GCA_031282565.1 Puniceicoccales bacterium
TAGATCGTTGTGAGTTTGTCGGCAGGTTCGGAGAACGGCGTGTGAGAAATTTCCAATGCCTTGGCGTTCCATTGCTTCGGTTTGCCGTCGTCGGTTGCGTCACTTTTTGCAAACTCCCATTTGCCGGCTGCGCGGTCGTATTTTGGCACCCAAAGTACGCACGATCTTGGAAATGAGGCGCTTGGCGGGTGGTCGCCGACCGCATCGATGGCGAGATGTGATTTGTTGCTGTTTGGAATTTCGTCGTAGTCTTTGGATGCGGTATTGTATTTCGCAATTCCCTCAGCTGTCATGAATTGATGTTTTAGTTCGGCGTCGCCGACTATCATTGCAATGATTTCGTCGAATTTGATGTCCGGTGCATCGGGGAGGCCCTCCCCAGCATCCCGAGACACTCCAAACAGAAATTTCGTCGCAAATTTGTCTCCATCAATGTGCACCATGTACACATGTTCGTAGTAGTAGGAGGCCGTATCTTCCGCTATGTTGCCGGGGATGAATCGGTATGATTCCTCGATTCCGTTGACGCGGTATATGTTAGGTATTATTCCCCTCTTCGCGTGGGAAAATGGATAGGGCAGCCCAGCCTTTGTGAATTCGTCGAGCACGTCCAATCCAACTTCCATCATGCTTCCACTGTCGTCATTCTCCCTTGAGAATCCTATGCCCTGGAGAACAGTGAACATCTGGTAGAGTGCGGCAAGCCTTGCCATCTTCTTATTTAGGGCCGCTGCTTCGGCGAGAATATCTTGCAGCTGAGACATTTGGACGCGTAAGCTCTGCAGCACGATCCCGTGGATGATATTTAGAAATCCGAATTTCCTGCACATCGCCGCCTTCGGCGCATAGAGGCATGAATAGTGGACGTAGGCGGTCTTTCCATTTCTCAATCTAAGCTCCATGAATTCGCCCCTGTGGGCATGTTTGCATCCTCCGCTATTCGATTCGGAATAGTAGCCCACAGCAGGGTCTATGTGGTAATTGAAATACTCTATTTCGCCGTTTTCATTTAAAGTTATATTGCTATTTTCGCCGGATTCATCTTCGCCGTCGATGATCATTTCCAAATAGTCCTCGGCGTGGGTCCGTTCGGACTCGTCCATGAGGGAATAGTAAATACTTTTCGAAATTAGTGCATCGGCACCGGAGCCATTTCTATTTCTCGGTCTTTGTGAAGTAACAACCACGGCAGAGCTGTGCTATGGTGCAAAATAAGCAAAAGGAAGAAAAAAATTTTTTGCCCTTGAAAATTTGCGATAAGTTTACATTCAACACAACGCTACGTTAGATGCGGATGATGCGCATGCGGTCCTTTGGCCGTTCTTTGCCCATGGAGTCCGCTGCGGAGAAGTGCACGTGCCGATGGCGAAGTTCCCTGTTGGTGGTGATCAGCAGGTTTTCAATTTTTTCGCGCATCTTCTTCGAGGAGACGATGAAATTGCTCAACAGATTCACAAGCAGCTGCGGCGTGAGGAATTCCACTGGAAAGGAAATGTGCATGACCACAGTTGATGCCTTGCCGTCGACGCCTATGGTGGCGGCGTTTGTTTGGAGACCGAAGAGATTCAGCTCGAGAAGAGAGTACAGGAAGGGTCCGTTGTCTTTCTCGGTTGCGAGCTTAAAAAGCACTGTGTAAACATATAACATCGAGCCATTTCCAGGCAATTCGATGAGGTATTCCATGTTGGTCGATTTGTCGATGACGATGGCGCGCCGCGTTTTTTCGTCAAAATTGAATGCAAGGCCCATCAACTCGCCAGCCTCAGCGATCAAATTCTCACCATCCAACCCCACGCTCCAGTGTGTGTTTTTCGTGAAAAAATAGCAACTTGTTTTTTGTTTCAGCTGTCCAAGTTGGCGAAACTCAGCTGCAACTGATTTTTACTTTTCTGCGGAAACATCATGGCCATTGTGGTCCACGGTGGCCATGAGGTTTCCAGGGGCAGCAAAATACAACGAATCCATTGGCCGCCAGGGTCGCTGGGATTTCATAGCTCCGATTTGCATGATTTCACTGCTAATTCTTGGCATATCGGCCATCCATTCCGCACAGAGCGCATTCCACGGCATGCAGTGGAGGGGCCAGAGCACGTGGGTCCTTGGCGGATCGATTCTCTATGTTTTTTGCGCCCGCATCGACTATCGATTTTTCCAGCGTAACGCCCACTTGCTCTACGGCGGCGGACTAGTTCTGCTGCTGTCCCTGTGGACGCCACTCGGCATGTCGCGCTACGGAGCTCTGCGCTGGATTCGTCTGTGCCGCATACAGCTGCAGCCGGCGGAAGTGGCGAAATTGACCACAATAATTACTCTAGCGGCTGCCCTATCCAGGGAAAAAATAGGCAACGTTGCGGAGTCAAAGTACATACTCCTACGCCTATTCGCCATTTTCTTTGTTCCGTGGGTGTTAATTTTCCTACAGCCTGATTTGGGTTCGGCGCTTATTTTGCCGCCAATCCTTTTGGCGCTGCTGTACATATCGGAACTTTCCGGGAAATTTTTCCTCATGCTGGCTGGGTTCATATTCCTCGTGCTGTCGCTCGTGGCGTGGGATGTCTTTCGCTATAGAAATTTCCTCGACGAAAACGGCCTGCGGCCCGACTGCCACGCCGGGCTCTATCAAGTTCGCTCGCCGTTGCCGCTGAAGGATTACCAGAGGAATCGCATACTCGGCTTCATAGCGCCAACTGCCGTCGATCCAAATGGGACCGGAATCAGCTGGAACCTGAGACAGTCACTCATAGCCGTCGGTTCGGGTGGGATTTTTGGCCGAGGTGCAGGCGGAGGTGAGCAGACTCAACTTGGCTACATACCGCGATCCGTTGCGACAAATGATTTTCTTTTTTCGGCGCTGGCCGAGGAGAAGGGATTCGCCGGATCAATTTGCGCGCTGATTTTACTTATTACGCTATCCATGAATAATTTGCGCATCGCAAGCCTGGCCAGAGATCGCTTTGGCAAATACATGGCAGTTTCCATTGCTGCGCTCCTTGCCATGCACACGCTCATTAACGTCGGCATGGTCATAGGTTTGATGCCAATTACCGGCGTCCCGCTGCCATTTCTCAGCTACGGTGGATCGTTTCTAATAGTTTGCTGCATCATGGAGGGAATTGTGCAGAGCATATACAACAGAAGACAGAATTTGCGCTGATGGCAGAATTTGCCCGCCTGCTAAAATAATGTAAAAGCTGATCATTTTTTCGATCAATTGCCGCCTCCATTTTCGTTGACAAATTAGGTGCTAGAAAGTATATGGACGATGTCGTGGTTGAGCTGGTCGCATCAGATCTCGCCGTCGGTGCGCCTGCAGCTTAGTCAGACAACTGCAAGTAGGCGCAGCAAAGCCGGAAGGAGGTTGCGCAGATGGCAAGATAGGGTCGAATTCCGATTCTGGTCTCCATTCAGATGGCGGTGAAGTCGATTCGGAAAGCGTTGACGCGGAGGAGGATGAGGTTGAGGTTGAGCATGTCCCATGTGATAATGGAAAAGTTCCTCCTCTATTTACGCTCAACGATCTCGGCCCCACACCTCCTAACAGAGGCATAGTGGAGCAGGCCCCGGAAGAGGAGCAGTCCAGTGAAGATTTAGATTTTAAAGTGTTTAAAAGAGAGGGCGTAACACCGCCAAACGACAGTAGCTATTCGTCGAGCGTCGAAGACGATAGCGAGGTTGGCAACGGAAGCGAAAGCGGAGAAGAGATTGAGCATCTTTAGTTTTCGATTTGGCTGTAGTTTCCTGATTTATTCTGGAGTTGTCTGCCGCTTGCCGGAATAGTAGTAGGTGCCGTGGTTAGCTATCTCGCCATCGACTATGGATTGAAACGCATCGGGTTGGCGTGCGGTGATTTGGAGTTGGGCGTCGCCATGCCCCAGGAGCCGATCATTCGCCGGCCTTCGATGGATCTCTGGGCAGTACTTGAATCGAAGATTGGAGAGCTTTCAGCCGGAGCTATCGTGGTCGGACTTCCACTGTGCGCCGATGGGAGTGACAGCAAGTGGACCGGTGAAGTGCGCAAATTTGCAGCCGCTCTTGGAGAAAGATTTCATCTGCCAATTTACCTTTCCGACGAATATTGCACGTCGAAACAGGTGGCCGATGACTTGCCCGCCGGCCGTTCCGGCCGGCGGGCGGCCATCATGCGCCGCCGCAGCGGGAAAGATGATTCCCGCACGGCGGCGCTCATTCTCCAGGATTTTTTTAACGAACATGGCAGCTAGTCGGTTTTCAGGTTGCTGCAGTGATGTCCAGGCTCCAAGGTGCAGCGATGCATCTTTTACGGTTGCCATTTGCCAATGTGTCGTAGAATCGAACTAATGCGTATCATTTGGAAGTGCCTTAGCTGGCGTTTGGCATTTGCCGTAATTCTCTCTGCGGCTGTTGTGCTGCAGATTTTTGTTCCGGCGCGCAGTGAAAATGTCACCCGCTACGCCGAGAGTCTTTTCACCGTTGGTCCCATTGCCCTAACGAATTCGATCATTACCTGCTGGGCAGTGGCTCTGGCGCTGATTTTTGCCGTTAGATTTGCCATCGGTGGGAAGCCGTCCATGGTGCCGTCGCGCGGGCAAGCGGCCATTGAAATGGTAATGGAAGGACTTCGTGGGCTTTTCGAGCCGATCGTCGGATGCCGCGCCATTGGTCAGGCATTTCCATTTTTGCTAATCTTGTTTGTCTATTTGCTCATGGAAAATCTCTGTGGGCTCATCCCTGGAGTTGGCTCATTTGGAATGCTTTCAAGCTCCGGTCACTTTACCGCGCTGCTGCGTCCGCCAAATGGCGATCTCAATGGCACATTGGCTCTTGCGCTCATTTCCTTCGCGGTTTGGATATTTTTCGTACTGCGTCACGCCGGGCCAAGGGCATTTCTCCACGATACTTTCGGCAACAAGACTGATCGCAGCGAGGTTCCGTTTCTGATCTATGCCTTTCTCGGTGCGATATTTTTGGCAGTTGGATTTGTCGATCTCATATCGATTCTTTTTCGCATAGTATCACTGTCTTTCCGGCTCTACGGCAACGTTTTCGGTGGAGAAAATTTGATAGCGCGGATGACTGGCCTCTGCGGCTGCATTTTACCGGTGCCATTTTATCTGTTGGAATTTTTAATCGGTGTCATCCAAGCATTTGTGTTTACGTTGCTTACGGCGGTTTACATAGGGCTCCTCACAAATGCCGGAGACGGCGCCAAGGAATAAACTCTGCTGCTGCCGTATTTGCGAATTTTTTCCACGGAAAAACATCCTGAGTGCCATGTGCTTGCGCGCGGTACGATGCTTCTAGTTTTACATTTTCTTTTTGAGCGGCTACAATGGTGTAGCTATGGCTGTTTGTTCGGCGCCGCCGAGGAGAAATTATTCGTGTTTCGATAGCGTAAACGGAACTAAGCAATGCTATTGCTATTGCAACTGCCGAGAAAGTTCTCCCAACGGAATGGAACTTACGCGTGCGAACTATTGCTATTGTTTTGATTGACGAATCTGTTGTTGCTGCGTTAGCAGGTAGCGGGCCAACAACGAGCGACAAGGTCATATGTGTGATATTCTTTCCGGTGTATTTGGTCGTAAAATTTGTGCGCTTCGTCCAGCGAGAAGGCGAGGCAACTAGAGTGGCTGCCAGTTTACGTGCTATTCTTTCTGCTCCAGGCGCAATTCAAACAGCAGCAACAGACGACACTGAAATATTCGCACGCCATCTCGCCGGGTTCCTGCAAAATGTCGATGGTGGTGTCACAGTTTCCATTGAAAGAATTATTGCACGGGTAATGTATGAGCACAACATCTTTGTCGAAAATTCTAACCATGACACCACCGCAGCAGGATGGCCAGTTGGGTGTAATACAATTCCGAAAATCATTGCAGCGCAATTTACCTGCGGCCGAGTTAATCCTAAAGCAATTATGGCAATTAGGGCGCCGATCAGGTGTGAATCTCAAAGTGACGAGAATTGGTTCCGAGAAGTGGACGAATACATTAATGAACTAAATCGCGCTCTTCGTTTGGATGTGTGTGTATACAATTTGTACATGTGCAAGGACCTTTTGATTGCAATGACTTCAGCAATTTCCACGCGGTTTTATGTGACCTGGCCCGTGCCCATGAGTCAGTTTATGAGATAGTGGATCGGCGCGAAACAGCGGCGCAGAAGGCTGGAATTGATGCAGTTAGGGAGGCCTTCCCGGAGCTGTCGAGCTGGGAAAGTATTCCGCAAGAGCTTCAGAGTAAGGTATGGGCAGTTGTCAACTGGCACATGGACCTTTTTATGTTTTCCTTACGAGGTGCGCCTAAAATCACAGCCGCTCAGCTCTACGGATTGGCGATTGGTGTACTTGCCAAACATGGATTTGTCTCCGGAGGTGACGTTGTTCGGCATATTGCTGGTTGGCAAATCTATTACGAAAAAACCTTAGAAGCGGTTTTCCATGAGTTGGGCCATGGCGATCGGTGGAGTAGATATGCCGGTGAGGTGAAGGCAGGTCGTGAAAGAGGTATGTTCTATAATTATAGCTCAGCAGTGGGCAAACTTAGGGATATGCTTAATGGAATCAGGGATGCGATTTGCCAGCATAGAATAGATGGTGGTAGATCTGTATCAGAGGTTTATGAAGAAGCATATGAGCGGACGATCGATCGACTGACAGAAGAAGCGGCGGCTGCGAAAGCTGCGGAAATTGCCGGTGCATAGTTCCGTCCGGAGCTGCTACTTGACGATTAATTTTCCAAGTAGAAGTTGAATTTGCCTTTCAAGCTGCAATTTTGTGC
>JAITDL010000025.1 GCA_031282565.1 Puniceicoccales bacterium
CTTTTTCGTGCAGCCTTGATGAACTGGTACGCAACCTAATCGCAAGTGCAATACAGGTTAAAAGTACGGCAAAGCCTACAGTTACAACGGCGAGGAATATTGCGAAAAATCGATGGTAATTCAAGACGCGGACGCTTATAAGATCTTTTGCAAGTTGCCCCGCCAGTCCTTGCGCGATTATGGCCGTCGCAACCTGTTTGCCGGCGTACTTCAGCATCGGCAATTCATTCGTAACAACTGATACTACGGCATTTCTTACGGCGCTGCCGATCAGCGCATAGTACATAAATGAAAGGTGGGAATCGCCAATCATGGTATAACCAGTAGGCACATCGCTGCAAAAGTAAAGTGTTTTCTCAATGGTGGGAAGTGACGGGCTCGAACCGTCGGCCTCCAGTGTGTGATACTGGCGCTCTAACCAACTGAGCTAACCCCCCAGCGTGCCGGAAGATCACGAATTGGACTCCCGGCAAAGTCAATGGCTAAAGTTTTTAAAAAAAATTATTAGTCGGCGAAAAGTTATTCCGTTTCAGTTTGACAGCTGCAATGGAGCGGGCCAGACTGGCGGGGATGATTGTGTCGTCGAGGAGGATGAGGTGGCAGGCTATCGCATAAAACTATTAACTGGGCCACATACGGGCGCCGAGGTTGAAATGGACACCAATGACTCCATCTTGACAATTGGCAGCGGTGACGGCGCTGAACTCCTGCTCGCCGACGCACTCGTGAGACCGCTCCACGCGGAACTCAGCTGCGACGGCGGCCAGATTTTTGTGAAGCAATTGGGCGGGAAAACATTCCTCAATGGAAAACCGCTAACCGGTGAAGGGCCGACGGCGATAGGTGATTTCCAATTTGTAACCGTCGGGACAACGCACATGCTCATAGGCCCCATCGACGGGGACTGGTCTCTCCACGACGGCGATGAAGTACCGATCCTAGAACTTGACGACGATGAAGTTCCGAGAGAAATTTCATCGAAGGTGAACATGGTTGCGGACCAGGCCGTTCTCCGAGCCGCAAGGGATCGCGTCGAACGTGCCGCACGCAGGAAAAAACGGCTGAAGATATTCGCGTACGTCGTCGGGACTATCGTCATCCTATTCGTGGCAACGTGCCTCATTCCCAAGAAAAAAAGTCCAAATGCCGCCGACACGGAAAAAATAATACGGTCGCAGTTGGCAGCCATGGGCCAGTACCCGGCGGTATCTGTGCGCGCCGACAGGGGTCAGATAATAGTCGACGGCTACGTGCAAACCAATGCCGATCTCCAGGATCTTCGGACAATCATCGGCACGGCCTATCCTGGAGTGCACTACGCAGTCCGCAGCCAGGAGAGAATCATATCCGCCATAGACGAACAGCTGCGAAGTCTCGATGGACGATTTCGCGTAACACAGCTACAACCCGGAGCCTATGCCATAGGAGGCTACGTCTACGACGCCGACACCTGGCAAAAAACTCGCTCACGGCTAACCTCAGATGTCGCCGGCGTTAAAAAAATACAAAATGATGTGCTTACGCCTGACCAGATCCTCGCCATGGCCCAGGAAGTGCTATCCAGAAACGGCCTATCTCGGTACATAGGCGTTGTGCCAGAAGCAAATCGCATTCTTTTTCACGGAAAAATCAGCTCACTGCAAATGGAACAATGGAAGTCTGCTGCGGAAGATTTTATCCAGACATTTGCCGACACCGTCCCGCTGGATTTTGACGTGCAAACACTTTCTGCTCAGACTGAAACATCTGTTAACGCATTCTTCCCACAGCCAATACAATCCATAACCATCGGATCCTCCGGACTCAGCTGGGTGGCAACGGGAGATGGCCACAAATATTTCATAGGGTCGTTTTTACCGAGCGGATGGCGCGTCGACGCCATAGAATCCGATGGGCTGTCACTGAGCCGCGAAGGAAAACGAATCAACATGCGATTGGAGGCGCTGCGGTAAATTGGCCGAATGCATGCGCGGAAAACAGGTGGTCATGGTGCCACTTGAGAATGAGTTGCGCGATCCACTGCGGCGCCGTGAGGTTTTGAATCAGCTCATGGAGGGACTGGGCCGCGTTAATCAAATTTTGCTAGGCGGCCTCGATAGAAAGCGCTTCGCCGCCTATGAATCGCTAAAAAAATCATTTCTTGCGGCAATTTTCGTGATAAAAAATTTTCGCAGTTGACAGGGAGAGTTTGCTTTGGCAAGCTAGTCGTGCATTGGGGGTAGTAGATGCCAGATCTTAAAGAAACTGATTTTTCACCGTCACTATTTGAAACGGCAAAAGACAAGGGTTCCGTCCACACCTTTGAAAATTTGTACAATCTGCTTGGCAATGTTGTTCATAGCCAGGAAACAGACCTGAACAACGCCATCGGGAAATTGGCCGACAGTGGAAGCAACATCGACCAGGGCGCGCTGCTAAGAGTGCAGGGCATGGTGCAGAGCTGGGCGGTGACCTCGGGCTTGGCGACCGGTACACTCCGCGCCGCCGGTGATGCGCTGTCCAGAACTACGCAGAGCATCCGCTAGGATTCCACACCATGGACAGCGGCCAAACCAGCACCTACGCCTGCGAAATCCCCGAAGATTTTGTCGAGGTCCGCTCAGAGTGGCTACAGCTGCTTATGTCCGTTGGCTACGTGGCCTGCGGCCAGGGAAGGCCGTCCCAGTCGGCGATTATTTTTGATGGAATTGCGGCGGTGCGGCCAGACTCGGAATTGCCGCTGATCGGACTCGCCATGGCCCAAATAAATTTAGGTAAAATAGCACTCGCCGGCGATACATTGCTCAAAAGAGCGGCGAAATTAAATCCTGGGAGTCAACTTGTTAGGGCCTTTGCCGCCATGGCACTTCGCATGGCCGGGATTGTCGAGGAAAGCGATCGACTCATCGACGCCGTCATTGCGGATGGCACTGACCACTGCGCCACCGAGCTTGCGCGCAATTTAAAAAACGAAGATTTCAAATATTTGCGCAAAAAATCGCGCTAGGAGTACATTGCCATGGCAAACGCAGCAGTTCAAGTTCCAGCAATTGGTGGCGTCTCCCCAGCCGGAGGTGGCGAGCAGCCATTTGGATCGGTCCTCTGGGGGGGGGTTGACAAATTCGTCGAAGCATTGAATGGCGCACGGGTCGGAACGTCAGCCGTCGGCACCTCCGGCAGCACTGAAGAAATCAAGGAATCCGTATTTCAAAAAATCTTGCGGCCGCTCGGAGAATTCAGGAGTAACTTCGACTCAATAATAGGTGCCATATCAAACATAGTATCAACTGGCAACATTGGCATGAAGGAATTGATTCAAATCCAATTCCAGTTGACGCAACTGTCCTACATGAACGACGTTACGGCAAAAACCGCCGACAAAGTCTCCCAGGGCACGCAGACGCTATTCAGAAATCAGGGCTAGCGTTGTTGTAAAAAAAAATTTTGCCGGCAACGAACTCGCGCCAAGCTATTTAGGCCATTGCAATTGTGCGATGCCGTTATGGACTTGCAAAAAAATTCCCAGATGCTAAAATGATCCCATGGCAGAATTACTTCCAGACTGCTACGGTGGACGCCCAGAAAATAATCAACTCGATGCCATGGCAAATAAAGCCGTGCGCGATGGGTCTGCCGCTACGCGTTTGAATACGTTAAAACTCGTTGCTAGCATCGCCGTGCCAATAGCCTTTTGCGTGATGTTTTTAGCATCGTTCGCACTAGTTGAGGTTTCAATTGCTGCATTCTTGATTCTTTTCTTCATTGGAGCTGCTGGCGCATCCACCGCATGGATGATTCGCCTCTCGATGGAGAGATACAGCGTCATCAGCATGCTGGAAAACAATCAAAAAGCCGCCTTATTTACCAATGCGCATGTCGGCAAATATGAAACTCTTTGCGGCCTATGTGGAGGCGATGAAGGATTTGAAAAGGCTAACCAGTCATGGACTGAGATGATTGAAGCCCTTAATAAGCTCCTCGAGGGGGATCCCACACTGAAAAATCTAGCTGAATTATATAGACTCAAAGTCGACCTTGAGAGGCAGGTCGATGAGAATCGCGGCGTAGGAGACTCGAAGCTGTACGCTAGACTTGAATCCGCAGAGAACGAAATAGACATGTTTGAGGGAAAGTGGCCATTGCATGCGCAGGCTTTTAAAACGATTTTTCTGCTGGAAAAAGTAGTATTTGATAAAAGTACCAATGCGCGCTCCGCTGCTCTGCCGCTCGCGATGTTCACTGGAGTTGCGGAGGTTAGAATGCAAGATTATGATCAGTACTATGACTACGACAATCATCGATGGGTACGTGTATTTCGCGACAACACATGTTGGAGTGCCGCACTTGATCAAGCTAAAAAAGCATTTAATGGATTCGGCCTACTATGGGAGCAGGTAGAGAAAACGGACACGTCCCGCGGATTGGAGCATTAGGAATGCGCTCGCTATTTTTCTTGATTGGAGCATCCAGATTCCAAAATGCATGCGCCGGTGGCGCGCCGCTCTTACCGTAGGCGTAAAAATTCTCCCGGCGCTATTTCCTTTCCTTAATTTCCGCCTGCCGCGGTGAATTTTCTCGACGCGAATTATGTCTTAGCGCGGTTCCTGCGCTTTCTGCTCTGCATTGCAACTGGCGGAATTCTGCGCGTAGTTATTCTGCTCCTTAAAAATAGGTGACTATCCGATGCTAGCCCCATTGTTTTGCTGATTTTTACAGAAAAATAGCGTTTCGACGTGCCTGCACGTAAATAAATTGCTACGCTGTAAATTTTTATTGTGGCGCCTTCGGCGCCTGCTCCAATTAGCCGTAAAAAGCGCGAGTTGCTATGCATTGAGTAACGTTCTCGGCGAGCTCGTGTTTGGAGGGCTACTAAGGTGGATATTTCGTTTCTTATTCAATGGCTCGGAAAGCAGCGAGACGACTTCAACGCAAAGGCTGGTGAGGCGTTTGATCGTATGGACAAAGCTAAACACCCAAAGGTGATTGATATGCTTATGGCAAGATATGAAGCTGTGTCATCGAAGGCGGACGCCTTTGCCGGTGCGATCGGCGTTGTGGCCGGCGTTGCAGCGACACAGATTCCTGGCACCGAATTACAATCGGCGGCAGGCCTTGCATCCGCTATATGTATATGGGCGGCGTCCGAAACTGCTGATCAGCGTGCAGCAATGTGGAGTGGAGTTCTCGGTGCGCTCGAAGACGTTAAAAATGAAACAAAGAAGGCGGCTGATGATGCCGAGCGACGCCGATCAGCTGAGACTGACGCAGCTATTGAAAAAGCTAAATCAGAAGTAGAGGCTGCGAAAGCTGTGGTTGAGAAAGCTGCCTTAGACCGCAGGATTGCCGAGGAGACTGCGAGAGCAGCGGCTGCGAAAGCTGCCTCAGACCGCAAGATTGCCGAGGAGAGAGCTGCCTCAGACCGCAGGATTGCCGAGGAGAATGCGAGAACAGAGAGAAGCGAGAGGACGACGCTAGTGTTTTGTAGCGTGGCCTAGGATCTGGAGGGAAATGCTATGGATAGTGCAGAATTTGAGGCGATAGACGTTGCCGTCAACCAGTTTTACGGTCAAATTGACGGATATCAGAATACATTATGCGATCGCCTATGCGAATGCGAAGACGAGGGAGAAATAGATCGGCTTTTTTCGCTTATATCGAACATGGATCGAGTTGATAGCCTCGCACGAGCTTTGGAACTCAAAGTCATGTTTGACGGTGGTGTCGCACCAATGGTGTTGCGGCTGGCCGAAACAAGTTCCCGCTGCATGGCGAATGCTGACGCTAGCGGTGAAAATGTTCCATGGGCGGAGCTTGCAAATCTATTTGGCCAGACTATGGCCGTGGCATGCGCGCGGCAGG
>JAITDL010000061.1 GCA_031282565.1 Puniceicoccales bacterium
GAAGAATCACCTGCAGCGCCACCTCCAGAATCCGATTCGGAACCAATCGTTGAACTTCTTCTGACAGAACCAATCGCAGTCCAGTCGACCGAGCCTGAGCCAGAACTAACACCAGCGCAAGTTCCGGAACTTCCTCCCGGAGAACCACCTGTAGCTCAATCTCCCAAATCTGACTCAGCATTAGTTCCTGAACCTCTTCCGGAAGAACAAGCTGCGGAAATTCTTTCGGAGGAGCCGGTTGTAACTCGCTTGCCGGCGCCAGATGCGGAAGTCGTTTCAGCAGAATCAGTTGTAGCACCGACACCTGAGGATGAACACGAACCAGACGCTGAACAAGCTGCGGAAGCTCCTAGCTCAGAAGTAATTCCTGAAGCTCTTCCGGAAGAACAACCTGCAGCGCCACCGGCCAATGCGGAGCCGGAGCCACATAAGTCACTCGCAGCTCCTAGCAAAAACGGATTCACGATTGACGGCGAAAGAAATGCGCCGAGTAGAATTTTAGATTCACGGCCATGCAGTTGCGTCAATGTTGGCAGTGACGGCAGCTACGACTTTTTCAACGTACAATTTTCCGATGTAGATACAGATGGGGCGGAAGGCGAACAAATCACACGCAAATTGATCGCATGCGAAGCAAATCAAAATCCAACATTGGCGCATATCATATCTAACACAGACAGCTATGTTGTGGGCGGCTATGTTCGCAATGAGGATCGAGACATGGCGGCCGCTGGACATACGCTTTACGGGAACGGAGGCATCTGGGAATGCTATCTAATGAACTATGCCAACATTGCGCTGCAAACTGAAAGTGCGATGCTCATATACATATTCACATGGCCAGACGAAAGGCCGGAAATACTACCGCAGCACCTATGGAATCCGCAGGGAATTAGTGCAATTGAAGATGAAGCGTTTGCTGACAAATGCCTTAGTGTCTATCAATGTAGCAGCATCAGCAGAACAGTCGAAGATCTTGGCGCTAGCGAGAACATGTCAGACTTCACACTAATCAGTGCCGTGAGTGGCAAAGTTGTAACCGCCGACAACGGGCGTAAGGTGCATCTGCTGGCGGTTCTGCTTGAAAAAAATGACGACAAGAGCGAACAAAGAAAACTTATAATTGCGGTGCCTGTGTCTGATGAAACGCCAATTGATCGCAACTATCATCCGATAGTAATAGCAGCGGCTGGCAGGAAAACAATCGAAAGTAATGTTGAGTTCGCAGACGGCATTCGCCTAACACGAGTTGAAGCGGAAACTTTCGGCAGGTACAAGTTTACGTGCTACGGGTTAGATGGCAAACAAATATGCCAACACGTGATAGCCATGCACAGTTGGGATGTGCTGGACTATGTTTACTATTGCATCACACAAAATGAAGTAACATTTACTGCCATCACTTTTTCAGAAATGGCGAAATTAGACGAATTCGCGTTTGATGGGATCGTCACGTTCTCCAAATGCACATTCAGCGGAGGCACCGCCATGGCGTTTCATAGCGTGACTACCGACGTGCGTTTTGATAGGTGCACATTCAATTGTGAAGAACTATGCTTCGCCGAATGTAAAGAGCTTAAACGCATACGCATTACTCCGCCGGACTACATCGATTCACTTCCAAAGCTAAGTCTTTGTCCAGGAACCGACGAGCAGATAGCCGTCGAAATAGGCGGCCTATGGTCGGACTGTGATAAACTCAACGGCGCCCGTGCACAATTGCTTGTCGGCGAAGGATTAAACGCATGCGTTTTCGACCATAATGCCTGCGTCGTCAGCACCGGCATTCCGGCAAATCTCGAGCAAGTTACCTTCGTTGTGGTAGATGGCGGCGATCAATTTACTGGCGCAAATGGTCCTGGATGTCTCAGGATGAAGTTCTATGCCGGAGACATGCGAGCTGGTGATATCACATCTGATTCCGACGGAAAATTCAGCCAGCGCGCTGAATGTGTTGCCGTTGGAAATGTTGAACTGAATTTTTCTTTTGAAGAACGATTTTGCGTAGAAGTTAACCTCGCTCAATTTCCAAATGTGAGAGCGGTTACGATATTTTGTCAATGGAGTTCAATTAGAAGACTCGATTTATCCAAGTGTAAGATGCTCGAAAAAATCGAAATAAACCAAAGCGCTCTAGCCATCGGCATGGTTCCGCCGCCGCCGCCGCCACACGAGTTCATTTTCCCAATCATTAATCTGCCAGATAAAGTGCAGCCTGAAATCACCTTATGTGGCAATTGGCGCAGTAAACACGTCCTGGACGAAGCAATTGAATCATTTAAGCGGAGTGGAGCAACGGAAGTGCAATCCGCAGACGAAGTCCAGTTTTATATTGGCGCAGAAGGTAATTCCAATGAGCCATTATTTGCAATTGCTCCACCCCTACCCTATGCGGAAGATTTCATGGAGAACTTTAGACTAACTAAACTCGAAGCATACAGCAGCGTCGGCAACAACATATGCTCCACGGCTACTTTCACAAGTGGCACCGATGAAGTACTAATGGCATCTACACAAACCGACTCCGAACTCGAAGGTACTGCTGAGCTCGATGGCATAGTAGGAAATGACGCCTATGAAATAGGTGGGTGGGCACGCTACGACGCGTACGACTACCCGCGCGATATCGGAGAAGACTTTTGGCAGGGATGGAGTTTCACATGCGCTGGCGAATGGGATGGTGAAAGAACAGAAAGGACATTTTACTTGCGCGTACTTATGAAGTCGAAACACATAGGGCCATGGCATCTGTCTGATCCATTTTGCGTAGAACGCCCAATTGTTAGCATTCCAAGTGATGCTGCAGATTTGGCGGAATTTATGGCAACGCCAGAGATTAGTCATATCAGCGCGAAAGTTCGTGAATTTCCTCAATGTGCAGATCTATCGGACCACGAAGCAATCGCGCATATCTCTGGAGAGGAAAATATTCTCGTAGATGAGGATGTTCCTGAAGGGGCGGATGTTATCGCCAAAAATAAAGGAGCTTGTAAACTACTAGTTGTGCTTTTTAGGAGAAAAGGATGCACCAGCGAAGACCCTGCGCTAATGAGAAAATTGACCGTGAATGTGACACGAAATTTTGCCGACGGCATCGACGACAGAACACCTTTGGCACAAACAGTGACGCCATTGACCATGGCAGCTCTTGGAGAAGTAAAACGCAACAAAGACATCCACGCCTACGGCGCCTATGTCAGCGTCAGTTCGCCATATGACGACTTCTATGTGCTAGTCATTTGCGATAGCACCGGCATACGCGCCCACACTACCATCATAGTTGTAAAGCATGGAAGTTTTGCCGAATGCGTGAAAGATTTCAAGCTGATCGAAATTTGTTTTAGCGATGTCACAATCTCCAATGCAGAATTAGCTGACATCACTTGCGCGTTTATCAAATTCTCCAAATGCACAATTAGCAAAGCAAGCGTAGAGCTCAATTCGCATGTCACGGATGTGGTTTTTGATGAATGCACATTTAATGGAGGCGTCGGAATAGATCTCAGCAAATGCACAAATCTAACGCGCGCTCACATAGCGCCCATCGCAGAAACTAATCTGCTTCCGCCAATGAAACTTCCACAGGCGATTCCAGAAGGGCAAATGACCATCGAAATAGGCGGCCTATGGACCACTTGCGAAGCCCTCAACGGCGCATTTGACCAACTTAGAGGCGCACACCCCCAAGGCGTTGCCGTTTCAATGGACCCTGCTTCAGTTAAGGAGGAATACGGTCGTGCTGAGTCGACACATGTGAAGGCAGATAGAGTAGTTTTTGGCGGCACCGATCGACCCTATGACATGATAGACGGCAAAGCGAAATTGAGAGCGAAATATTTTTCCGGCGGCAGAAGAATTGGAGATAGTCACGATACATATCTATACGGACATACATGTGCGAATATTAGCGAATTCGTAGTTGACGTTGGTTTTCGTGGCGGTGACGCAATTGAAAAATCAACTGCCATTTATTCGGAAGAAGATCTTCCAATGTGCACATCAGTTTCGCTGCTAAGCGCAGGATTGTTCACTGGAACCATAGCACTATGGGATTCGGTTAGGACATTTAGTCAAATGTGCCACGCAGCCATTTGCATTGAATGTGAGTATAGCTCAAAGCTCGAATCAATAGTGATAGCTCCAACATATTCCCCATTCGGCCGCCGCGATGCAGCGAGAAAGTTCGCAATTAAAGCAACTTTTTACCAGCAAAACAGGCCAGTTGCCACCCTAGGCGGCTGGTGGTACAGCAAGCGCGTGCTTGAGGAAGCAATGGGTTTTTTTAAAAAAAAAGGAGTGCCGGTTAACCTAGATAGTCCTAATTTCTATCTAACGAACGAGGAAGATCCGTTACGGCAGCAACCGCCGGCGGAAGTTCCGTCGACTTAATTGGACTAAATTAGAATCAAACCAATGGCCCAACCCGTTGTCGCCATAGCGGCGGCAACCATCTTTTAAATTGACAGCGGTCGCGCATTTTCACAGTCTCCATCCACGATGGAATGTGCCGCTAAATCGAATTCCGCCTCGGAAGTCGGCATAATCCAAAAGCTTGGTGCACGTGTGCTTCCGCTGTTTGGCTGCGTCACGGCAAAGATTATTTGCCAGCACTGCGGGACGCTTCATCTACACGCCGGACAAATCGTTCTCGCTGTGCTTCTTACAATTGTCTCCACTGGGATTTTTTGGCTATTTCTGGTTGCCTACGTCGCCATGTGTAAGGATTCCAGAAACACGGCAATCGGCGCCATCAATGCGATGCTCGTCGGCAGCGCCAAAGGTGCTGCCCCTAGCAAATTACGCACAGCAGCGCCTTCCGCATTGGGCGGACAGCAACCGGAAAATGAGGTAATGCCGCAACTAACTGCGCAGTCGAACAAGGTTAAAATTTCCGACGGTATACCACTAGAGCAAATGGAGGAAACCAACCGATCAATCGCTGACCAAGCGGTAACTTCAGAGCAGCCGGAGGCGCCCAATCCACCTGCCACTGCCAAAGAAGCAATGCAACCGGTAGCAGCACCGGATGTGGCAAGACAAGACCCGCCCAAGGCTGCGCAGCAGCAAGTTATACCCATAGCGCAGCAGCCGGCAAAACCTGTAGCGCCTCCTCCAGCAAAAAAAAGTCGTGGCGAAGCCGACGCAGCCACCCAAAACATTGCCTATAAAGCGGAAAAAGCCGACACCGGCCGTGAAACACCAGCAGCCGATTTTTGGCGTCTCTCCGATCACGCTTCGGTACGTCAAAAGCGCAGTAGTTGTACGCACCACAGGCGGATACGAAATAACCATCAACGATGGCCACTCCAACAGTCACACGCATATAATGGATGCAAATCCAGGTGCTTTGAACCTCTACTTGATTAACTTAACCGCCCTCAATGATGTTCGTTTCTGCAATTTTAGTTTCACCGGCGCACTCGACCTAGGCTCGTTTCTCAACCCCAAGAAAATTCAATTTTGGTACTGCGTTTTCGGAAAATGTCAGATGACATTTGGCCATTCGCTTGAGCATGTGTTGTTTGATGAGGTTACAATGCTGAAGGGTGCCAAATTCGATTTTAGATACAGTGAAAAGCTTGCCTACATGAGGCTTATCGCGCAACCGGGATTCGATTTTGCCATGAACCCAACGGCCGCCACGATATTCCCAGAAAACGCCAAATCCAGCGCTAATCGTCGAAGCATCCGTATTTTCCGCCAATCCGGATCCGGCATCGGCGCTGGCAAGGGCTACTTCCGTCACAATTTTCTGCAATCAAGGCAATAGCCGCATGCTCACCCTGGACTGCGCCAATGGCGCCGACATTTGCAGAGGCATACAAATTTCTCGCGACGAACTATTTGCCCAAAGCAAGAACTACGAAACCATTTCCTCAGTCACGGCATTCCTCGGCAATGAACGCTCCGGCGGCGACATCACGTTCGACCTAAGCTGTTTCTCCAGGGCAAACACAGTTACAATCTACGACGCAAGCAAATTCGCCGGCACAATTAAGTTCGGCCCAAACGCCAGAAGGATTTACCAAAGGTGCTCTTCCGGATGCATTCTCGATTTCTCCTGTTGCCCAAAACTCGAGCGCATTGAAATCAACCCAACCGCGGAAACGCCAGGCGCTTACGTCCAGGATGCAATATTTCCGGAATCACGTGGAAACCGGGAATTCAAAGTCGTCCTCTCCGGCCACTGGATCGACGCCAATGTGCTGGCCGACACGTGGCTATGTCTCAAAAATGCAGCCAACATTGAACCGATCGTTGGCGTTGTCCACTTTCAGCAGGAAGTTTCACGGGATAAACCCATGCCGTGGCATCAAAACTTTTTCGACCCAGCTCTAAGTAATTGATGTTTCATGCATTTCGCCAATTGGCACCCGGCAATCGGCTGCGGAAGCGCGCGGCACGGGCACCAGATTCCATCGCGGCCAAAAACTGCGGCAGTTGGCCTCAAGAAATTGTCTTGTGTCTGTCAAATGGCTGGTTTTTGGTCTGCCCATGGCACAGGGGCCTGCTTGTGGTGGAATTGCAGATACGGCGCGCATTGACCGCCTCTACCGTCACTGGCGCATCAGGTTAATCTACACGCTGATAATCGGCTACGCCGCGTTCTACCTGGTCCGTCAAAACATGCAAATCGCCGTGCCGCTCATGCTGTTGGATTTCGGCTGCACGCGCACCAACATCGGATGGATTTTTAGCGCATTCCCGCTGGTCTACGGCGTTGGAAAATTCGTGAGTGGAGCCATTTGCGACAGAGTCAACGTGCGCTACTACATGTCCCTCGGGCTGCTGCTGGCGGCACTCTGCAGCGTCTTCATCGGGTTGGCGCCGCCCATCGCCGGTCTCTGCGGCGGCATGCTTGGCCGGGCCATCAGTCCGCTGCCGATAATTGCCATCTTCTACTCGCTCAATGGCCTATTCCAGTCTGCAGGCTGGCCTCCCATCGCCCGTCTCATGACCAACTGGTTCTCGCCGAAGCAGCTTGGCACCTACTGGGGCATTGTAAACGGCTCACACCAAATAGGCAGCGTCATGATCCTCGTCGGCGGAGCCTGGCTTGGACAGCGCTACGGCTGGGCATCAATTTTTTTTGTTCCGGCAATTGTCTGCGTCGCCGTGGCATTTTTTCTCTTTAAAACTCTCTGCGATACACCTGAATCTGAAGGACTTCCACCGCTCGAGGTCCATGAAAAGTTGGCCCCAAGCTGGGACGCAACCAAGGACGGTGGCGCCCGCCTGTCCATGGGTGAAATTTTCCGTAAGCACATCATACCGAACCGCGCGCTCTGGCTGGTCTGCTGGGCAAATTTCTTCCTCTACGTCGTCCGCATGGGATTTTTCAACTGGGCTCCCACATTTCTCCAGGAGGCGCGGGGCTCATCGCCGCTCGGATCAAGCTTCCAATCGTCTCTCTTCGAACTAGCTGGAATTTTCGCTGGCATTTTGGCCGGCTACATATCCGACCGCTGGGCCGGTGGCCGTCGAAATGCCGTCTGCGCCGTTTTCATGGCACTCCTCATCGTCGCGCTGCTGTTTTTTTGGGTCGCTCCCGGCGGCCACCAACTGCTTGATAGCATGCTACTTCTGGTCATCGGCTTCTTCGTCTACGGCCCCCAAACACTGGCCGGCATAGCGGGTGCGGAATTCGGATCCGGCCGCGCCGCAGCTACGGCCAATGGGCTCACCGGATTTTTCGGCTACATGGGGGCAATTTTTTCCGGATTCGGCGTCGGCCTCATAATCGACAACTTCGGCTGGAGCCACGCCATTTTCTTCTACATCTGCTGCGCAGCCGCCAGCTTACTGTTCTTCACCATGAACTGGTCACAGACAGCCCAATCGAGGCGAAAATGAGCCACGGCGCCAAGGTTTTCCACAAAACCAAACACGAATTCGCGGCGCCAGCTGAATTTTTCAGAAAATGTTTGCATCTTGGCATTTTTTTGTAAAAATGGTGGTGTTTTTATAGTCTTCGAAAATTTTGCTGACTTAGGGCTTGCCTTTGCTGCTTTTTTTCGAAAATGCGCCAGCACATGGAAGACGTGGAATCACAGCCAACCAGGGCCACAGCTAGCCAAAAGGACAGCGCCGCCGTCCCAGTACGCGTGTCGCGGGAGGCACTTGTAGCTGCAGCGCGGGCACAAAAGGTTACCTCCGAGAAGGTAATGAACAAACAGGAATTGCCATTCGACAGCGAACTGGTCGACGGAGACGGTAAAACGCTGCAGGAGCGCGTCAAAAACCTCGTTTCCCTAGCTAAAGAGCAGGGCTACATCTCCTTCGACGACATCAACCAATCCCTCGGCGACGACGAAAACATTTCGGAAGTTGATGTGGAAAACATCATCAACATCCTGGAGAACTTAGACATACAGGTCCTGGACTCCGACGAAATCCTGAAGCACGAGCAGAGCGACAAGGAAAAACTGGAGCAGCGCATCTACGACGATCAAATCGATACGGCCAATGAGGATCCCATTCGCACCTACCTGCGGCAGATGGGCAAAGTCCCTCTGCTGACGAGAGATCAGGAAGTCGGCATCTCGAAGCGCATCGAATCCGCCGAGCAAAAGGCTCAGGATGAACTATTTTCCATCCGCTTCACCGTCGATTACCAGCTGCAGCTCGCTAACCGACTCATGCAGAGGGAAGAACGCTTTGACCAGATCGTATTGGATAAGAAAATTAGCAGCCGCGAATCCTACTACGACATGCTGCCCAGGCTCATACAGGACAGCACGACGCTGCTCAGCCGCCTGGACGACCTGATCCGAGACCGGGAAAAAACTGAAGACGAGGAGCTTCGCAAAAAAATCGCACTGCGCGCCAAGAACTACGAAGCGCAGCTGAAACAAATCCTCAAGCGTTTCTGCTTCAAGATGAAGCTCTTCGAGGACTACCTAAACGAGAAGGGCCCACTCCTGCGGCGCATCAGGCGCGATCTCGACCTCGTGGAGCTGGACAAGCGCAAGCCGGTGCGGAAGCAGGAATTGCAGCACGTGGAGAAGGACTTGACGGATTTTCGCACGGAATTCCGCACGGACCCGACAAAACTCTTCGACGTGTTGAAGCGCTTTCGCCAGCACATGAAAGCCCTCCATCAGGCTAAGACTGAGATGGTTGAGGCAAATTTGCGCCTCGTGATCAGCATAGCGAAAAAGTACACCAACCGCGGCCTCTCCTTCCTGGACCTCATCCAGGAGGGTAACATGGGACTCATCAAGGCAGTAGACAAATTCGAGTACCGCCGCGGCTACAAATTCTCCACCTACGCCACCTGGTGGATCCGGCAGGCCATAACGCGATCCATAGCTGACCAGGCGAGGACCATACGCATTCCGGTGCACATGATCGAGACCCTCAACAGGGTGATGCAAATTCAAAAGCAGCTGCTCCAGGAATTGGGCCACGAGCCAACGCCGGAAGAAGTTGCCCACGAACTAGATATGCCAATCGAGCGCGTGCAAAACATAATGAAGATGGCCCAGCAGCCAATTTCGCTGCAAAGTCCCGTGGGAGATGGAGAAGACTCCTGTTTCGGTGACTTCATCGAGGACAAATCAGCCGAAGACCCACAGACCACCGCCGCCAGCAGCCTGCTGCGGGAAAAATTGCGGGAAATACTCGTAACTCTTTCCGAGCGCGAACAAAAAGTTTTGTCACTGCGCTTCGGCCTAGACGACGGCTACAGCCGCACCCTCGAAGAAGTTGGCCAGCAATTCAATGTCACCAGGGAGCGCATCAGGCAAATTGAGGCCAAAGCGCTGCGTAAAATGCGTCATCCGACACGCATACGGCAGCTGAACGGTTTTTTTGAAGCGGCTGTAAAAGTTGGCCGCGAAGGCTTCGACGACTTCAAAAAGTCCAAATGACGGCAATTCGGCGCCGGTGAAAATTTTCGCAGAAAAGCAATAAACTTCTTTACTGCAATCAACTTACGCGGCAAACTCAGCGCCGTGGAATGGTCAGCTGCTTCTCTATCAAGACGTACCCTAGCACTTTTTCTTTCATCGACGCTGTCTCTGGCAACGTCCTACGGCGCAGGAATTAACCTTGCAGACGGAATCTATCAAAATTCGCAAGACATTGTCTATGACGCTGACGGCAACGACCTCGCTGCAACCGTCGATTTGACCGGCGAAAACATCAAAGTAGCAGGCAGTTACGCAATACAATTCGCCAATGAATCCAACATCAATGAGCTCATTGCAACGGCAGATGGATCCATCGAGCTCAACATAAAGAACGACAACGATTTACTAGGGATAATTCGCGTTACTTGCGACGATAACGCAAGCGCAATCGATTTTAATTTCCTCAGCGGCACCGAATCTCATCCACTTTGCATCGTCCTCGAAAATTCCACCGGCGGCTACGAAATCTCGGCAACCACCGAGAGCGGCAATTCCGCCGCATTCGGCTCCGGCCTTGCATACTCCATCTACGATAATTCCTTTTCCAACTGGGATTTCGGAAATTTTGGCGGCTGTACGGTGTCTGCGAATGGCGATCACGCCGCCGCATTCGGCTCCGGCTTTGCATACTCCATCGACGATAATTCCTTTTCCAACTGGAATTTCGGAAATTTCGCAGAAGGCAACGCAATCTATTCCATTGCAATTGGTGGCGGTGGCCAAGCACTTGCGGCGGCATTTGGCGTAGCTTTTATTTACGCTTCCTGCGAAAATTCCCTCAAAAACTGGACCGCGGAATTCACCGGCAACCAAACTATTACGGCGCTGGCATATGGAAATCCTGCTAGCCTTGCCGGCGCCAACTGCCTTGGCGGATGGGCTAATGACGACATGCGTTTCTACTTCAACGGGTTAAACTGCGAATCGACGGCCACCATAAACGTTGCCGGCGTAAAATTCAGCGGACTAGCTTTTCAAGGAGATTCGCAGAGCGAACACGTTGTCCTAAGTATCTGGGACGCACAGGGTAACGGCGAAGGCTGGGGCGAGGACGAAGTCGCCGTTGACGGTTCTCCGCAGAAATTCGGTTGGGCAAAGGCCGTTGCGCTTGGGGATGGTTTCCAGCTTAACGTTGGTCGAACGAGGGACATGGCAGACGGAAAGGAAACCGATTCGTCGAGGGCGGGCGGCGGAAAAACGGCCGGCGGAGAGCCAGGTACTCTAAATCTAGTCGGCGCCGTTTCCCGGACGCCATATGCGGTGAAAAACAATCTTGGCGAACCGAAAAACACAATTTTGCGCATCGACGGCGGATGGACGGTGAATTGCTTCAGTCCTGTTAGAGACCTGCGCACCATAGATTTAATCTATGGAAGACTTGTTTTGATGAACGCAAATCAAGACTCCGTCGATAATTTGCAAATCTTTGCCGCCGCCGTCGATGATCTTGGTCGGGGGATTGTAATTCACGGCGAGTCAGGATTTTACCGCGGAACCGAGGATGAATCAGCCCTCTACCCATCGCGCGCCGGCTACGTGGAACTTGCCTACGGCACCTATCCGGTTAAAGGTTCGCTAACTGTCTCCGCTCAAGACACTTTAAAATTCCAT
>JAITDL010000005.1 GCA_031282565.1 Puniceicoccales bacterium
AGGGCGATGACGATGCATTGCATTTTTATTCGCCGTTCGGAGTAGAGCTAGCATTCGGCGAATGCACACTTTTTCAAGGCACTAGTGCATATCTGGTTTCACTATCTTCCGATGATTCCGTTGATGAATGCGTGAGAATCGGTAGCAGTTTTTCGCCGACGATACGGTCATTTAAAAAGGATGCTACCGATGGACTGACATACGAATACGTGAGCGGAAAGAAAACTGGCCGCTATCTATTGCCTAACGAAGTCATGGCGAAATTTCTCCCATTTGATGTGTCATCCGGCAACTTTCTTTGCATGGCAGACAGCACATCAAAAAAGGTCGTGGTATGGCGCGATGGGCAAGCGTGCAGCATCACATTCGATCTTGAGAAAATGACACTCGAAGGCAATTGTAGAAGTTTTTTTACGGGAGACTTGCAATTCAAAATCAACGCAGATGAACCGCAATCGGTCATGGAACGAAAACTAAATTTTCTACACCAAATGTTGTCCAAAATCGATGCAGATGGCCGACGCGATGAAGATACAGTTAGTCTAAGCAGTGAAACGCGCAGCAAAATAGTGGAAGGCCTTGATGAAGTTGTGCGCAGTGGCGCATTTGCAATCGCAAATGAAGCAGTAAAAACCATGGCCAGCAAATGTTTTGTGAAACTATTTGAATCACGCCGTGATAACGATGCGACAGTTGGTAAACAAAATGCATTTCTTCTTGGGCATCTTCCAGGCGCCATGGAAGTGTCTACTGGACATGACACAGAAGTTCGTGATGTTCTGGTGGGAAATGCGAAAGCGGCTAGGTTGCTCCAGGACAAATTCTGTGACATTGCCGATGTATTATACGCGACGTTGTTGGCAGATGCCAGTGGCCGTGATCCGGCAGATCGTGCCGAGTTTATAGCGGAATTGACATCTCTCAGCAGGACAATGTGCGAGGTCGAACTTACAGATGTGGATGTTAGGTTGGCGAAGCATTGGCGCAGAGACAAATACCAATTATTGACTTGCTGCGATGAGGCAGCGACAAAAAAATTAAAAGAAAAATGGGATAGCCGCCTATATCGCG
The DNA here is from genome assembly GCA_031282565.1 of Puniceicoccales bacterium. GTDB lineage: Bacteria > Verrucomicrobiota > Verrucomicrobiia > Opitutales > JAIRLM01 > JAIRMB01. The sequence goes on from JAITDL010000005.1 coordinate 1,072, forward strand.
CTGCGAAGCTTCAAACCATGTTGAAGTTTAATTTGTTTAATGTGATGCCGCTGAAAGGCAAATCGACACTACGCAACAGGATGGCGGATGCCGCTCCTAGGATTAGCGTGAAAATTGGAGCGTCTGCGGAAGCTGGACAGCTTCGGGAGTCGAGCATGGTTTCATCGGAAACAAGTGCCAGATCCACTGATACCAATTTTGCGAACGTCGGGATGCGTCCTCTCAAGATTATTCTCGGCATGGGGTTGGGTGACATGTTTGATTTTAGTGATGGCGCGACGCAGCCGCATGACGTCGAGACAACCGGTGATACCGTGCTGGATGCGTATAGAAGGACCGTAAATGGCGAATTTATAAGAAATGGAGACATTTTTTGGCCAAAGGTGGACGCTGCACTCGCAGAAGGTGGAGATATCGGAGGGCTGTGTCACAGGTGCGATTCGGCGGTCGCTGTCATTGGCGAAGAAGTGCAAATAATCGAACAAGTTCTTGTCGAAGAAGTGAAGGCCATAAATGCAATTTTGCATGGCAATGTGTCAGATGCCGTTAAGATGCAAAGAACTGCTGGCGGTCTCCAAAGACCAACGATCGATGCGCTGGTGGAGCTACTTCTTTTGTCGAGGGCCGATGATGACAGTGGCGTAGATGCCAAAAAGTTTTACGAAGAATATAAATTGCGCTACGACAACTCATTAACATCAAGCGCGCAGATTGAGCCGCTGATTTCCGAGATGCATAATTACCTCATAGTTAAAACCAGTTTGGATTATGCCAAACGCATAGCTTCACAGATCGCAGATCTCGATAGTAAAGTCCATGGATTAGCGGATGCCGGCACATCTGCAGCAGGTGCATTGCAAATGAGGATGGCAATTCGCGAGTCATTCGGACAACTCGTTACGGCAATCTCAAGCGGACGGTGCTATGATCCCGAAAAGGAATTGTTTATTCTGCATTTTGAGTACGTAACCGGATTTCGTCTTAAGCTCAAACAGGTCGAAACCCTTCGGAAGGTATTGGGGCGCATGGAATCGCCAAACGAAGAAGATCGCTCTGTCCTCTTCCAGCTAATGATGGGTGGCGGTAAAACATCGGTCATACTGTCGCTTTTGGCAAAAATTTTAGCTGGCCGTGGTAAGATTGTAGTTTGTGCGAATCACAGTAGCCAGCATTCGACGATGAGCGAAGATCTAAGAGCATACCAGCGCAGCCGCTACAATCAAACGCTCCACAGAATAGACTATGAAATTGGCGATGTCAAACACATGGAAGTAGTTAAACGTATCCGCGACGAGCTATTGGCGGCCGTAAAAGACCGTGGAGTTGTCTCCATACAAAGCACGACATTGCGCGCACTCCACATAATGCGAGCCAAATTAACCGTTGAACGCTACACTAAAATGATTGACAGCGCCGACGATAGGAAGCTTGACGTAATTAATGAAATTGCGAAAATATTGCACGACAATTGTCTAATGATGTGTGATGAGGCTGACATCAACCTCAATCCGGCGATGTCGGTTAATCTGCCAATTGGAAAAAAGGTCGATTTCACTGCGGAACATAAGCGTGTTTTTGCTGATTTCTTTTCAGTCATTGCGGAAAATAGGGATCTCATTGCCGCCGTTGGAAGCGGCAATGGTTTGGACGCCGCCCAGCTGAGGCGAATAGTGGAGGGTTCATTTGTAAAACTTGGATTGCCGTTTGATGGCACGACAAATCCGACGTTGGATGCAGCAGTTGCGTTCGTTCTAAGGAACGTTGCGCCGTCTGATCCGCCGACTCCCTTCGAAGCTGGCATAGGCACGCAAATGGGTGCGCCAAACTTCGAGAAAGTCTGTTTGGTTTGCGGTCTCGTCGAAACGCTATGCTACGTGTCCAAGAAAAAGTTTTGCGAGCACTTCGGATTCAGGAAAACTCCGATCGCCGCCGGCAAATTTTCCGTGCAGGTAGTTCCATACACGGCGGCGAACACTCCATCGACCGGCGAATATGCGAATCCAATGGAGGTTGTGGTTTTTGGAAATATTGCACACATACTTAGCATTGGGGCTAGGGCTGATTCGTTGCCTGGGTCAGCCATCTACTGCGAATTAGATGAGTTTATTACAAAGACCGCCGGGAATATTACGTCGCCACAGTTTGCTATGCTTAGTGCGAAGTTTCCTGAACATGCCGCTAGGATAATTGATGCGACGTCCAGAAGCAGTAAGGCTGAACTTGATGTAGCAATTAAGGCGCTGTGCGATGCTGCCTTTGCTGAATTTGTTACCGACGGGAAGGATGCGACGTGGTGCTTTGCCCGTCTTCTAGAGTGGAAATACATGCACAACAATGCGACCTACAGAGGTTCGAGTTATGCGCAAATGCTAGCGTTCACAATGAATATTGCGGCAACTGGAACGCCGAGCAATATTGATTTGCTTGGCCCCATGGCCAACCCAGGAGCACAGGTGCTTGAAGCTGGCGTTTCCTCGCGGGTTGAACTTAAGGTGTATTCTGACTTGAAGAGTAAGGATTCCGTCCTGTTCCACGTGCCGAAAATCGCCAAGCCAAATAATCCGAGCATTGTCAGTGCAGTCCTAGAAGCTCGCGATGCGGAGATCGCTAAGACTCCTTCCTCTCCAAAGGGCAATTTTAGCGCCATAATGGATGCGGCTGGACTGTTTAAGGCGCTAAAAAACCGAGATGTTGCGATGCAAATAGCGGAACATCTTGATTCCATCGGCGATCGTGGTCGTGGAGTGCTATTTTTCGAGGATGGCGCATGGAAGGTGTTGCTTAGTGGCGGAGCAGTGGTATGCGTGCCGAATCTGACAGAAGGGGCCATCCAAGCGGCAACTGGCCTCAGAAAAGAACGACTATTTGTCTTATTTGATCAGGCACATTGCATTGGCATCGACACTAAACTTGCCATAGATGCCCGCGCAATGCTGACTGTCAGCGCTACGCACACGCCAAACAGCCTATTCTTGCAGGCAGTTTTGCGCGAGCGCCAGTTCTTTTCCGGGCAGAAGGTGGACATCTGCATGGTTGAACAGCAGGATGATCCCCAGCTCCCACCATGCGAAGAGTTTATTAGTTTCATACAGCGATCGCGGGAAATTGAGCGGTCAGCCGTAGCTGCGCAGCGCTATCAGGCCCTGAAAATGCAATACCTAGACAACATCATTAAACAGATTTTCGATAGGATTTCGCACCTGGAAGGCGTGCTCAAACAGCAGGGAATGTTCGCCGCATTGCGCAGACGTAGAATCCTCAAATTGCTAAAATTATACGCCGAGTCGCTAGAAAAGATGACCACCATAAAACATGAATTTAATTGCGTAGCCTGGTATGGCCAATGCGCCAGGGAAGTCCCAGCGCTTGAAGATTTCACTTCCTATGCCAATGGATTAGGATCTTTGACGGCGGGTTTATCTGGACTGGATCGTGAGTTCGCGGCAGGAGTTGAAAGATTTCGTAAAAGGTTTTTTACTCAAAACGCACAGACATTTGAAAACATTGGCGCCGTAATGGTGGGTGGCGCAGAGCAGGAGCGCGGAATGGAAGTCCAGTCTGAGACCGAAACTGAGACTGAAACGCAGGCCGAAACTCAGGCGGAAGCGCAGACGGAAGCTATTTTTGCCGGCATTGAGGCGCAGCGCGCAGCTCTGGCGGCAATGGCGAAGGACGCCGATTGTGTCGTCGAACCGAAACTCAGCCAGGCAGTTACCCTAACAGCTAGCGACCGCGATTTTGCTGCAAAAATCGTTGAACGAAATGCATTTCCGATAGCCAGAAGTCTTGGCCTTGGCAGCTTCCGCGCAGTGAAGCTAATAGTGGGCGCAATCGCAGGCTATTCAGTTGATGAACTCATTGGCGAAATTGAGCGTGCTGGTAGTTGTATTCCGCCGGATGTCATGGCAGGAATAAGAGGTGCAGTTGAATCTTCCATAGAGCATGGAGATGTCCTAGCTTTGGATTTTAAGAAAAGTAAATTTTTTGAAATTCTTCGGCAAGCCGGCGAAAAGTTTAGACATGTAGATCGAGCTGCGAGCACTAGACTGTTGAGGGAATCACCTCCAAAAACCGGCACATTCGACGAGTTTCTTGTGCATTTTGCCAGCAGTTGGGCCGATATCGATAGCTGCAGGAGCAAACTGACGACCGGTGCATTTAAAAAATTCTATGACGCAAAAGATAAAAGTGAAATTTCCGAGCATCTTTTTAAAAATGTGGTAGTGGCATTTGCCGCTCAATGCGACTCAGCAAGGCGGTTCGTCGATGTATGTGACGTGCTTGAGCAATTGTTCGACGAAACCAAAGTTCCAAAGGTAT
>JAITDL010000012.1 GCA_031282565.1 Puniceicoccales bacterium
AGGGAGAAGGATTTACTCATAGGAATCATCAGCCTGACCCTGGACCAGTACAATCACAAGGGCGACATCGGCTACTGGATGGATAAAAGCTACTGGGGCAAGGGATTAATGACCGAAGCATGCTGGAGAGTAATTCGCTACTCCTTCGATGATTTGAAATTGCACCGCATCGACATATCACACATGGTGAGTAACATAGGCTCACAGAAAGTGATCAACAAACTTGGATTCCAGCTCGAAGGCTGCTGGCGCGAGGCGCACTTCAAGGAAGGCCGTTTCGTTGACGTGAAAATATATGGGATGCTCGAGGTGGACTACCTCGCCACAAAGAAGCGCTTCGGCGAGACGTGCTAGGCGGCGGAATGATTTACAGTCGGCAAATTTTTTTCTCCACCGCCCGCCTTACTTTTTTTGCAACTGCTTCACTTGTCCTGCTTTTCCTCGCCGGGAACGCAATCCGTGATGCGTTTCAACTATTTGTAGGCGGCAAGATCGATGCACTTTTTCTCCTGCGGACACTTATCACATTTATTCCTGCCGCCTTTGCCTACGCGCTGCCCATCGGGACGGTGTTGGCGGTTTTGGCATCCATGGGCCGCATGGCCGCCGACGGAGAAATCCTTGCGCTGGAGACAGCTGGGTTAAATAGATTCCGCATGGCGATTCCCATAATCGCTTGGTCCTGCATATGCTGCGCCATCGCCTTCGGCGCCACACTCTTCGCCGCGCCCTACGCCGCCTACTCCTACAAGCGGCAGCTCCAGGAATACATTCGCCGCGATCCAATTAGGTTCCTCAGGCCACACACCTTCATCCGCGATTTCCCGAATTGCATAATCTACGCCGGAGGACGCAAAGGAGCTGAGATGACCAACTTACACATTTGGGAAATCGGTCCCGACGCCATCCCGAAGACCATTCTCCACGCCGCAAGGGGAGAATTTTCCATGGATAAAAGCGGCAAGACAATCATCGTACTGCTGCACGAAGGTTTCATGGAGCGCATCGCCTTCGGCAGGCCAGGGAAAACCATGAATTTCGACAACTTTTCCTTCAACCTCGACTGTGACAAAATCTTCTCGCGGGCAAAGATTCCGGAAAAACGTCTTCGCTACATGACTCTCTTTGAGCTGATTGCCGCTCGAAACGCCTGGACATCAACGGCGACGACAACGGAAGGAGGAGGGACAGATGGACAGCGGCGACGCGACAGAAATACGGTCAATTTCGCCATCCAGCAAAATATTTCAACTGCTTTTGCAATTATCCCTCTGTCACTCATTGCTTTCCACATGGCATTGAAGTTCAGCCGCCGCGAAACTGCAACGAACGGCGCCATCGCCATCGGCCTCTGCATGGCCTACTACTCGCTATCCATCGCAATTTCCTGGCTGCAGAACTCCGTGCACCTGCGCGCCGACTGGATAATCTGGATGCCCTGCGCCGCACTTCTCGCCATCGCGGCCGCACTATTCTCAGCAAAATTTCACTAGCAAACTCCATGGCCACACACTATCTCATCGTCGCCAACGGCGGGATCGATTTCCACACAGCCGAAGCAATTAGCACACTCGCAAACGGCAGAGTTGTCATCGCCCTGGACGGCGCAGCAAATTTTCTAATGGCCATCGGCGCCGTGCCACACATGTGCATGGGAGACTGCGATTCACTGTCATTGGAAACGGAGGCGCTGCTCCGTAGCCGCGGAGTTGAAATCATAAAAAACCAATGCCAAAATACCACAGACCTGGAAAAAGCCATCATTCACATTGGCAAAGTCGGAGACTGCGCTTCCGCAACAATCATCCACGCCCTAGGCGGCCGCCAGGACCACGCCCTTGGGAATATTTCTTTTTTGAAAAAATACGGCAAGCTGGTTGGCGGATTGTCCATTCTAAGTTGGCAAAATAAAACATTTTACGCAGAAGATTGCACGCTCACCATCTCCGGGGAACCGGGACGCTCCTGCGGTTTTTTTGGATTCCCAATGGCCACTGTGACGTCGAGAGGACTGCGCTATGAAATGCTCAACCATCGACTTGAACTTGGCGCAAGTGAGAGCGTTGCCAATTCCTTTGCCGGAGATGAAGTTAATCTGGAAATCTCCGGCCAATGCATTGTAACACACGGAGTTTGAGAGGTTTAGAATTCGCAGCCAATGGACGCCTGACCACGGAAAACGTAGTTCGCCGCATCGCGGGCCGTTCCGCCGCCGCCGATGTTCAACTCCCAAACATTGCCAATGCGGCTACTAATTCCGAATGAGGCTGCTACGGCTTTTTTCGGACGGCTGACGTACTTTCCATTGTAGTTATCCATGCCCGATGTGCCGCCAGAATGGACACTTGTTGTCACATCCACCGACCGGCGAATTGGCAAAAGCCCACCGATTTTAAATTGGAACAGAGTATGCTTCGCTACGTGTCTGTGGCCCGCGAAACCGACCAGCACCTCAGTTCCAATTGAAGTGTATTCACGTCTATCGATGTGACTGACATCGGCGCGCTGCTCAAAATCTATGCTGGAGCCGTTGAATGACAGGCGCACAAATGGCCCAAATGCAAGCAGCGATTCCCTTGTAAGTATTTTTGCCTCAACAGTGCCGCGCATGGAGCCGAATTTGACATGGAGGTCATCACTGACCCAGAACGGCTTACCGTTTGCAACTGCCAGATCAATGGCGACGCCGTAGTGGCAGCGATCCGAGTCAATGAACTCCATCTCAGAGAAAATTCCGTAGAGGATTGCCCTGTCATTGGCATCGGGCAAAATTCCGCGAAAACCTTTGCCGTTGGTAGCGGAAGCCACTGCGTCCTGCGTTGATTGTTGCTGCCGAGCAACGTCATAGGACCATGCATACTTGCGGGAAAGTTCTCCAACGGATATGCCAATGCGCAACCTGCCCGTGGACGACTTGTGCTCAAATGCGCCACCGATGACAACTGCTGCGGAATCGAAATTCTGCCGACATGACTCCACAAGGGCATTTTCGCTATTAGCGGTGGCGTATTCCTCAAACCCTTCGCTGGCATTTTCGCGGCCGCGCAATCTGAAAAATGAAATAAACGGACCATTGCCTCTGCCAGGGCCAACCATCGCGCCACTGGCAGCTTCCATGACAAAGGAATCTGCATCGCTGATGTAGTAGCCGCAGAGTGTCTGTATTTTTCCCAGGTGCTCTACGACAGAATTTTCACCTGTACTCGCACAGCTGGCCGGCGAAGGCAGCTGAAACAGCAACGCACAAGAAAATGGCAAACAATACATTGCCACGCGACGCAACAGTCGGTCCATGGCTGATCTTTACAATTTTATGCACACAGATCAAGAAAAAAAATTCACGCTAGGAACTTTTCTCCAAGAAGATGCGCAAAAACGGTAGGCATAGCTGGACGGATCTTCTTCCAGTGTAACTACTTAGCAGCTACAGTTTCCGGAGACGCCGGCCGCCAAACTTTAAATAGCCAAACAGCAAGCAAAGCACAACCGATCATGACAAAGGCCGGCATTGCCCAGGACACGACCGTGCAGACCATGGCGGCCACAGCGGGCGATATGAGCGGCGCACCGAAGACTTTCAGCGCAAGCCACAGAAAAAATGCAGCCGCACCGATTATCGTATTGATGACAGTGGCGGCAACAAGAAGCTTCTTCGGCACTCCACTAAGCGCCTTCTGGGAATTAGGATTAGCATCGACTGGTTTTGGTGCATCAGCCGCTGATACTTGATCTGCCATTTGCTAGTGCCTATGCCCAATATTCGCCATTTGCAAGAATATTTTTCACTCACCGAGGATTGCGTCCAAATATTCACCGCTAGAAAATTGTAAAAAATCTTCGGCATTTTCACCAACCCCAACGAAATAAATTGGGAGACCCATTTGCCGAAAAATTGCCACAATTGCGCCACCGCGGGCACTGCCATCCAACTTCGTCACAACCAAGCCGCTGAGTGGAAAAACTTCGTTAAATGCCTGCGCCTGTCGCAGTCCGTTGGAACCCTGGTGGCCATCCAACACCAACCAGCCGTGGAATCTAGCCTCCGGCATTCTTTTTACCAAAACGCGGCGCACTTTTTCCAGTTCTTCGAGGAGATTCTCCTTCGTGTGCAACCGCCCGGCAGTGTCGAGTATGAGCACATCTTTTTTTCTGGCGATGGCAGCCGACAGCGCATCGTAGGCCACCGCAGCGGCATCGGCACCGTGTTTGCTGCGAACTATTTCCACTCCAAGTCGCTCAGCCCAATGGCACAGCTGCTCATTTGCCGCGGCGCGGAATGTGTCGCAGGAGCCCAGCAGCACGGAATTGCCATTTTTTGACATAAATCCGGCCAACTTGGCGGCGCTGGTCGTCTTCCCGCTGCCGTTAACACCTATTAGGCAAATTACTTCCGGCGGAGATTCAATGGACAGTCTTCCCTCGGAACCATCCAAAATTTTTTCCAAAGTGCAGCGAATGGCTCCGCGCAGCGATTTTTCGTCTCCGCCGCCGCATTTCCCAATGGATTTGACGATATCCTCCACGGTTTCACGGCCAAGATCGGCCCCGTAGAGCATCTCCTCGACGTCTTCCACGCGCTCCGCAGACAGTTTTTTCCCGGCAAAAATGGAAACCACCCTGCCGCCGAACGCCTTCGCCCGCTGCCCAAGCTTTTGCCCGATTTTTCTGAAAAATCCAATGGCCACAAATCCGTGGTTTCAAAATCGCCACCATTTAGCAACCGAAATGTGGCAGCGGCGGCCCTGCGGATTCACATCCGCCCGCCGCCGCACCACAACCCCATGGACAATTTGCCATTAGTGATTAACCTTTGTTTCTTTCGCCTTCTGCTGGCGCTTCTTCTGCTGGTGGCGCATCTGATGCTGGCGCTTCTGGTGCTGGTACTTCTGGTGCTTCTGGTGCTGGTGCTTCTGGTGCTTCTGGTGCTGGTGGTGCTGGTGCTTCTGGTGCTGGTGGTGCTGGTTCTGCTGATGGTCCTTTCTTATGTATATCCGCAGTGTCGTCGGCATATGACCATTTATTAGTTCTGGTAGAAGGTGGTTTTGCTGCTAATGCATTTCGCAGAGTGCCAATTTTATTGCTCAAATCCTCTGTCGCTATGCTTGTCATTACCATTTTCTCTGCTCTTTCTCTATTGCCAACATCAACTATGTTTCCGTGATTACACTTGAGAATTTCTGCGAATGCAGAAGCGTATTTTATGGCCGGACCCCATCCATGATCTCCACTTGCTCTATCATCGCCAAAAAACTGCCTTCCCGCATTATCACGGGAAAGGCCAGCAGGCAGAGTAAAGAAAATGCGGGCAGCATCTTTGTTTGTAATCGAAAGCTTATTGACATCCACTACAAAGCTTGACGCTTCTTTTCCAGAAGCGACATGCTCAGCAAATTGCGCAGTTACCTGCGAACACAATATTTCTCCGAACGCTGCAGACGCTTTTCCTGTATTAATTTTTCCGGCTCTCGATTTTTTAACTCCAAATAAAGTAGCTGCATTTTCATGTTTTGTTTCACCATCACCAATGATACCATCAATTGCACCGGTTAGACCACCACTATCAAGATCAGCAGCATCTTTTTTAGTCGACTTTTCTAGAAATTTTTTAATCTCAGCGACTAAACTCTGAAAAAATTTCTTGTCTCCAGATACAGAATTATCTCTCCGCCTTTTGACACCGAATCTCTTCGCAATGCTTTTACGTCCAGCTGCCGCTTTAATAAACTTTGCGCGTTGTTCATCATTTTCTACAGTAGTGATATCGCTATCGATATGCGAAACACTATGTAGCACTTCGTATGTGCATCTAATTACTGATGAAGCTTTTTCAAGATCGCCCCTTGTCGTGCCTTCTCTCAACTCAAGCCCATCATATCCTATCATTGCACAAATTCCGCCAACAAGAGCTGCTGTGCCATGATCATGTGAATCGACTACTGCAGCAATTTTATCACCTGCATTTTCTTCACTCGCCATGGCGTCAAGTTTAGCAACGATCACATCACCTGCCGGTGTTTTCTTGCCGCCTTCACCTATGATGGGCTTAAAAAGACTACTTAGATACTTAGCTGCTGCATGTGATGCCGAGCCATCTACTTTCGACGACACCTGAGATAGTATCGCCAAATCCCTGTAAATTTTGCTACCATTTTTTAGGCCGAACATATCAACGAGTGAGCTTTTTACTTTATGCACATCGCCTAAATTGAGAGACTTTGACTCATCAACTCCGATCGCAGCAGCAAGAATCTTGAAAGCTTTATTGCCATAGTGGAAAAAAAGCCTCGCTCTATCATAGATAGAGAGATCGCTAGCGCGACCACTTTCATTGACGTCTAGTGCTGCGATTACATCGCTCTTAACTCTGCTACGAAACAGATCTACAGCCGTTGTCCCATCTTTGGCGTCTTCCGGATCACCATCTTGCTTAGGTTTAATACCGAGTCGCTGTGCAATATACAAAGCATCCACACCACCACCATTTACCCTTCCAGTTGACATTGTCTTTAACTCCTCACGCAAAGTTTAGTTCGGAAGTTCGTTTTTAACAAGAAATATTTTTACGAATTTTTATTGATTTAGTGCATTTGCCTTGTCTCCAAGAAGTTATTCGCTGCAGAAAATATTTAGCCAGCTAGGTTGCAGTGGAATTGCGGCCGTAAGTTTGCCGCGGAATTGCGTCGACTTGCGAAAAAAATACCCATGAATTCTATTCCATGGTACGCAACCCAGCACCCTGGGAAATTATTGACAGGGAAAACATTTTCGTCGAGCCGCCCATATTCCACATCGAAAAGCAGCGCTGCCGCCAAACGGAAAGCGGCAAGGAGGGAAATTTCTACGTCATCGCCTGTGCGGAATGGGTGCACGTTGTGCCGATTACGATAGACGGTAAGGTGTTGCTAGTTAAGCAATTTCGCTTCGGGTCAAGGCGCATGTCACTGGAAACTCCAGGCGGCATAGTGGACCGCGGAGAAACCGCCCTGGAAGCGGCTGAGCGGGA
>JAITDL010000019.1 GCA_031282565.1 Puniceicoccales bacterium
CGTGTCGGCGTCACGGCGAACGGCATTTGCCGTGGACGTTTGATCTGTCCGGAAAAATCTGGCGCCGTACCATCACAAAATGTCTACGCGCCGGCTTGGCGTGTCATTTTTTCATGCAAAAAATCGCCGGACATGCTGTGTTGGCCGCAGTGGTAGAATCCTTTATTTTTTGGTTCTGTGTGGTTTTATTGATGGCTAAACTTTTCTGTAATAATGGCATGCAATATTCCATTTGAAATATGTATAAATTTTACTATTTTCAGATTGATAAATTTTCTGAGGCTAAATATACTTAACGCCAGAATGAGTTGGTTAATGCACTCAATGTCCGAACGCGATTCGATCTGGCCGATGATTGTATTGTCGCCAAACGATTGTCCGGGCAAATTGGCATTGCAACGGGAGTTTTCCGATTGCAACTGTGACGTCGTATGCGTAGGCCGCAGTGGCAGCGGAAGCGATCGCATCTATGCACAAGTGACAGAATTAAATCTAAACAGCATTAGGGCGCTGCATGAATTGCTGATTGGTGAAGAAACGCCAGAGGGGAGTCTTGTCATTTTCCGCAATTCCGTCAAGCTTCAACATCTAGCTAGCATGTGGGCCGCCGTTCGTGCCGCCGATCACGATCTTTCTCGTGAGCTCGATTGGTTTTTGCATGGATTCATATGCCATTGCCATCCGGCCATTGGCGAAGATGGCTCTCCTATGGCCGATGTGTACAGCTACGATCCAGATACGCCAAACAACGAATTGTGTGTTACATGCTACCACCCGCGAGTCGTTACCGTTCCGCCATCTGCGGAAGAAATGCGGAGGCATTGTTCTAGCCAGGGCGGCAATGGGTGCGACGCAGGGTCGTCGTCGGTATCGGGAGGCGGATCTGCTGTCGACGCCAGCTGCGATAGCGATATGCCGCAATTATTCAAGGAGTACAGAGCTAGGTCGTTAAAATTAAAACCTCTCGACGGTCTTTGCGCCATGGAACATTCGTGCCGCCAACAAACGCTTGGCGACTGGGGTTTGCTGAAGTTTGAAGAAGGTGGCCTTCATTGCCTAGCGATTACGCGCGTCGGAAGTCCAGTTGATCGCAGAATGACATCGCCATTGGCGGAATATGTCAGAGCTCTTTGGGGAACGGAAAAATTTGGAATTATTGTTCCGTTTGAAGTTAAAATTTCATTGGAGCGGGCGAAGTTTTGGTTCATTGGCATGCGTAATTATCTCGCAAGCAAATTCATAGATGAAGCTATAAATAAATTAAAACCTGAACTCATGGCCGAACTTTACGCTGAGCCATGTGAAATTCTAAATGAGAACGACAATATTGTCAGGCAACAGCTAGTGCCTAGACTGGTATCCGAATTCACAGATGAATCCATATGTATGCTCAAGGCTTACCTCGGAGATATAGTAATGCATGCATTTGCATCAGGTGAATACGGAGGCATGCCCCATGGCAAACCTGTAGCCAAAGCCGTAGCTAGACTCGAGGACGAATTCGAGGATAGACGCAAAGCCGAACCTAGCTATGAACGCGAAGCAGAAACCAGGGATAAACTCATAGCTAAACGCAAAGACGAACTCGCGCTCGAATTCAATCTCGGACCCGATTGCGTATCCGCAGACAGTTATCCGCCAGGCTACTTTGAGTTTAGCTACGAACAAAAAGTCGAATGCACGGCTAGGCTCGCCAAAGAAAAATTTAAAACCAAAATCGAAGCCAAAATCGAAGCCGAATTCGGGCCGGAACCGAGGGAAAAGCTCGAAGCCGTATTCACGGAAAAACTCGAAGCCATGCTCATAGAAAAACTCGAAGTCATATTCGCCGAAGAAAGTGTGATGGTGCCACAATATTATGAATATGCGATTTTGGCTCATTGGTTTACACGTTTTGCTGAAATGGATTCTGTTCGCTTTGGCCGCTGGTATTATTGCGGGCCGGCCGATGTGAATTTTCGGAAAATATTCAGCGCACCTTGCCAATATCATTGCCTCGTTGGCGATAATGATTATGATAGTTATATTCGTAACATCTTTAATCCGTGCAGCGATGAAGCTATACTTGCCGATGAGTTCCCTCTTGATTGCCGTGAACGTCTCGATGAATTTTTCAATTCGGCAAAAATTCTCACAGCTAAAGAACGTGACGAAATTGAAGATGGAATTTTCGACAAAAGGTGGACCTATGGAGAATTGCGCGAGGCGTGTGCATCTGATCACAAATGGCTTAGGCTTACGGCGCCCATTGCCAAATTTAGCTGCACGTATGGGTTTGATGAATTTTGCCGGCATCTTCGTGATCTATTGGAGCTTGACGACGTAAAGACCCCCATAATTTATCAGGGAAAACTTCGAAGTTTGAGTAAAAGTTTGGCAGCAAACACGCTTAAGCTAAATGATCTACGCACATGCCAGTATCCGTGGATCGCAGATTTTATTGTTAGCGGGATTTTTGATCGCAATTCAACCTGGGAGGAATTGGAAGATCAGCTAGCAAAGCTGGACAAAATAAGGAGTCGCATACACGGTGCCGTCGTTAAGTATAATGCGGAATGTGATAGTGGATTTGACCCGATGACTAGTCGCAGTGTCATTCATTTTAAGCATGTTTCTGGCGGTAAAGTTTCCGTCGACCGGAAATCTCTCGGTGCCAGTGATGTTCGGCATGATGAACCAAGCATTGACGAATTTTCCGTCGAAGATATTTGTGGAATGGAGCTGCCTGTAGCGTTGCGGCGGGATCTTGAAGTAGCCATCAAAGATGGTGGCACTGTATATGGGGGTGAGTTGTTTGCGCTTCTTACCGATGCCTATGGTGCATTTCTGGCGAAATCTTCCAATGCAAGACGTCTCGAATGTTCCGCCGTAGAGCAGCCAAAACCGTCTGCCGTAGTACAGGCGCAATCTTCTGCTGTGGCTCCCAAGCATCGTTGTTGGAATATTGCGACCTATGAAGATGAAAACTGGTCCATTGGCGTTGGGAAAGTCGGCGAGTTCTACTGCATCCATGTGCACAATGTTGGCCTCCCAACGCTGGCATCAATGGGTAAGATACGTGATATTTTCAAATCTGTGCGTGCTGAGGAGGGCGAATGCTGCATCTTTTTGGATGGAGGTCGCGAAGCCGTTAGGCGGATGTGGATGGATTGGATTGGCATTTACTCTATATTGGAATGTGACTATACTTCAGGTGTTGAGCTGGCGCGTGATTATGTCCGGGAGTTTCTTGGTCGAATTGGGGATAGAGCTATCAAATTTAATGGCTGTTTTACTGACGACTGTGCTGTTTTCACCTTTAATGCTGACGCACAGGCTTCGACGATCTACAATAGTAGCGAATTCGATTTCTATGTATCACCGTCTAGTGGAGAACTCGATCCCGATACATCACAGCCCATAGAACATCCTTGGTGCCATCTGGGACCAGAGTATTCTTGCGCAGCACGTGCATATTTGGATTTTGTTAGTGTCGGTGAGTCAGCGAATGGTGTGAACATAGACTGCATGTCTGTGCATGAGCATGCCATGCTTTTGTGCGCGACGTGCGCCGCTTCATTTGCCGACATAGCGGAGTGCATTACCCGTGATAAAGTGCTTCGCGTGGCTGCCGAAAAAGCTGGAAAGGCAGTTGCTGCTTCCAGCGGTGAAATTACTGAAGTAAACATTAAACAAGTCTATGCGCAATTAGCGCGTTTGTTGTTCGCCGTCGTTCTCGATGGCGGCAATGTGGATAGCGAAGACCCATGTAACGTGTCCGCGCGAATGCAAAGCGGCATAATGGGCATGCTAGCAGACAATGTTGATGTGGAATCACTTCCGCGTCTAAAGTTTGGTGGTGGTCTGCCAAATGATTTCCCGATTACAATTGTTGATCGCCATTTTGGAAATAGGGATGGAGTCCCACTTATTCAATTGTTTGGAGCTGGCAATTGCATGTTGGGGCTAGATTGTCTTCTTCTCGAGCTTAGTGATTTGCTGTCAAGTCAAGAAGTCGATGCGCTCAGGGATGGAATTATGAATCATGCGTGGACTTGCAGTGAAGTTCGCGGCTGTTTGCTTAGGCCTCTAGCAAAGTGTTGCATCGAGTTGTCAGAAACAGTAGGCTCACGGCCTGAGTTCCCATGGAAAGCAACAGTCCCTCCTCCGCCTGAGCATATGCCTATTCCAGTATCACGCTATAGTGCCGTCCCTCAGATTACAAAAACAGACGGCACAGTATATCTCCTTGATGGCGATGAGATTGTCGCGCACAAAGATGGGGCGATTATTATGTGTGCCGTCGAAAATAGTGAAACTCTTTTTAGCTCTATTGCGACAGCCATGGCAATAGGAGGTTTTGTGCCGCAGCGCTTTGGAAGTGCAAAAAACGGGACTAGTTTCCAAATCATTCTCGACATCATACGCTATATGTACCTGCAAAATGTAAGGGCACTCACAGCAGAGGATTGGGCGCTGCGCATTATTAATCCTCTTCTGAGGATCGCCTATGATTGGCAGGAGCAATTTGGAATGACGTGCGTAGATACTGAGTTTGTTGACCACGTCTTGCCATGGTGTTACTGCCGCAATGTCGGACGTGACCATATCTCGATTGGCGACGACAAAGACATTAAAGAACTTGGCGAGTTTATAAAACAAAAAGACGTCCGCAAGACTATTGACGACAGGCTTCCAGAAAACCCGCTACTGAAAAAAGACAATACCTTTACGTTTGTCGATGTATTTCGGATGGTTTCCAGACAGGTTCAGCTTGTGGCGGCAGCCTATGTGCGGCACATACTTGGCAGCTATCACTTTAATAGGGATGTTAAAGTCGACCATGTCTTTTCGAGTTTGTCCACAGATGTGCCACCGTATAGGCATGTAGTATGCAAACAATATTTGCCTGGCGAAGCTGAAACTGCAATTCCAAATGAAAAATGGGATACATCAGATGAAAAATTCACGACCTTTTCTGAGTATCAGCACAAACATACCGCGGAACAGGGCCATTGTGGTGAATTCTATGAGGTTGCGTTTGCTGCAATTGCTTTTGGCATACCTATCGCCATCGAACGTGGAGGTAATAACCCTGCGTATGTTTATGAAACTGATGGACTGTGTGCGACATGCGAATATGACAGATTGCAGAAGTCAGACGATATGCTAACGCTTAGGGTAAGGTTGATGAATGTTGGCGGCGATAAAACGGCGACAAGTTGGAGCGCAATAGTTCGCGCATTGCCGTTGCGTGTAGAGGGCACATGGATGGACGCGGAATTTTTGAAGAAGGAAGTGGAAGCTGAAAACAGGGAAAGTGATAGGCGCTATGCAGAAGACATGGATAAGGCAGAACGTGCATATGAAGCAAAAATGAAAACATATAGAGAATGGTTTGACAGCAAATATAAGCTGTCTGGAGGAGAGCTAAAGCAAATAATATGCATGCTGAATTCTGGTGATGTGAAACCGGCTGCCGACAAACCTGCAACACCTTCAGCTGCAGCTGCTTCTCTGGATGCTGCGCGGAAAGCATTTGCCATTGCAAAACAGGGCCGGAGACCTTTATTCACGCATAGAGTATCTATTGTTTCAGAACAAGCACCTCAACTTGATCCAGAACAAGTACCTCCACCTGATCCAGCACAAGTGCCTCCATCTACCCCAGAACAAGCACCTCAACTCGATCCAGAACAAGCACCTCCACCTGCTCCAGTACAGGCACCTCCACCTGCTCCAGTACAGGCACCTCCACCCGCCACAGTACAGGCACCTCAACCTGCCGCAGTGAAGGCACCTCCACCTGCTTC
>JAITDL010000050.1 GCA_031282565.1 Puniceicoccales bacterium
CGGGCGACTATTCACTATATTGGTTTGAAAATGGCGCACTGCATGGACTTGCCATTGCGCACCACGGCGCACCTTCGCATCTCGTGTCCGTTGCCAGCGGAATGATGGCCATGGAAAAGCAGCACACGGTAAATCTCGTCCGCGACACTGCAAAACTCTACGGCGAAGGACCTTTTATCGGCAGTGTAACATCGACGCTCAAGCGGAAAGAACTGGCAAAAAATCGCTTCGGATCGAAGGAGAAAGCCCACGGCATAGTGCTGGGAGCAAACCGCCTGGTGACACTTGGAATGACTGATCTGTCGTGCTCTGTTTTTGTAGGAATAACAAACGGCAAAGCAACCTATGACGGTCCGTTCGTGGAAAAACTGCTAAAATCGAATCGCAATGATTTTTCCTGCGGCGGTTTGGCGCGGCAAAACTTCATGGGATTTAGGGACATGGATGCATCCATCAACGCATCACTGCTCATATCCAGCGGCAGAATTCGCTGGCACAGGGAAACGGCCCGCGGCTGCCTCTACGACAGCAAAATGAACGACTTCGCCCTACAGCTAGGTGCCGACATTGACCACGAATTCTATCGCTATGGGTACTTTGAGCTTGGCTGCTTCGCCGGCATGAATTACGACTCCATCGGCCAAAATGGATTCAGTGAAAAATCGCCAAACACGGCACCGAGCAGCTGTGTGTCAATAAGTTCCATGCGCCATAACTTTTTTGCATTTGACCTAGGCATTTCGGTGAAGACTGCTAAGATAACAAATGTCGAACTAAATGGGAAACTTGGATTCCACTGCGCCGCATTGAGAAAACACGGCACGGCGACGACGCTGATTTTCGGCACAGAGAACGAGGCGGCGATTCACTACGGCAGCAAAAATTGCGCAACAATTTCTGCTGGAGGATCCTATGAATTCAAAGAAAATTGGCACTGCGCCTTCGGCCTGGACGGGAAGTTTTCGAGCGCTTTCAGAGCGTTCTCCGCTTCCATGTCCTTTGGCCATAGATTCTAACGTCGATCACTATTTGACATGCTTGAACGTGGCAGTGATATTGTCTTTCACCTGATCCAGCGAACCGTTGGCATCGATGCGGTGGCAGGGGAAGAATTGTTTCATTACATCGCCGGCGTGCTCAGTCTGCTCAACGTAAGTTCTATAGCGCATGCGCGCGGCACCGGGATCGACATCCGTTTTTCGAACTGCGATCGGCTTTCCCTTCCCAGTTTTTTTGACCTCTTCGTTGAAGCGTGTAGCCTCGCGGCCGCGGCCAAGTTGTCTATCCACACTTACATTTTGTGGGACCTCGAAGAGCACCATGCGGAATTCGGACTGCTGGTTCCTTGACAAAATCTTGTCATAGAGCAATTTCACGCATTCTGCCTGCTGAGCCGTTCTTGGAAATCCATCGACTATCGCCCCGCCGGAATAGGCTCCGCTGAGCAATTTGGTGAAAACTGCCTTGGTGACGGCTGCATCGTCGATCAGTTTCCCCTGCTCCTTGAGTTTTTTAAATTCTTCGCTATTCAGCAAATCACTCGTAACTATAGCTTTGCGCTTAATCCCAAAGCGATCTGCAACGTGCCTAGTATTCGTTCCCTTGCCGGCTCCGGGCGCACCGTTTAGCCAGATGACGATCTTCGGCGCAGTGAATTTTTTTTCACCGCGCGGGCCGTTGAACTCCCTCCAGAATTTGTCGAAGATTTCGCAGGCCCCCTTGGATATGCCGGTGCGGTCGCAGCTGGCGGCCCCACTGGAACATGTGATAGAATTGCCCATGATTTTTTTCTCCGCAATTGTCCCGGCCGCCAATGGCAGTGGCGCGTGAAACGCAAGAAAAGTAAAGCATAAAGCACAGCGGTACAGTTTCTGACATGTGGCCATTCCTGAATATGTCAAATTATCCGCGCATTGTCAAACATTTTTCAACGGAAATGGTGAAGGCAATCGCCGCAAAAGCAATAACCATCAGAGGCGGAAAAAAATAAAATTTATGTAAATTTTTAAGAAAAAATGACGTGCTCTTTCCCATGCTAATAGGCATTATAACTATAGCATCAAATTGAACGAAAACACACGTCCACACAGGTATTTCCACGCATCATGCAGCTCTAGGTGTTTGACAGAGCCCGACGAATGGCCACCGTGGCCCGAATGGGAAATTCCCTATCATTGATTGATGTGTCAGTAGCTGGCGGAGGAAAAACTATCCTGGACGCCATCGATTTGGAGCTGCGTGGTGGCCAGCTGGTTGCGCTCATGGGGCCAAACGGCGCAGGGAAAAGCTCTCTGCTGAAAGCAATTAGCGGGCATCCTGACTGCTGCGCCACATCCGGTAAAATTTTGCTGAACGGCGAAGAAATTGGCAGTTGCACACCGGAAGAACGTTCCCGCCGAGGAATTTTTTTGGCATTCCAAAACCCAGTAGAGCTACCTGGAGTAACTGTTGCGCAACTGCTTAAAAGCGCTCGACAGATGCGACTGCAAAAGGACGAAAACTTCGACGTGCTCGGCTTCTACGACGAACTGCACGGAGCGCTGGACGGCATGGGGATGGATCGCTCCTGGGCAAATAGATGCGTCAATGAGGGCTTTTCCGGAGGAGAAAAAAAACGCTGCGAACTGCTGCAAATTATCATGCTGAAGCCGGCATTCATACTTCTCGATGAGATAGATAGCGGACTCGATGTGGACGGCATTCGCCTCGTGGCCGACGTGCTGACCGATCTCATCGCTCGCGGAACCGGCATATTGCTAGTCACACACCAGGGCAAACTTCTCGAGTCGCTACACGTAGACAATGTTGCCGTCCTCGAAAAAGGGAAAATTAGCCGCTGCGGCGGACTAGAATTAGCCAGAGAAATCGAACGCAGCGGAGATCGGAAGAGCGTCGTGTAGGGAAAGAGTGT
>JAITDL010000075.1 GCA_031282565.1 Puniceicoccales bacterium
CACGCGCCCGTCGGGTCTGGGACAGGAGTCCAGGCTGACTACAAACTGTATTTCGCCAGACCGACAGTAGCAGTTGGTTCCATTCCAGCGCCATACATGCGTCGCAACTACGGCGAAGAATTTTCATGCAACGCCCAGCGGTTTGTGCGAATCAGGTCATCATTTTCCGGAACAGTCTCCAGCGGAACGACATACTATGACCAATGCAATTTCCCAGTTCCCATGGAAACCATTCCAATCTGCATCCGCGCCGTGAGCGTTTCCGCTACATCTGGAGTATTTTCGGCTGCTGCCAGAGCCGACGTTGCGAACATTGACAATTACGGATTTACGGTGGCACGCACGGCGAGCGCCAATTCCAACTCGGCATCGTGGCAGAGCATCTACAGCTTTGGCTCGTTCCCATGGGAGTTTTCCGACCCCGTTGCCAATTACAACTAACACCTTGAGACGCAATGGATAACGACACATACATTGGCCAACTCATCGCGGAATTGGTTGCGACAATTGAACGACTTACGCAGCGCATTGAAAATTTAGAATTGCAGCTGCAATCACTTAGGAGCGAGCCGTGAACTGGACAATTAGCTGGGGATCCGGCGAACAAAGTTTTGCCGATCTCGGACTTAGCAACCTTCGCCGCCGGCGCATTAACCAGGGCAGGGACGTGCTCACATTCCGCCACGGCACACTTGGAACCATGGCCAATCAACCTCTGATCGAGCCATTTGCAACAGTAACAGTGAGCCGCGATGGCGCAATTTGGTTCACGGGCACAGCCGTTGCCATGGGGGCTTCCGGAACTGCGAGGGCCGAGGATCACGAATACGGCATCTACGGTCCCTGGTGGCACTTGGAGAGCATCGTCTACCAGCAGCCGTGGAACATCGCCATCGATCCCGACGACCAAGATAGCCAGCTTGCGGCGACGATGAAAAGCCATATTATTCTTGGCCAGAATCAAAATGGTGAACAGCTTACCATGCGTCAACAGCTCCTACAAATACTCAACTACGCCGTTGCCTGCGGAGCTCCATTGGCCTTCGAAATCGGCGAAGAATCTCTGGCTGGCACATTTCCACTGGATGAATGCCGCGATCTCAGCTGCGCCGAGGCAATTCAGCGAGTTCTACGCTGGGCACCGTCTGTCCGCACGGCCTTCGACTACGGCCAGGAAATTCCAGTGCTCCGCTTCACGGAACGTTCGTCCGCCCAATATTTTACCGTGCCAATGGACGGCAAAATGCAATCGCTGTCGATGACGCCACGCTACGATTTACAATTGCGCGCCGTGGCAATTAAATATGAGCGCACGCACAGAAGTGGAAGTCGCGTTTGGCGAACAGTTTCCGTTGATCGCTATCCGGCAAACGTGAGCGAAAATCAGTCCCGCGTACTCGTGCTAACCGTTGAGTTGGAAGGATCTAGAAGCCAATATCTTAGACAGGATATCAACGCGGCCACCGTCGACATAAACTCCGTCCAGTGGTGGAAGCGACATCTTCCTGCGCTGGAGGACGTTGAAAATTTGCAAATTCTATCGCCGTCGCGGCAGAGCGAACTGCCAAGGGAGCTGGTTTCAGGTTGCATATCAGATTGGATGGGTGTCGATTGCGAGTCCGACATCGCCCGCGCCACCGTAGCCTACGGAAGCGGCGACAGCGAGGTTTCGGGCCAGGAAGTTGCCGTTCGATTTCTCGCCACCGACGCCCAAACCAGAACCTATGCGGCACTGTCAAATTTCGTCGCCGAAGAAGTTGCGCCCGTTGGCATTGCCCAATCTTTTTTCTCCAGTCTATCCCAGTGCCCTTTTGAAGGCACACTGCGCCTCGTCGGCGGTGAAATTGCTTCCGTGCCAATGGGTTCATTGCTGAGAATTAGCGGCGGCCAGACAACCTGGGAAGCCATGGACGCAGATCTGCAGGAATGCAGCGAAGACGTGGACAGCGGCATCGTTGATCTGCGCTTCGGCCCGCCGTCCCATCTCGGACTTGGGCAACTCATTCAGCTGGCGAGAGCTAACCGCGGTCGCGAGGCACCATCCGGGGCAATCATACGGCTCAGCGGCGAAGGATCAGCAGACAAAATTTCCCAGCCATCCCACACGGCCACCGAGAATAGCCACTCCGGCGGAACGACCTACGGGAAATTATCAATCGCGGCCGCCGGCGATGGTGGTGGACAAATAATATTGGACGCAAACGACTTGGCCACGAGTAATCTGGTCCTCAAGCCGAGGGAAGAATACGTCGTCGAAAATGGCGAATTGCGCCTCCGCATGTCCCTGGCATCACAGCCCTATGCCATTGGTGGAGAAGAATAAATGCAAACTTCACCATTTGTAGTCAGAACATCAATGGCTGGCCTGCCGCACACGCTGCCGATTGGACAAGCAACTGGGAATGAAATGCTTCGCGGACTCAGCGCCTCCACATTGGCCAATGCCTATTGGATGCTGCGCAGCATATCCGTTTCCTACAGCTATGAAATATCGGCATATGGCCCTATTTCCAATTCCTACTCAATCACCTGTGATGATATCCCGCCAAGTCGACTAATTCAAACCCCCACATTCGCATGGAGTGGGTACAACTCTCAGCTAGGATTGGCGGCTGGATTTTCCCTAAACCTTTCCACTCCACTTGCCGAAGAAAGCGAAACCTACGCTCTTAATCTCCATATCTACGAGGGGACTTACCCATACATGGAACTTCTCCTGTCGACGGAGCTTTTAGCATCCCATGACATACTCGCCTCGAGCAGTTTTGAATTTCTCGGGAAAACGGTACCCATATACCTACAGGCGGACCAATCGCTTTCCATAACCGGATCAATCGCAGCAGTTTCCCTAACTGCGGAATTCTTTGAAGTTGAACCGCAATAACTTGCGAAAATAAAACTGAAAAATTCTCAAGAAAAATCGCTGCTTTTGCTGAAGCGTTACACATAAAACCTACACGGAGAAAGAGTTCAAAAATATTTTATGTTTAGTAGATTTTTTGTTTGCATTCCGCCGTCGCCGCTGTAAACTTTTTCGTGGTTGATCGTCTTAGTGTAAAGTATGGTCGAGGTCACTCTGATCGCACGCCCATTCCTCCAAGCAACTTGAAACCATCCAATAGAGCTAGACTTGGCCCGCCGTCACCGGAAACTCTGATCACAGTAGTAAAGAGCACAACGACTCCGCCAGTAAGCAGTACAGTTCCTCCCGGCACGCCGCGTGTTCCTCTCGCCTTACGAAGGCGAGGCAAACCCAGTCCAATTGCAGAACCGCCACCCGAACAACCTCATGGCGCTGGCACGAAAGGCCAAGGCAAAGATCCTAGAATTGTAATACCAACATCCCATGCCGCTAGCACTACTGGAGGTGCGGCTGCTGCCGCAGCGACGCCAAAATCAACACGCACAGTACTTAGTCCTCTCTACCGAAATCACCACCTACAACGCATCGCAATAGAGAGCCGTTCTGTCGTCCTTTACAGAGATTAGAAGCTGACGTGAAAATTGCCGCGCCACTAGTTAGCGCCGCAGCAAACCTCGGTGCTGGGTTTACTGGATTTGTCGAACCTAAAGTAATCCGCTCTAAATTTACCAATGCGCTAAAATGCATCAGCACAAATCTTGGATCCATCCCTGAACAAGATCTCAAATATATAGGCAGGAATCTCGCGCGCCGTTTTGTCGACTGTTCAGCTCCTGGGGTCGGCTATTTCCCAAGACTATACTCTGATATAGCAAAACTTGAGGCCGGAGATCCGCTGGAAATAAACGAATGTATTGGCCTTCTTATTGTAGCGGCAGAGGCACGACCAACAGGCGATGCCATTCAACTCGCAGCTGATTTGCAATACACACAAATTATATGTTTTTTCTTCGCATTGATCGAAGAAATAGGATCCGAAGCTCTTTGCCAAGTTTTAAGTACGATTTTTTTTGATGGCCAGAATAAATCTGCTGAAATGTTGGCATACTCAACCAGCATACGAACTTCGCCTGTTCTTGGGGAACGCCCGATGGATGATATAGATGACAATATAATAGACATATTCACTCGACTCATTCAGCGCGAAGTTGATAGCGAAATTATAGCAAATTTTACAACGGCACTCTCAAGCTATCTTGGAAAATCGCGTACCGATGAAGCTAAAACTGGAAATCGCGGCCGCGGAACAATAGATCCAGCAGTTGCTGCTGCAGATAGAGAGAAATTGTCAGCCGTCAGTTTGATTGACAATCATACAGTCAATACCACATGTACGGCAGAAGAAATTCTGAATGCGCATAATCGTGTCACACAAGGTGTTAGTCGCGAATTTGTCACAGCACTCGTGTCAGTTAGCAGACGATACGGGATTCCAGGAGGTGCAGCATATTTCGAGATGATGTCTGAGTCAAGAATGCTGATGGTCAATGACCCAGCCAAATGGATAGGCATAATATTAGATGATGCTCTAAAGACATACGGCGCCAGTGGACGGCAATTATTATCTGATAATGAAGTGTTAGCGCTAAAAGACCTGTTTACGCAAAAAAAATAGCGAACTACAAAAAAGCATCCTCGAAATAAAAATACCTTACGCCATGCCGCCGGCGACCGTATTAGGTGGTCTTGCTGTGCCAGATCCATTCCACAGAGGGTCATATGTTTCAAGAAAAACATCCTCTGGAATAATCGACGCTGCCGGACTACGTACGCTATGCGGACCATCGGGGACGACAACAGACATCATTGCCGTACTGCATATGTTTAACCCGGAGAGGACCGACATAGCGCTTGCCCAAATGTGTGATTTTGCGCTGCATGGAATTCCTCCTGGCCCCGAGCTATGCCAACTATTCACATCTATTACATTCTATATGCAAACAGGTAAATACCATACATTTGGTGAAGTTGCCGCAGGCATATTTGCCGCCGCTTTCGCAGGATACACCTGGTGTGACATATATCAGTTTACAGACATTTTTAGTGGGGCAATCTGCCGCATTTCGAATCATCCAAGCGCCGTCCTCAATAGCCATCGCTTCTGAGTGCAATGATGAAGCATAAAAAATGCATTGACAGTGCCCCTAAGTACGTCAGAATTCCCCCACTGGAAAGCTATGGGTATGCGAAAGATTACACACAAAAATCATGCGTCTGATGGTGATTTAGAAGCCGCCATTCAGCTGAAAGCAGTTGACGACGCAATAGCGGCTCTTGGCAATCCATTGAATTTCCGTCCTGCCAGCATTGGAATTCTTTTGAGTGGGTGTGGCCGAGCTTTTGAATGCATCGATGATGCCAGGGGACGTCTAATGCCGCTACTGAATGAACTGACTGAGAAGCGCGATTGGGAGCGCCTTTACAACATACTTGTTTACCGCAATGGCGCACACAGCGACACCATAGGGAGATATCTATATGTGTCTGACGCCCATAAAGATAAATTTAAAAAAGACATTTTGGCTAAACTTCCACCTGAAATTTTCAAAAGATTGGATGATTTTTACTACGAGAAGTGGCGCGGCGATAGCCCGCGTATCTACGGTGTGCGGATCTTCCGCGGTGAGCAAGGCTATTATACGTGAATTTCCACATCCTGTTGTGCCCTATGGCTTTGTCTAGAGCATGGAGCGCAATTTTTCGCGGTCGGAGCGGGGCAATCTGGCGACGACGTTGAAGACGCGTGTAACGTATTCGCTGGGTGTGAAGTTTGCCGTTTCCAGCAGGTAGAGTTCGACGGCGCTGCGGTGTATTTGATAAACCTTTCTGCCGGAAGCTCCTCGGCCCTGGAGCGTGTGCCCCAAAATGCGGCCGTTGTCGACCATGTCGCGGACAAATTGATCTGTCCTGCCGAGAAGTGCGGCCAATTCCTTGGCGGTGAACCATTCACGCGAAATATCAACGGGGAAAA
>JAITDL010000095.1 GCA_031282565.1 Puniceicoccales bacterium
GAAATGGGCATTTTTGTATTCGCTATGACCATTATGCAGCCGTCAAAGCGTCCAAGATTTACCCGCGGAATGAAGTACTGCTCCACTCCTCCCGGTAGACCAGGGAAGCGTGCAGTCTCCTCTGCCAAACTCGTGAAATCAAACGCCGTTTTTGAATGTGTTTCGCAGGCTACGATTGTCTTCCGCGCCGCGCCGTGCCCCGTTTCCGGAAATATTCCAGCTGCCGATCGACCACGTGCCTGCGTGCCGCAGCCTGCAATTTTTCCGGAAAAGCCGCTATGTATTTGGCAATGATCGGCTTCCAATATTTTTCTGGCAGTTTGGCGAGCACGCTAAAATTCCAACCATCTCTGCTGCAGATAAACGAAAATGCCGTGGATCTACCAGTTGGATCAGTTTCTCTCCGTAGAATTTCTCCGATGCAAAGCGCTACATCGTTAAATATTTTTATAACAGTTCCTACCTGCTTTATGCGCAGCTGCTCACCGGTTCCAATATCTTCAAAGTGCTTGTAGCCTAGCATGTGCATCACGCTGTACGTTTTTGCATCCCCGTAGGCAACCCATGTGATGAGCACATCCTCCCAGTGGATTATGTGATTCGCCTCTGCAAATGGAATTAGCTTTTCTGCGATGCCTCGTAAGAAGATTCCATTGAAGAATTTATCCCATTTTGACATTGGGATTTTCCAATCCAGAAAAAATTTTGTTAAATTACTGCCATCTAGTGCGTTCTCGCCGCTATCAGGCAGTTTGGTCTTTGCCCAGTTGCAGACGACGTCGAAGAAAACTATGTCAGCACCTGTGGCAGAGGCTCTTGCGTATGCTTTTTCGGCGATTTCGGGGTAGAGGTAGTCGTCGCAATCTATGACTATGACGTTCTGCCCCCTGGAGTTTAACACCGCCCGCAGTTCGGAGTAGAGCGTGCCTCTGTTGTTGCCGTTCTCCAAAATGACAATGCGCGGGTCCTTGGCGGCGTAGGATTTAAGAATCGCCAGTGAGCCGTCCGTGGAGCCGTCGTCGACGCAGATGATCTCGATGTCCTTAAGCGTCTGGTTGATGGCGCTGTCAAGTGCACTCGCCATGTACTTCTCGCCGTTGTAGATGGGAATGCAAATTGACACCTTCGGAGGGCTGTGGGCGGCAACCAACCAAGCCGGAACACTACAAATCGCCGCTGCGAATGCGACACCGGCAAACAATGATTTCATCGCAGCGCGAGTATGTTGCCGTCGGCCACAAATTGCAACGACAATCGGCAATCTGGCATATCAAGCGGCAATACTTTTCAAGCTGCTGCCGCGCAAAGTTCTCGCACGGCGTCTTTGCCTTTGAAGATGGCGTCGAAGAGAGCTTCATATTTTCCAAAAGTTATTGCGGCGGAGAAATTTTCAATCATGTCCTGCCTGGCCTCGGCGCCGAGCTGCTTCCGCTTTTCGTCGTTTTGCAGCAGGTCGACCGCGGCATTTGCCAGCGCATCGGCATCGCCATGAGGTACTTGCACGCAACCGCGCTTCAGAGTTTCCAAATAGGGCATGGCGGTGCTAACTACCGGCAGGCCAAAGGTTTTCGCTTCCTGAAGCCCCATGGGAAATCCTTCAAATCGTGACGAGCACAAAAGCATGGCTCCGGAGCTGTAGTAGGGCGCTAGGTCCTTTTCAAATCCCCCAATGTCAACGGCATGGCCAATTTTGAGCTTCCGCACAAGCTGTTTACACTGCTCCGTACAGCGTCCACCATCTCCTCCTCGCATTACAAGTCGTGCATCTGGAACTTTTTCCAAAATTTTCGCAAATGCGCGAATGGCCAACTCAGGATTTTTTGAGACCGGATCCCACCGCCCTATCCAGATGATTTTTTTGCCGTCGAGTTTAGACGGAGTGACTTTTTCGACGTCAAATGTCGGCGGGTTGGGCAGATAGATGACATTTGAGAGACCTCTACTTCGCCAAATTGTTCGCTCGGCGGTAGATAAAACACTTACGCCGTCACAAACGGAATATAGCGGTGCGAGATGGTCACTTTTTTCGTTGACGCTTTTGAATGGATTATTGTCCGTTGGGCCGCCATGTTCCTGCATAACTACACGGACGCCGAGCGATTTAAGGAGTATTGCATTTTGGTGATTAGCTGGTTGATAAAAATTTGGGCAAATGATAAAGTCTTGGCAATGTTCGGCTATCATTGATTGTAAATTATTTTCGTTCTGCACCGGAACCACTTTTACGCCAGAATCCAAATTATAGTCAACTGGAGATAGTGACGATGAATTCACAAAAATAGTTATGTCATAGTTCGCCTTAGAGGCGAAGTGATTGGCCAGCAGCTGCATGACACGTCCTATACCGCCAGAATTCATGCGTGCTACGCGAATGCCAAGACGAATTGGTTCGTTTTCGCGTAGCGGTCTGGGCTCCGGGAATTTAAGATGTGGCGCCGCTTTGCAGAACCATTTCCACTCCCTGCGGACGAGAGGCTCAAGTACCGCGTAGCGTTCACTTTGCGGAATGGAATCCAAATATTCCTGCAAAATCGCCGCGCCGTCGCTGATCGGCCTAGAAAATAAATTCTCTGGGAGCTGCCGCGGCAGTTTAGGAGCAAGCATCGCCTGGGTGTTCTTGGCGAATAGTTGAGAAACACCTCCACCGAAGACGGTTGAGCCATGACGCGTGCGTCCTCCGTCGACTAATTCTTCACATCCAGCGAAATCATAACACTCGCCGAGTGAATCAGCAGAAATTGCTTCCCGCTGAAGACGTTTTACGTTAAAAAGTTCCACAAAAGCAATGTTAGCGGCACTTTGTGCCAACTTCAACGGCAAAATATATTAAAGCGCATGCGCTTCAAAATATAGTCATTCCTGTGGAAATCGTCGTCTGCTATAACCTTAAAAACTATGTTGATATTGCAGCAATTCTTTGCCGCGTCCGCTGCGCTTTTTTGGGTGGTAATCCCGCCAGTATCGCGGTAGTAGCTATAGCCAACGTCTGGAATTGCTGCGTAGGTTGCAGCTTTTTTCACCAGAAAATGAAAGAAAAGTGCGTCTTCAGCCATGCAAATATGATTCCGCGACGCAAACTCCAGCCACTGAGCAGCTACGGCACGGCCATGGTCGCCTATCCATAGTCGCCCCCACATGTTCCATGTGGCTTTCCGGTCCCTAATCATGGAAAAAATCTCCGCAATTGGCCGAAGAGCTGAATCCTTCGGGCCGTCGTAGAGCCATAACGCAGGTTGTCGTCTGTTTTTAGCAAAAACTTCCTCTGCGCGAAAAAACACGATGTCGGCGCCGGTTTTTTTAGCTACCGCCAAGGACTTTTCTGCGATTGAGTTGGAAAGCTCGTCGTCTGGATCGAGAAAAAGTATGCGGTCGCCGGTGGATGCAATGGTCGCGCGAAAGCGCGTGTAGAGTGTACCCATGTTTTTTTCATTTTTAAAAACTTTAATTCGCGGGTCCTTGGCGGCGTAGGATTTAAGAATCGCCAACGAGCCATCCGTGGAGCAGTCATCTACACAGATGATTTCTATATCCTTCAGCGTCTGGTTGATGGCGCTGTCAAGCGCTCGCGGCAACCACCGCTCCACGTTGTAGACTGGAATGCAAATTGAAACTTCACTTCCAAATGCGCAGCAAAGAGTTAAGCAAAAGAACGCCAGCAATTGCTCCAACAATCTCTTCATGGCGGTCCATGATAGCTGCAGCGGAGATTCGGCACAAGACGGAAGTCGAAATTACGTTAGCAATCATGTACATGTTTTTCGGCGGCAAACAAATAATTATTTCAGGCAAAAAAATATCATTCCGCAGCTATTATTCTGCTGAATTTATAATTACTTGATTGCCAACGTGCACCATTACGTCTGCCACATTCTCAAGGGTTAGCTCGATCACGCCAGGAGGTAGGTCAATGGCGTAGTGCTCGCCAAAGATTCCTGCCGTTTGCATACCAACTAGCGTATATGCCGCGCCATCAACGACTTTGGCGGCAACTTCACCGACTTCACTGCACCTAACTTCGTAGTTAAATACCTTTGGTGCATTTTTTGCGATGCGAGGGAATCCGAGACTATTCTGCGATGCAGCGCCAATCCCAATCGGCGCAAAGCAATGCGCATACACGCCGTATTTTAGCGCGAGAAATTGCGCTATGGATCCACCAAGCTCAAATCCAGTTAGCGTAATCAAATCAAATGCTATGGCGCGATCTCTGCAGGCCGCCATGGTTATCCGCAATGCAAATTCAAGTTTCTTGAAACAGGCTGGCACAACGGCTCCGGACAGAATCGCCAGCGTGGCAGTCTGCCCGTAGGCAAATTTAGCCCTGCGCGAGCGCATGCCTTCAATCGCAGCGGCGCGCCTCAACATTGCAGGAGATAAACCACTTCTGCCGGCAACAGCCTCCAGCCCACCGGAAGCCCTAGCAGTTTCCAAAAAATCATCGATCCTCCGCTGGTCCTCCTCCGAGTACAATTCTGCTATTTCCCTGGTCGCACCACCTCCTGCCTCGGATCCGACTATGCCGTCCAAAACAGTTGGCATGAAAAATACTCTCCCAGATATTCTGTCGGCAGTCACTACGAAGCACTCTCCACTGAACGGGTTGCGGTAAGCTATGGAATTCGAGCCTGGGTGCATGGACGTTGAAACGAATCCGTGGGACCTGAGTGCTGCAACCTGCGCCGGAGAAAAAAAGTTTCCCTCGTTTGCCCTACACGGCACAAATCGCGCAGCCATAAGTCCGCAGCAGCTAGCCGCAGACGTCATTGTGAGAACAAATTCCGGAGAAAATCGTGCATCAGCTATGGGAGTCGCGAAAAGACGGTAGCCGTTGCACCTCCACAGTTCATCCTGGTGCAGGGCTCCATTCAGCAACATGTAACTGCGCATGCCTACCTCCGCCACCGTGATAGCTGCACCTATTGGCGATGCCGTTGCGATAACGCCTGCAGCAGACGACGCGGCATGACCTGCGGCCACAAGCGGCAACACAGCTTTCGTGCCAACTTCAACTGCGGAATCCAACACGCCAAGAATTCCAAAATCATCAAGCACATCCTGCATTCTAATTTGAACTGGCACGTCCACCACGGCATCTTCGTGGATTGCAAATTTCGATCCCCAGATCAAATTGAGCGGTGACACAGCTTTACACAGAGGGTGCCGACAATCGACACTTCCGGCGCTGGCGGCATTTCCATATGCTTCGCGGGTTGCAGCAATATCCGCTTGCGGAGCATGATGGAGTGCTGCAAACTGACTAAAATCAATGGACACGGAATATTTTACAGCAAAAGAAATACTTTCGCAAGTTTTTTTACTACCGTTTCAATCCAATACACCTTAGCGCAATTGAGACGGGACCGCTCCGAAAGCCTCAAGCGTGTCATCGACCGCGCCGCATGTCTTTACCAAGCCAGTCAAGCACAACGGCTTGTGCAGATTGTGATAGCCGCACACTGCAAGAAGCGTCATGAGCACGCGAAGCAGCGCAAGGAGCAGGATCATCCTGCCTGCGTCAACATTTTTTCCGTCAAGCGCGATGGCCTTTTTTGCAATTTTACGGAAAAGATATACTTCATCATGGTTGCCAGGCTCTTGGCCGCGCTGTGGCTTTTCTTCAGGTGATTGCTGTCCGCCAGTTGAGCCGGATTGTTGCGTTCCAGTTGTCGGAATAGAATCGTGACAGTTGTGTATAAAATTGTTTTCTAGGCAGAACTTTTCAAGCGCCACCCTGCATTCACTAAAGCTTTTTGTAATACTTGCAACTTCAGATCCACTGCGATTGTCATAGGCCTTGCTGAATTTGATTGCCTTTACCACTGCGTTCATTAAACATTGGCTAGGATCTGTTACACCCCAAAGCCAAATGCCGTTTAACATGAGCGGCGCGCTCAGCATCATAATTCCTCCGATTGCGGCAAAAACGAACAATGAAATGATGGCCGCAATAGGAAATAGTGGGGAAAAGCATAGCGCAAAAAGACAGGAACACGTCAGCGCAAAACCTCCCCATATACATATTTGACCAAGAACCCAAACGCGATGTGTCAATGTAGCGATTTTCTGTAAAACGTCAATATTAGCCGCTGCGTCTTCCTGTGATAAATTGTCGCCTTCAATAAGAATTTCGACATGCTTGAGAAATGTGTGAATGTCATAGGGCTTAGTCGCAGTTTCGCTATCCATAATGAAATTGCACTAGCACTTTTGACAAAAATGTAAATCGTGAAGCATCCCAAATGGTACTATGGCTATCGCGCTGTGCGCATTTTCTATGCAGTCCCGCGGCGACTTTGTCCGAAAAAATCCATAATTTCTTTCTTCAGATCATCGGAAATCATTGCGTCGTCGTCTATTTTTTTAAGTGCCGCGCTGCGATCATTTTTCCCGCCGTAGATGTGGCGGAAAACGCGGCGCACGGCTTCGATGTATTTTTCATCAAAACCCCTCCTGCGCAAACCTATGCAATTATACGCCCTGACGCGGGCCCTGTTTCCTTCGGCTATCATGTACGGCGGGAGGTCGTGAACCAGCGCAGATAGTCCTCCAAGCAGCGCGTGGCGGCCAACTCTACAGAATTGATGTATGGCCGATGCCCCTCCAATATTTGCAAATGATTCAACTTCAACATGTCCACCGATAACGGCCTTGCTGCTGACAATTACGTCGTCGTGAATGCGGCATTCGTGGGCAACGTGCGAATAGGAAAGGAAATAGTTGCGGTCTCCGATGCGCGTCTCGCCGCCGTCAGTCGTTGGGCCATTGACAGTTACGTATTCTCTAAAAACGTTTCCATTTCCGATGAAGATCGGGCAAACAGAACCGTCGTACTTCAGATCCTGTGTCTTGCCGCCGATGAATGCGAATGGAAAAATTTCATTGCCGCTGCCGAGAGTGCTGTGGCCATCGACAACGCCGTGGTGGTGAACGACGCAGCCCGGTCCTAATCTAACGGCATGGCCGACGTAGGCGTAGGCTCCAACGGTCACATCGACTGCAAGTTCTGCACCGCTTTCAACTATCGCCGTCGCATGTACATCGGCCATGGCACTTTATCTCCAAAAATACGCCAGCCCTAGCCGTTCCAACGCAGCACGGCGGCCGATGAAGTCAGTCCGGCACCGAAAGCAACTGGCATTAGCAATTCGCCACGCTTGAATCTTCCTTCGCGGCGGGCCATGTCCATGGCAATGGCCAGGGAAGCCGATGACGTGTTACCGGTGCGCTGGAGAACAGCCACAAAACGTTCAAGCGGAATGTGAACGTATTCCGCGATGGCCTCGATTATGCGCATATTGGCCTGGTGTGGAACGAAATGAGCTATGTCGTCGGGGCCAATTCCGCAGCGTCGCAGCGCCATGTCGACGGCGAAAGCCATGTCCTTCACGGCGTGCTTGAAAACCTCCTTGCCATTCATCTTTAGAAAATGAAGTCGCTCGGCCACCGATTTTTCCGTTGCTGGATTGCGACTTCCACCGCCGGGCTGGCAGAGGAGTTCGGCGCCGGCTCCGTTGGCTGCAATGAAACCGCCAAGGTATTCCGCGCGAACACCTTTCTCCTCCGTCGAAAGAACCATGGCCGCGGCGCCGTCGGCCAAGATGACGCAGGTTGAACGGTCTGTCCAATCGGTGACGGCGGAAAGTTTGTCGGCCGCGATAATTAAAATATTTTTGTATGGTCCGCGCTCCAATAGACCAGACGCCAACTCCAACATGTAAACTATTCCAGAACAACCAACTTCCACGCCAACGCAGGGGCAATTGCCGGCGCCGATCTTCTGCTGCACAAAACACGCCGTCGATGGGAATGGCATGTCGGGCGTCACGGTGGCAACGAATATGGCATCCATGTCCTTCGCGTCCAACGACGCATCCGCCAAGGCCAATTTCGCCGCCTCGGCGGCAAGGTCAGATGTGGCCTGGTCAGCAGCAGCTATGTGCCTCTCACGGATGCCTGTACGCGTCACAATCCACTCGTCGCTGGTGTCGACCATCTTTTCCAGTTCACTGTTGGTCAACACCTTCTCCGGCAGATATGATCCAAGTCCACGAATAAAAATTCTCCTAGTCATTTCCTAATCCCCCTTGAAATTCACACATTTTTACCAAAACTTTCTAGCCAATTTCTCGCAATAAACCGTTGGCACGCTGCACCTGGCAACGCAGTTCGTCGCCAACTCCAGAACGCAAAAACCTCTGGGCAATGAGGATCGCGTGGCAAATTTTTTCCCTATCGCTGGACCCGTGGGCCTTAAATAATGGGCCGTTGAGGCCGAGCAGCGGAGCTCCACCGTAGCGCTCGGAGCTGAGTTTTTCCTTCACGGTTCGCAGCGCGCCGCCGATGAAAAGGCAGCCGAATGCGCGCAGTGGATTTCGAAGCAACTCGCGCCGCAGAAAGGTCTTAAGTCTATCGGCGATGGATTCCATAACCTTCAGCAGCACATTTCCAACGAAACCGTCGCAGAGAACAACATCAATCGCAGCTCCCTGCTCCTGGAACAGCTGAAATCCTTCGATGAGCCCGCTGTAATTTATTATTTGCTTATCTCCGAGCACTTTAAGCATGCCATGCGCCTCCTGCACCAGGCCCGTTCCCTTGCCTTCCTCGGTCCCAATTGACAGCAACCCGACGCGCGGGTCCGCCATTTTCAATGCAACTTTGCCGTAGTGGGAGCCGAGGATTGCGCTGTGCATCATCTGCTTAGCGCTTGGGTCCGGATTTGCCCCCGCATCTATGAGGATGAAATGCCTGTCGATGGCGGGAATTACAGTGGCAAGTACCGGCCTCTCAAGGCCTTCAATCGGCCGCAATCGCACGGTACCGAGCGCAACTAACGCTCCCGTGTTGCCGCACGAGAGGGCTCCATCAGCTTTGCCATCCCTCACGAGCTCAATGGCCTGGGCCATGGAAGAATTTTTTTTGTGACGCAGCGCCTTTGTTGGGCTCTCGTCCATGGCAATCACATCGGCTGCATGGAGAATGTCAACGCGCTTGGAAATTGCCCGAAAGCGGCGCTGGGACAATGCGGAACTAATTAGATTGCCGTCACCTACGAGCACTGCGCGGAAGTCATCGGCGGAACTTAATTTCAGCGCAAGACACACGCCCTCAAGGATTTCGATCGGACCAAGATCCGACCCCATCACGTCGACGGCGATAATTGGCTGTCCGTCACTTTGCATCTACTTGGCGACAGAAGTGATTCAGTCGACACTGAGTACTTGCCTACCGCGATACTTGCCCGTAAGCGGATTGACGTGGTGCGGCATGAACATGCCGTCCTTGCCGACGGAAAGCTGCGGAGCTTTGAAGCGCTTCGCCCCCCGGCGGTTATGGCTTCTCTGTTTGGAATTTTTTCTTTTTGGCTGCGCCATTTTCTCCCCCTTGGCGCGGAGCCTGGCGCAGTGCCAGGGCGAGGCAAGTCAAAATATTGCGGCACGGCACCTATTTTTTTTACGGTTTGCCGCGGCCCATTTGACTAGCGCTACTGCATAGGGCACGCCATAGCGGCCAGGTGAACCTACCATTTCCAAGTCATTTTGGCTTAGGTGGCAGCCAAGTTGACGGAACAATTTTCAAAAACCATAGATGAGACATTGGCCAAAGTAGACTAAAACAGCAGATCGGCCGCGCGCCATGGGGCGCCGCGAAATTACTATTTTTCTAGCGGCGCAGCATCACACCGCGGCGCCACCAACCGCGACAACTGTCCTCAAGCGCCATCTGGCATTGGAGCGGGAAGCACGCTTTCTTCAGCGAGCTGCATGTAGCGTTCGTATTCCGCTTTAAATTCATCAACAGATGCTTTCAGTCGTCCGGAAAACCCAGTGCAAGATCTCTCTTTTTCTTCGATGCAGCCTTTCATTTCCATCACTGGCGAGCCATCTTCGCAATTCGCTAGAGCTCCCGCTAGAACTTCTACCGCAGCTTCCCGAGCCAATCGATTGCCGAGCTCAACAAAATCCATGAAAAAC
>JAITDL010000004.1 GCA_031282565.1 Puniceicoccales bacterium
ACTTTTTTGCGCCATGGTGTGGACCGTGCATGGCCATGGGCCCTGCGGTAGATGCCATCTCAGAGGAATTTAGGGGTCGCGCCGCCGTAGCAAAGGTGAACGTTGACCTTTGCCCCGAAATTGCAGACCGATTTTCCATACGAGCCGTGCCAACCGTGATCTTTTTCCGCAATGGTGAAGCCGTCGAAGTCGTTGCCGGCGCACGCTCCAAGGAAGATTTGGCAAAAAAACTCACCGCCCACCTGCACTAGCTAGGCGCTTCCCGACGTGGCACAGTGGCGAAAAAAAATTTTTTCGTGGCCGGCACTCTGGCTATGTGCGTTGGCAATTGCCTGCGCCACCAGTCTTTTTTTTCCGGATTCCGCCTGCTGGGCCCAGGATCTTTCCCGTCGCTGCAGCGGGCCGTCGACTGCACATTGGCTTGGCACCGATGCACTTGGCCGTGACATGCTGCTGCGCCTACTGCGTGGAGGCTGCCTATCACTCGCCGTCGGATTTTCCGCCTCCGCCATCGCCATGGCCATTGGCACGGTCGTTGGAATTCTAAGTGGTTACGGCGGAGGATCTATCGACAGCTCGCTAATGGGTCTCGTCGACGTCCTCTGCGCCCTGCCGATCACGCTGCTAACAATGCTTTTTCTAATTTTTTTCGGAAAAAGCCTGCCGATCCTCTGCCTTGCCATCGGCCTCACCGGCTGGTTCACATTTTCCCGCGTGCTGCGATCGCTCACAGCGGACCTTCGTCGGCGCACATTTATTTTATCCGCTAAAGGACTGGGGCAGAGCCACTTCTCAGTCATCTGCCGCCACGTAATTCCGAATTTGCTGCCAACGATCGGCGCTTACGGATTGCTGCTACTGCCGGATGCCATTCTGACGGAGGCATTTCTGAGTTTCCTAGGCCTCGGAGTGCCCATGCCGCGCAGCTCCTGGGGGAATATGATCGTCGACGGCATAGCATTTCTGCAACTGCATCCAATGCAACTGGTTTGGCCGGCACTTTTCCTCATGGCGACGCTGCTGTCACTGACCTCGCTGTCCGGTGTGAAGGATTTTTCCTAGGGGGCGCCGTGGCTGGCCCGTTGGTAATTATCGCCGGACCAACTGCTTCCGGAAAAACTGCGCTCAGTCTATTTCTCGCCGAGCAACTTGGCGGTGAAATTCTCTGCTGCGATTCACTCCAAGTCTACCGCGCCATGGACATAGGCACGGCAAAGGCGTCGGCCGACGAGCGCAAACGCGTGACACACTACGGACTAGATCTATCTGACCCGCATAAACCGTTCGACGTGAAACAGTTCTCCGACTACGCAATGTCAGTTGCCGGATCCACCGAAAAACCTCTTTTCTGCGTCGGCGGCAGCGGATTCTACCTGCAAACATTCTACGGACCCGTCTGCGACACAATTTCAATTTCACCGGTCGTGCGTGAACACGTGCAAAACATCCTATGCACCAACGGATTAGATGGACTTCTCAGTGAACTCGACCGGCGATGCAACGGAGCTGAATTTACCATCGATCGGCAAAATCCGCGGCGAGTTGCGCGGGCTCTGGAGCGGGCCATGGAAACTGGTGAGCCGCCGGCGGTTTCACTTGAAAGATTTCGCAAACGCACCGGAAACTTCACCGGCAGAAGGGTTTTTACAATTTACATCGAGCCACCAACCGGCTGCCACGAAATTGCCATCCGCAGCCGCATTGCGCACATGCTATCGGAAGGACTCGTCGGCGAAACGGAAACCCTACGGACCATGGGATTTGAGCGCAACCCATCCGCCGGGAACGCAGTTGGCTATCGCGAGGTTCTCGAATTCCTAGACGACAAACTGTCTAGGGATGCATTACCGGAACGTATCTTCATCCGCAGTAGGCAATTATGCAGAAAGCAACGCAGCTGGTTCCGCCACCACTTGCCAACCGACATCGTTGCGTGCAACGGCCAAAACGACTGGCAAAGAGTCCTCGACGCGGTCGGTGAATTTTTAGCTAATGGCGAACCGCGGTGAAATTAATCGCACCACATTTTTGCGTTAGTTGTATATTACTAGCGTCCACGCGCCTAGGAGAAATTAGCTCCATAGCATGTCACACTATGGCAAAAAACAATTTGCAATTTTTTTAAAGTTCTATCATAATATCGCCGTGCCAACGACAGGTCCAATTAGCGGTAACACTGGCCTCCCTCCAAGCTCCTACCCATCTCACGACTTCCGTCGCGTCGAAAGTTGTCCCAGACCATTGCACATCCATCCAAATGTCATCCGCTTACACGCTAATGGCGGCGGCGTTCACGGAACTACATCGGCTCAGGATGGACAATCACCTCTCTCCGATGCGGTTAAGGAACATGATGTGCCTTGCCCAACAGATCCACCAGTTGATCCTGAAGCTATTGAGAGTCTAGCCGCCTCCCTGTGCGGTACTGCACCTTTCACCTTTATACCTACTTTAAACAGCGCTGCTAAAGACGATCCGGAGCGCGACAGTAAAACAGACAGAATATCAAGTAGAGTTGAAATAAATCCCGACGCGACTGCAGCTATGCCTAATCAATTTATCACCAATGGAGCGGTGTACATCGATTTGGGCGAATTGTTTGCCTACGGCATCTGGAACATAGAAGCGGAAGACCGCGAGTTGGTAGATGAAGTGCTCGACATTGAATTAGCCGTGCTCATGGGCAACGAAGACGCCGCCGTGCGGGCCGAGGCTATGCTGAAGGCGCTGAATGAGGAGTTATCCGCCGCAAACACTCGCACGCATGCTTCGCAGGAAGCGCTTATATCATGCAGCGCTTCAACAAAAGTTGAAAGGGCTCGCGAACACACCAGCGCCATAAAAAGGGTTTGCTTACTTTCAGGTCTCATCGCCTCCCTACGATCAATATTGAACCCAGGCGACGACCAGATGCTGCAAACCGCGCAATATGATGGTGGAGTGGCTGTTGCGGTCGTAGATCCGGCGACTGACGCCCGTGCCAGGAAAGAAAAATCGCAAAATCGCAGCAATTCCGAGGCGTTACGTAAACTGTTGGAAGAAGCAGAGAAACGGGAGCTCGCGGGAGATGAGTCACCGGATGGCGGGAAATACGCGGCAAAAGCACGCGCACAGCATTTCGCTGAAGCAGAACGGCTTATAACACGAAATGCCTGCAAAACCCTCGGCATTTCACCGGGCGATGCCACTAATCAACGCAGAGTTAGGCGTGCACACAGAAAATTATCGACCAAGTTGCAGCCCGGCAAAAACCCAGGCATGGACACAACTGCCGCCTTTCATGCTGCGCAGGAGGCATATGCGCACCTTTGCGAAGTAAATGGCTGGCAGAAATAGGCTACTTTCTTCCGTCCGAAACTGTTGTCTCATCATCACCACGTTCCGCCATTCCATCGCCGGAGCCGTCCTCTAGGAACTGCCAGAGGGCACAGCTCTCATCTAACTCACTGTCGTCGAAGGATGAAAACCCGCAGCGAAAGCAAAAGTCCTCGAAACTGTGCCTCGGCAGTATGTAGTTACAAAAAATTCCGTCGTCCACAAACTGTAAGTAGAAGCGCATGTCACCGATGCGCACGCGGTAAAATAGGCGCGACCCACGCTGAACCTGGCCAAAGCGGCCGTTGTCTGCGACACCATAAAATTGCTCAACGCGCAAATTTGCTAGGGCACCAATAAGTTCCATTTGTCCATCGATGGGCATGCGATTCAACTCATCCATGCTCTGAGCGCTGAAATTTACTTGCACGGCAGCACACTAGGGCGCGCAACCTGACTGTAAAGCATTTGCGCTCGGCAAATGCGCTAGCCGTTCCATCGAAAAAGATTGCAACGCAACGGCCGGCCACCACACAGTGCCGCTGCCAATGGACGCCAACAAATTTCGCAGCGATTTTCTAGATTTTTTCCGCGATCGAGGCCACGCCATCGTCCCGTCGTCATCGCTCATGCCAGCGGCCCCCAACCTCCTATTCACAAACGCCGGCATGAACCAATTCGTGCCCTACTTTTTAAATAGTCAGCGCAGCCCGCACGGTCGCATCGCAGACGTGCAGAAGTGCATACGCGCCGGCGGAAAACACAACGACCTAGATGACGTCGGCTACGACTGTTACCACCACACTTTTTTTGAAATGCTTGGCAACTGGTCATTTGGAGACTATTTCAAAGAGGAATCAATCCGCTGGGCCTGGGAGCTGCTGGTTAATAGATGGAAATTCCCTGGAGAGAGGCTCATGGCAACCGTCTATCGGCCATCTGACGGCGAGCCAGCATCCTACGACGAAGAAGCCTACTCAATTTGGTGTGACGTGTTTCGCTCTACTGGCCTAAATCCTTGTGAACACGTGACATACGGCGGCGCAAAAGACAATTTTTGGATGATGGGAGAGACCGGCCCCTGCGGCCCCTGCTCGGAAATTCACATGGACCTCACGGAACGCGGCGACGGCGGATTGGCGCTCGTAAATGGCACAAACCCGCGCTCCATGGAGCTGTGGAATTTGGTGTTCATCCAATATAACGCCCTCGGCAATGGCAGGTTCGAGAAACTTTCCCAAAACTACGTCGACACGGGCATGGGGCTGGAGCGCATCGCGGGTATCTGGGCTAATACGAACGGTTTCCGCGATTTTTCAAGGGAGCCGTCGAACTACTGCAGCAATCTCTTTTTGCCGCTTTTCGATCGAATGGTAAAGCTCAGCGGCAGGGACATAGCCTACGGACATTCCCCGGCGAAGAATCGTAACGCATTGAACGAGAGAGAAATAACCGATTGCGCATTCCGTGCCATCGGAGACCACATTCGCACATTGACGCTAGCCATCGCCGATGGAATTTTCCCCGGGAACGAAGGTCGTAACTACGTACTGAGACGCATTTTACGCAGAGCCGTCCTCTTCGGCCGCCGCCTCGATCTGCGTGGAAACTTTCTTGCCGATTTGGCCAATGTTGCCATCGAAATTCTAGGAACGGCCTACGGCAACCTGAAGCCGGCGGCAGATGTGATTCGCGCCACGTTAATCCGTGAGCAGGAAGCATTTGAGCGCACAATAGGCCGCGGCCTGCAGCTAATGGAGGAAGCCATGGCGCGCTGCGGAAATTGCATCCCCGGAGACATTGTTTTCGAACTTCACGACACATACGGCTTCCCTGTTGATTTGTCCCAACTCATTGCCGCAGAAAAAAATCGCACCATCGACATCGAAGGATTTAACGGCGCCATGGAAAAGCAACGTCGGCGTGCCCGCGACTCCCAGAAGCTGCAAAAAATTTCCGTAGATGCGACGAATCTTCCACCGACGGAATTTGTGGGCTACGACTCCAATAAGCTAAACTGCGAAAGCAACATAGTTGCAGCTATCCCCGACGGCAATGGATGCTTCCTTGTCACCGCACGGTCGCCATTTTACGGCGAAATGGGAGGACAGCGGGGCGACATCGGCGACATCAACCTCGGAGGACGCACTTTAAAGGTAACTGACACGCAGCGCGGTGGGAACGGCGTAATCCTGCATCGCATTGGCGAAGTTGTTGGCGACGAAGTTGTTGGCGAAAGCGCAATTTTGTCCGTCGACGGCAATCTACGGAAACGCATCTGCGCCCATCACACGGCGACGCACATCTTGCAAGCTGTTCTGCGGAAAGTTCTTGGCAATCACGTATCCCAGGCCGGATCTTCCGTCGACGGCAATTCACTCCGCTTCGATTTTTCGCATTTTCAGGCACTTAGCGACAGTGAACTGGCAGCCGTTGAAGCCGAAGCAAATGAAATCGTCCGCGCAAATATTACGCTCCATGTCTTTGAGACTGAATTCAATAGCCGTCCAGCAAACTGCCTTGCCAACTTCGGCGAGCGCTATGGAGCAGTCGTCCGCGTCGTTGAAATCGGCCAAACGGCGGAACTCTGTGGCGGGACGCACGTTGGAGCAACTGGCGAAATTGGCATTTTTAAAATATTGGGGGAGAGTGGCATAGCAGCTGGCACCCGCCGCATCTGCGCCGTCGCCGGGGAAGCGGCCTACGATGACTACGCATCACTCGCAAAGGATATGCGGCTCCTAAAGAAGGACTTGGGCGGCGGTGATGTCTTTGAATCCGTTGCAACTCTGCGAGACCGGCTGCGGAACATGGAGAAAGCAATGGGCGAATTGGAGGAATCTGCTCAGCGCAATGAAGTTAACTCACTAATGGCAACGCTAGGAAACTCCTCCAGCAAACGTCGCTTGATCATTGCAAGACCTCAGGACGGCGGACGGCTTCGGTCACTTGGCCGCTGCCTGCAGGACAAACTCGCTGAAGATGAAATACTTCTCCTGCTTTCCGACGGCGGAGACCGGTGGAATTTCTGCATCGTTGGCTCGGCAAACTGTTCCACCGCAGGTGATTTGGCAAAAAATTTTGCAGCGGGAACCGGCGGCGGCGGCGGCGGCAAGGGCAACCTCGCATGTGGAACGGCCCCAAAGTGCTGCGGCGAAGATGATCCTGCGAAAAATAGCAGGCTGTCCGCTGCCCTAGAGCGTTTTACCGACCACTAGTTGCTATTTTTGCCAACTTCTTGCGTTCGCAAATCGTCGAACATACGCCGTAAATCACGGCCAATGAGCATGCTAGCACCGTCAGTGCCGCATAGGTGCCGCGGTATCCACAAAAATCAGCGGAAAGTCCTGCAAAAAGCGGACCTATGCCGTTGCCTATGTCGAAGCAGAGAAAAAATGTTGCGACGGCGGAACCGTAGTGGCTGCGATCTGCCCCGGTTAGCGAAATCGCCTGGAGCCCACCGAGTAACGCACCGAATGAAAGTCCATAGGCGGCGGCGGCGGTCAGCATCCAGCCGCGAAATGGAGCGGCGGCGAGGGCTGCGCAGGAAAGTGTCAGCACAAGCATCGATGGAAATATCACAGCTCGTGGAGGATAGGAATCAACCAATTTGCCGGAAATCGGCCGCACGATCAGCGACGCCATGGCAGAAAGTGTGAAAAATGGCACCGCCGACCTGGCCCCCCTGTCCACGGAATAGAATGGGATAAATGACAT
This sequence comes from Puniceicoccales bacterium, assembly GCA_031282565.1. Lineage (GTDB taxonomy): Bacteria > Verrucomicrobiota > Verrucomicrobiia > Opitutales > JAIRLM01 > JAIRMB01. Next base: position 7,033 of record JAITDL010000004.1, read on the forward strand.
GATCGCCGACGAAACAAATGCCACCGTGGCAATTAGCATCCCAGACGGCAGGGCAGACGGCAGAAACATGACCGCCTTTGAACTCTCCTTCTCCGGCTTTTGCTCAACCGGTCCACTGGGCCGCAAAAAAATGGAAAGTCCCATGGCGCAGGCAACTGCAACGGCGCACAGCTTAAAAAGTGCCGGAAATCCACTGGAACTAACCGTCGAAAATCCGATTGCCGGAGCCGCCGACATGGATAGCCCTATGGCGATTGTGAAGATGCCCATTCCCTCTCCCATGCGACTGCGCGGGAGGAACTCAGCAACGATTGCAGTGACCGCCGTCGCGGAAAATGCCCAGAAAAATCCGTGGACGGCGCGGAGCACAATGAGCGCCGGTATGCTATGTATGTATCTGTAGGCCACCATTATGCAAATTATGCACGCCTGCGCCGGAATGAGAATTCTTCGGCGGCTGTAGCTGTCCAATAGCATGCCGGCCAGCGGTCGCGAGAGCACCATCGCCAAAGTCATTGCGCATGCGACAAATCCGACGGCGCGATTGCCGCCACCAATCTTCGCCACATAGAGCGACATATTTGTGTTAAGCATCTGGAAGCCAAAGAACGACAAAAACTGCACAAAGAAAAAGCCGACAAAAAGCGGAGTCAGCAACGTATCCCGTCCTAGCCTACTTGACATTCGCTAAACATATCTCATCATTTTCGCAAATTGCGAGCCAAATAGTGAGGAAATCGCATCTGCTACACTCAACTGCCTCCCCAGACGAAAGATTTTTTATGCGCCAGCGGTCACCGCATTCGCATCTAGCGAGAACGAAACGCGCGCCAGCACGTGTAGCTTGTTTGAGCTGTTTATCTTCCGCAACGGATTCCCGCAATTCGTAGGCCACTCGAGCGCCTGCTCGACGCGCCACATTGGCCATTTCCAATGCCTCAGCTTGCCGCTCGTCATCGAAGATAACCCACAGATCTGGAGCGACATCGGATTGGTTGAATAATTTTTTCTCCACAAGCAAATTCGACAGCACTACGTCACCTATGGCGAAGCCGCAGGCAGCTAGCGGCGGTCCACCAAGTTTCTCCACCAGACCATCATAGCGGCCTCCACCTGCCACGGCGCGGCCGGCCCCACTGCGCTCAAAAACCTCAAATACGAAGCCGGTGTAGTAGGCAAGCCCGCGGACAATTGACAAATCAACGGAAATAAAATCTCCAAACCCCATGGCGCCGAGGAACTTCAAAAGGCCATCCAGTGCGTCAATCCGCTCCGACGACGAATGGGATGGAAATGCGCTAAAAAACTCGCGGAGAGAATCAAGCGAATTACATGCGACGAGCCCACGCCAGGCGTCTATGAACCGATCTGTAAAATCCCCAAGAATCGAGCGCAGAACAGCTTCCGTCACTTCCGCCGGCTCTTTGCCGCTGCGATCGATGGCGCGTAAAATTGCCTCGCCGTCACATAGTGGAAACTCACTCAGCAAAATTGTCCACAGTTGGCGATCGCTGAGGCGCAGGCAGATATCATTTGCCGTAAATCCAAGCTCCTGGAGCGTCGACAGAAGCGCCGCAATCAGCTCGCCGTCCGCGCGGAACCCGCTCTCCCCCAAGATATCACAGTTTAGCTGCAGGAATGAACGCAGCCGTCCCTTCTGCGGTCTTTCGTAGCGAAATTGTTCGCCAACTGCGCACCAGCGTATTGGTTTTCGAAGTGCTTGGCAGCGAGCACCAACCATCCTCGCGAGCGTCGGAGTCATCTCCGGCCTCATGGCCACATCCCTGTCTCCACGATCTTTAAAGTGAAAAAGTTGCCCAACTATTTCCGGACCAGACTTATCCGTAAAAAGCTCCAGGGGCTCCAAGACGGGACCGTCGTACTCGTCGAAAGCGAAGCGGCCCATGACCATTCGGAAAGCATCAACGATATGTAGGCGCAGCGCAAAATCTTCCGGATAGAAGTCGCGAAAACCTGGGAGAGTCCCTCGCATGGGCCCTGGATGGCAAATATTTTCGCCGTGTCAACGCACTCAACTAACTTCTTTCGCGTGTTTTTTCAAAACTGCGTTTAGAGCCCTCAGCGCACCTTTGCTAAGTGGTTTATCCTTAGGCGTTTTGCCGTTTTCTTTCAGGTCGATACCGAGCCTGCCATTCAATTCCGCCGTTAGTTCGCCGAAGGTCGTCGCAGACAGCACAACCTGTTTGTCCTTAGGCAATTGGCGAATGGCGCGCATCACAACCCACACATTTGCATTTCCACCGTCCCAGCCGGATGAGAGCGCAAGTAGCTGCCTGTGAAGAGCATGTTTCTCCCTATTGCGCGGTTTGCCGCCGACCACCGCAAGACTCTTGGCGTCTTTGACAATGGCGGCAAATTCTTCCGGAAGTTCCTCGCCTCCATCGGTTTTCTTCTCGAAAAGTTTTATTAGCCATCCGAAAACTGCTCGAATGACCTGCCAAAATTTTATGGCGATTTTACCGATACCAAGCTCAGTGGCAACGGTTAGCAGCAGATCCGCGGCACCTTCAATGACACCCTCCCCGCCATCCGCATTTATTGATTCTACCAACTTCCCTTTAAGAATTTCGCTATTGGCAACAAGCGAATAGGCGCTAACTGTATTCATGGCGGCGGCACATAGCGATAGCGCGAAAAATTGCAAGCACAAAATGCAGGGGTCCAGTGTGCTACGAATTCGTGCCTCAACTAATGCCTATGCCAAATAGAAATTTTCGACGACGGCCGGCTTCCGATCCAATTTCGACCATTTTTCAACGAATTCCCTCGCCGAATTTGCGAAAGACGGCGCTATCTCTATGGGGAACGGAGGAGTTCCATCGGCGTCGCGGATGATGTCCACCTTTCCTCGGGCCAACCAGTTAGCAAATTGCCGCACCTGATCTCGGCGCGAAGTTTCTGGCGAATCGAGACCGGCCTGATTTTTTATGGGACTAAAAATCTCCTCCCGACGGCCTTCCAACAGGAGAGTGCGCTCCGCATGGGGAAGCAAATCGAAAATAAATCGTTCCAGCTTAACAGCATTTGCCTCTGTCGGGCGCACAAGGTGTCCCGCCGCATTTAGATACGGAACGCGCTTAAGTGACGGATGCAGCGGTAAATCCAACAGTTTGTTTTCCTGCGCCTTGGCGTGGAATTGCTCCAAAAAATTCACGTCAAAAATGTGCATGGCCACATTCGCCAAACTGAAACGGAGCCTGTTAGATACGTCCACAGCCGACGCGCACTCCGGCGGCAAATCCATGTATTCGATGACGCGCAGCTTGCCATCGACCTCCACGAAAACGCCAACCTTCTCAGCGGCATAGGCTTTTCTCACACAGCGGCTGGACATCTGCGCGGAATTTTGGATATGAAATCCAATGAAATATGGATCGACCGGCACGGCGAGCGGGTTATCGATTTGGTGATAGGACAGGTACTTTATGCCGAGTCTGTTGAGCGTCGTAAACAGATCGCAATTCGCCATTGCCGGCACGAGTCCGCCGTGGCCATCGCTGTGCGTCGCAATGCTTTCCTTCGAAGCCAGAATTAGCCGACCGTCCAAGTCCATGGTGGGCAGCTGCCCCTGGGCAAATATGTGCACTTCGCGCAGGTTAAAGTACTCATTTTGTTCGAAATAGGAAACCGTTTCCTCCCTATTTGCCTGGCTCGTAAGTATTAACCACGGAATCGTCACGCCATGGCGCAGCTCGCAGGCGGAAATGCGCTCCGCAAATAGCTGGAACAGAGTCTTCCCGCGCACTGGAGTTATGGGCACCATGCCCTTGCTTGCGATTGACCCAAGACGCGTACTCTGGCCGCCGGCCGCGCTGACCACGGCGACACTGCCGCTGCGGATTTCCTGTTCGCCGAACGCAAATGCCCGCTCCCAGCGCTCCTCTTCCGTTTGCGTCGACGGAAGAAACGTGCAGGAAGCCGGTTTCATGGCGGAAGTATCTTTCCCATGTCGCCGCAGCCTAAGGACTTCACGGCGCATAAACGAAAGGTCAACGCCGTCAAGCTGGCCGATGATGGCTGATTGCTTTTGCGGCGGCAATTTTTCAAACGGCGGTAGAAGATGTTCTTGGCCGTTGCGGCGCAACATATCAAGCAAAGATTCCCACCTCGATTTCCCGCGATTCACCATTTCCCTATTCCTCGAAGACGTAGACAAATTCCCCGCTGTCGGCATAGCCAAGTCGCTCACGCACAACATGTTTGCGGAACTCACTGTCGCGTGTGAAGCGGATGAGATAATTTTCCAAATCCTTCGCTTCGGCGCTCAACTCACGCCCCCTGACCTGCAGCGCGTCGAATTTGCGGATATCACAGCCGTAGCGGGCCCGGCAGCGCCCGGTGAGAAGGAAAAAGCAGACCACTGGAGCCGCAGCGACGGCGAGCATCCAAAACACGGTCGACTGCGAAAAACTGCGTGCAACCGCCATAGCATGACGGTTTCTAGCTAATCGCGGCACCGAATGCAATTATTTTTTTGGTGGAAAATGACGCCCAGCCACCGAACTCAGCCAAACGATCTTGGCAGAACTACGCAGGCGTCAACCACTTCCATCGGCCCTAACTGCCAACAACCAGCAGCGGAACACCCTGCGGAAATTCGCTCACCGCTTGCACTACTATTGGTTCGTAATCATCGTCATCAGGATCCAAAAAGCCTTTGCGCGTTGTCGATCCGCCGAGAACTAATATCTGTTTTTTAGTGCCTACCTTACTAACAATTTCAGTGCTGCCTTCGCATGTCACGACTCCACGCGGACTTATGGTTGTTTTCGAGCACACAGCAAAAACCTCAAGGGCGCCATCTTCATTGAAGACGGAGGAAAATGCGTTGTCTACAAACACAATTGATATGCCCCCATCGGCAATAGCCGACAAAACGATGCAACCAGCGCATTGACAGGACCCATAGGCACGATCGACATTCGCCGATAGCAGCACACACCCTCTGCCTCCAATAACTTGCCTGGCCGCATCTAGGAACGCAACAGGGTCTTCAATTGGCCTACCAATAGTAAATTTCGGGAGCAGAGGATCTCTCATGGTATAAAAATCCGTAAGTCTTCCAGTTGCAGTTGGTTGGCCAAAGAACGCGAAAGTTGTGCCGGCATTCGGAATGGCAATGGTCGCAAAATTATCGCAGCCAAGCAGAATGATGGCATTGCGAACAATTTCTTCCGCCGGCACGACCCATCTGCCGCTACCTCGAAATTCATTGAGCCTGCCAGTCACGATGGTGGAAGCGCCGTCGTAAACGGCCACATTTGTGACACTGTTAGTATGCCGCGACGTAATTCCTTCGCGGTTGACAATTTCCCTCGTGAATCCATATAAAAGTTCATCACCTTCGTCAGCCGCCCACGAACCGCAAAGCCTTATGCGCAATCGAGCTCCCGCATGCTGTCTCCCGCCACGGTCACTCCCCATGTCTAGTGGAGCAAAGCAAAATGAAGGCGCGTCGTTGCGCATGACGTAATCGTAGAGAATTTTCATGGTTGCGCTGAAATGCCTAATTAGCCCACGCACAGCTTCTGCAGAAGCAAAACGTCGCTGTCGTAGCAGCATTGTCTGCGTGACACTAAATTTCAGCCTAGCATCTGTTTCTGGAAGCCACTCGCGCCCACGCACCACATAGCCGCTACGATAGCATGCACTCATGATTGAAAAATTTTCAGCAAACTCAGTTCGTAGCCCTTCGATGTTTTCCACAATAGCCACATGCAGAGCACGTAGCATATCAGGACACTGCACGCACGCATACATGAGAAGCACAGCTATCTGCATCTCCACAAAAGAATGGCCACCATTGCGCGCATCTCTTTCCAGCGCAATTTGCACCGTTGACACAAGCACGCCAATTAGCGCGTATCGGAAAGCTTCTTTGAAAATGTACTGCGCACATTTGAAGCTGTAGTGGCGCATCGGCGACACGGCAAGGGAAACAACTGGATCAGGAAGACGCATCCCAATGCGATCAAAAGCTTCCTCGGCAGGCAGCGGAAACTGAAGCGCATACGACTTGCCAGTTGCTGTGAGATACATCATTTCAGCAAGCAATCGCGGATTGTTCCTGCAAATTTCAGTTAGCAGCGTAACGGCTCCACTGCAACCACATCCAAACAAAGCAATTGGACGATCAATCACCAATCCAACTACTTTCAGAAATGCTTCACTGGAAACAAACCCTTGCAATTCGCTAGCTACTTCGCGTTTAGCGTCTATTCCGTAGGCTCCGCTTCCACGCAATTCGGCTCCGAGATTGGGATGCTCACGCGAAAATTCGCCTACTGTCGCACTACCTACGCCCTGCGGCCTGCCATCATACTTCAATACTATGTTCATGATATTTCAGCTGATGGCAGGCCGAATCACGGGAGTCAATGGGTTTTTTAGAAAATATCAAAATTAGACTGCATGGCCTTTGCGGTGACACTTTTGCATCTGCTTAGATATCCAAATGACGATGGCAAAGTTCATTCGCCATCAGACGCCGCATCTATTTGCCACTCAGGCATCAGTAATGTCTGCTGAATGGGATCATCGTAGACATCCTCAAATGTCAATTTGCCTCCGAGTTCCACGCGGTCAATGTAGACATGTCCATGTCCATTTGCGCCGCCATTATGTGCTGCGCCGTAGGAGAATGTTGCGCTTTCAAATTTAGCGGAGACAACTCCAGGCACTCCACCTTTGATGTCGCGCGGTCCAAATGCTAGGCTAACCATCGCCGCTTCGGCGGCATCGGTTGTGTGCGAAACGTCAATCCTGGAAGGCGGGTAAGTATTTATTGTGATTTTTTGATTCGCAGGGCCGTGCGGAAGGGCAGTCCTAAGTGGCACTCCATTGACACCGCCAGCACAAATTTGTTCGTTGGGGTAGGTGAAAAACGTCTGCCCCATGTATGTTCTCAGCAATAGTGCTATGGCATCCGCTATTTTTTCGCTATCCCCTTTGTTAAGCTTCCATAGAGCAGCAAATAGGGCCCTGCAAAATTCAGCGTTTGAACCGTAGTCGCCCCTCGAAATGGAGACACATTTGCCATCGCCTACGACCTCAACAACAGCGCCGCGCTGTTCGCCGCGGTCAACGAAATCCGACATGAACATTGAATGTTCGCCGCTTCTGTCGTCAAATAGCCGCAAAATTGTTTCGTCTGGCACTAATTCCGGATCTGCTATGCTGCAAACTATGCCCATAATCCGCTCAAATCTAACAACAGGCCGCGCCGTTGGCGATGTCTCGCCATTTATTTTGCGGCGTATTATTTCGCCATCTACCGAGCCCAAATCAAGACTGTTGCCCCGTAATTTTGCCCTGGCAGATTTGATAGCATGGACACCGGCCGTATTCATAACTGTTCCCGACTTCGTGAAGTGCACATCAAAAATGCATCTGCTAACTGACTGCACCAGACCGTCGACCGCCGCAATTCCACGGCTCGTACATAGCAGCGCCAAAAGAAAATGTATCCCGCTAACGCCCAGCTCGCGCAGCAACAGAAATCTGATGCGGATGGAACTCACCCTGAATGTATTGCCTACGGATACTATCCCAAAAATCATGTAAATTGAAGTGACGCTAAGTCCGCCGCCAAACTTGCCGGAACCATCGAATCCTGCGGCCAATTTCGCGCTATGGCCAGGGCCCGCGCGCGGTAACAACGAAACGCTAGACACAGTGGCTGTATTTTACGGCAAAAGCGCAATTGCGCAATAAAAATCATATCCGCGGCAGTTCATTCTTCGAGTGGGGCAGCATGAAATGTAATTCGCCCCACGCTAACTGATGCGCTGTCAATGGTTATGCGTCCACCTCTTTGTGTGCCATGCGGATAGCTAGCGCGATACGAGACATGAAGGTTTTCCGTTTCCGCGCAAAAACCAAAGTCCACGCAGTGGACACCAACACCGGACCGCTCGCCATAGTTAAACTCAAACATTGTTCTTGTTAATTGCGGGAAGACATGTTCAACGGAAATCCATTGCGGAGTAAGTATAATTTTTTGGGAAGCGCCACAACCTTGCGGCAAAACGTTCCTAATATTCGCTCCGGTGGCTTCTACGGCGTCGTTGATTACTTCTGCGACATATGGGAAAATTATTTGCCCATGGTAACCGCCAAGGAGTGTAATGAGAGCGTTTTCTACCTCGTTAATGTTACCTCCATTGACGCGATATATGGCGTAGAGGATACTTCTGAGAAACCTAACCCCACCATCATTATCGTCATAATGTTCGCGCAGTAAGATGGAAACGGTGCCGTTTGGGCCTCGAATTTCGATTTCCGAATCACTTCCGGCACCAAAACGAAAATCGCGCGAAAAAACCAAATTTTCAGCACCGCCAACGGAGCCAAATATGCGCAAAATATCCACGTCTGAAATATCATTTGGATCTCTTACGTCTGCGATAGCACCATGAATTCGTTCGCGATTAGGTGCTGGCCGCGCCGTTGGCGATGTTTCGTCGTTTATCTTGTTGCGCATCAATTCGGGATCAATTGCATCACCAACGTCGAGTGCTGCCCCTGGCAATGTCGCTTTGGCGTGTGCAATTGCAGCCGCCTTTACACGTTCTTCTTCATCGGCAAGTTCGCGTTTTTCTACCGCTGTATGAACGGCCGCTATGGATGGTTCCAGGAATCTGCAAACTGCCTCAATTCCGTAGTTGATGCACAGCAGCGCAGCAAGAAATTCAACTATGCTAAGATTTAGCCTTTTCAGAAATTGAATTCGGACGGCGGCGGACATCGTCTGAAATAGTATGGCCGTCGACACTACGCCTGTGAGCAATTCGGCAACATGGATGTCCACCGGCGAAGGTGGCGTGTCGACATCGGGTACAACACTCCCATCGCCAGAAAAAAGAGATGGGCAAACTCCCATGGCCAACTTCGCGCGCCCAGCATCCATAGTATGTGCATTTTATGAGATCTGCAGGATTACTCAATGAAAAACTCCACGGCGAAGCATTAGATCCAGCGGGTGAGGGTTTTGGCGCCGCGGTGAGATGCTGCGCCGCTAGCAAAATGTAATTTCGCGGCGCCCCGTGAATTGGTGTCGCGCTGCTTTGCCCGTAGTTTTTGTTTTAAAAAATCTCGACATTTGCCGAGCCGTGGCACTCAATGCACGGAAATTGGTATGGCCAAGCTGCGCCGGTCGCGGCTGCCAAATGCTGTTTTTCTTTTCTAACACAAAATATGGCAAGATGCTATGGAATTTACAGATTTGAACCCTAAGAGGGAAATTGGCGCACACAGTCTGCTGGTGGCCATTGGCAAGTTCAGGATTTTAATTGATGGAGGCATGAGCCCGAAGGACTTGGGTCTTGCCTGCCTGCCGGACTACACGCGCATCGGCACGGATTCCGTCGATCTCATCCTTTTGACGCACTGCCACTTGGATCACATAGGCTCACTTCCCTGCATCCACAGGAGTCAGCCGTCGGCGCGCGTGCTCATGACGGCAGCATCGCGGGAAATTCTGCCTGTTATGCTGCAAAATTCCTACACTGTAATGCTTAAGCAGCGAGATGAAAAGGAGGTTGAGGAGTATCCACTATTTTCCCGCGCGGAAGTGGACGCCATCGACCTCGACGTGTTCACCATGCACTTCGGCAGGACGCGGGAATTCGTGAAGGACGGCGACCACCTGCGCATAACTTTCTACCCGGCCGGCCACGTCATGGGGGCCGCATCGGTACTTTTGGAGCACGATGGGAAAAAGCATTTTTTCACCGGCGACATACTTTTCCGCAGGCAGCACACGCTCAATGGCGCTCAAATTCCTGCGATGAAAGTCGATACCCTTGTCATGGAGACCACCCGCGGCCTCGTCGACCATCCAAAGGATTTTGTCTACGAAAATGAACTGGATCGGCTGATGGAGGCCATTGCCAAGGCGCTGCGCGAAGGCGGCTCATGCCTGCTGCCCGTGTTCGCGCTCGGTCGCATGCAGGAGGTCATAACGCTCGTCTACGAATCTCGCAGGAGAGGAATTCTGCCGCGCAATTTCACCGTCTACTGCTCCGGACTTGGCCTGGCCGTGGTTGACGTTTTCGAGAGAATTGGTCGGAACG
>JAITDL010000009.1 GCA_031282565.1 Puniceicoccales bacterium
GGGCCAACAATTTAGATTCAACGCGCCGGCGGATTTCACCGGCAGCCTTCCGCGTGAAGGTCACGACGGCAAGTTCTCCAAGCATCTCTTTGCCGTTGGGCTCCAACGCCATGAGTGCGATTCGTTCGCCTATGGCCGTTGTCTTTCCAACGCCGGCCGGCGCAACCACTAAAAAATTTCTATGGCACTCGGAGGCAAAGCGATCCCGCGCATTTTGGTCCGCCAGCGCAATCACGGCAAATCTCCTTCGTTCAAGTTGAACCCGCTGGCGCGGCGCCTGTTGGCCACTATGTCATTGGCTATCTGCTCGTGGGCGAAGGCGATAAACGTCTCGTCGCGCCCTGCCGCGTAGCCACAATTCAGCGTCTTCCACAGCCTAGAAAAAAATCGCCAGAAATTTGAAATTTCCGGGGAGTTTTCTTCGCGAAGTTCTTCCATGGGAAGTTGTTTTATTCTGCTGAATGGAAAAATCACGGCGATGGAGCAGTGTGCACAGTTATTTTCCATAATTTTGCCATAGAGAGCTAGTTGCAGAAAATCGCCGCGGCAAATGCCCTTGGCCGTGAGTGGAGTCGATGGACTGCCGGTTTTAAAATCGATGACCGTGCAGTGGTCGCCGGGCGTTTTCAGGATTAAATCAGCTCGGCCGTGAAGGTTAATTGCATCTCCGCAGACGTAGACTGTCCCGTCGAGTGGCACCTCGTGGCTGCTTTCGTCGGCGTAAATTTTTCTTTGAAGTTCTTCCGCCTGATGGACTAAATCCGATGCAAATCCGAAAACTTGCATGGCGGCGGAGCGGCCAAGAGTTCCACGCCATTTGGCGAAATCTGCCGTTGGCACATCGTTGCCATCTAGTTTCTCCGCAACAAGTTGATGCACGCGCGTGCCGACCAGCTGGGCAATGTCGTCGACGATCCACTGGGACGCCGTTGCAAGCTGCAGAATATGTTGGAACCAAGAATCTTCCGGCGATTTTAAAATCCTTTCCCAGACTTTGCATGGAATGTTCTTTGACCACTCTACGGCGCCGGCGCTACCGAATCCAAAGTCATAGGCGCCGAAGTGGTTAGTTCCGTCTAGGCGGCCATTGCGCACGGCGGCTGTTGCGGTAATTGGTGGAAATGGCTGGCAATTCGCAACCTCACTCGACTGGACCTTGGTATGTGCTTCAAGCTCAAAGATTTCTCCATGGCGAAACCCACTAAACGGCGGAGCCATTGATCGTATCTCGCCGGATAGCAATCGATTGGGCTTTTCGATGAAAATTCCTCTGCCGCTGGAAAATTTTTCGACGGTGGAACGGAGCCGCCAAGTCAATTGGGAAATTTTTTCCATGGGTGAGGTGTAATAAAAATCATCGCCGCAGCATCTTGTGCAAAATACTGCGCCGTTTTTTGTCATCGGAAAATCTTCGGTTGCCGTATCGGCCCCTATCAAGTGGCCGTGCCATTCCGGTGAAACCGCCTCCCATGGAGCGAGATGAACGATGGCATTTGGGTCCAACGGTTCGCCGTCTTCGCGTGGCCATAGCGTAGAAATTTCAGCGGCTAGCCATTGCAGAAACTCTTCGCGGGAAAGGATTTCGTAGAGTGATGCCAGTGGCGCAATTTTGTCTTCAAGCTGTGCCAACTGCGGAAAATCGTGGCAGCACATGCGAAGAAATTCTTCCGCCGTTGCGTTTTTTACCAGCGCCGTCCATGGAAGCTTCAGTGATTCAACGAGTTCGCTGCCGCAGTTGTCGGAAAAGTTTCGCTGGCAATAGTTTACGATTTCATTTTCCGCCGAGCTAATGCGCGCGAAATTCCAACCGAGTTCGGCGCCGTGGGAGCGGAGCAGCTCCAGACATTCGCGGCGTTTTTGCCTTTTTTGGTAGGCGAACCACTTCCTCAGCAGGAAGTTGCACGGAGGTTGGCAGCGGCGCGGAAGCAGGTCGACGTGGGCAATGCCACTTGACAGAAGTCTGTCTCGCAGTGCAAGATGGTAGCCGTGTGAGCGGGAGAATGCGACGGCGATTGGCATTTTTCTTAGTGCGTCTTTCCCGTTTCGTAGCACTAGCTCGTCGATGGACTTGCAAATTACCTCAACTGCGGCTGAAACACTTTGGACGCGCAATATGGTAAAATAACTTTCCATGGAAGCGTTTACGCTGGCACATTTGCCTTCGTAGCCGCAGAGTTTTTTCCATTTTTCGGTTCCCGGCGAGTTTGTAGAGTGCTCGTAGAAATGGCATGCTTTTGCGGCGGAGTGTGATAGACATCTCAGTAACGGCCAGCTTTCCCAGTCTCCTTCGGCAAAGCCGTAGCTGCAGGCGATGTCCCAATGGACTTCACCGCAGCGATTTAGAATTTCTTCGTCGAAGGCTTCAGCGGTGAAAAATCCGGCCAATTCTCCAGCGGCGAGGAAATTTGTAATTTGATCTCCACGATCCACTGGGCGAAGTTTTTGCATTTCATTGCGCCAGTTTGATGGGAATTTGCCACGGAGCTGGGCCGGAATTAGCGCGGAATTGGACAAAGGTTTTCCGCTGAAGCCAGTTAGGATGCTCATTTCCCGGCGAAATGTCTGCGGAGTGTGGAGGCGGAGTCCGCAGTGGATGGAGCTGTTCCCAGTGGATAATAGCTTCCTGTGCAATAAGATAAGCCGAGCGAAATCCGGGACGAGCAGCAGAGCTTTCCGCAGTAGTGGTCCTTCGGCTAGGAACTGCACTAAATCGTTAAACGTTGCCGGGGAAAATGTTGCACTCCCATGTGGCGGAGAGAGAGGGATTCGAACCCCCGGTACCCTCGCGGGTACTTCGGTTTTCAAGACCGACGCAATCGGCCGCTCTGCCATCTCTCCTCCAGAGCCCAAGTGGAATGGATTGGGCCGCGGAGTCGAGGGAAATCGACGGGAACGGTCCGGCGCGGTTGGTGAAGGCTAGTCACCGCGGCGCCAACGGCAATGGCGGAGAGGGAGGGATTCGAACCCTCGGTACCTTGCGGTACACCTGTTTTCGAGACAGGCACAATCGGCCGCTCTGTCACCTCTCCGGGCGGATTACTTGCTGTCGGCTGCTGCGTCCGTGGCAAGTTTTTTTGCTGCGGCTTTTTTGCGTGGAAATAGAAAACTTTCATGGGTACAAATTTCTCCACTGCTGTCGTTTAGCGAAATTCTCCACGCTAGTACGTTCCGCGCAGCCAGGTTGGCCCATTTTTCGTCTGTGATACCAATCCATAGTTCTCTGCTGCTGCGTTTCCCGTCAAGTGGCCCACCAATTTTGTGGATCTTCGGGTCTCCGGCGATGATAAATTCAAGGGAGACGCTAACGTTGCCGTTAAAATCGCCTAATGCCTTGTCTAGGAACGCAATTGCATAGATGCCGTCCTCGCGATTTGGGTCGCTGCGGTAGAGCCCGTGGCGAAATTTTGCGCCGTGCCTGCGGAAATAGTTGGAAATTCTTGTGAAATCTGCGGCGCCGTGCCGTTCAATTGCCACACTGTCGATGGTTAGCCCATTTCCAGCGAGGGTCCCGGCGGATAGGCCCATGGAAAGTGCTAGCATGGAAAAGATTCGACTGAGCCGCGGTCCCACGGATGGCATTCTCCGGCGGAAATATGATTTTTTTAAAGATAAAAACGCACTTCCAGAAGACCATGGAATAAATTTGCCGTAGACAAATGAAAAAAGTCGCTGTAGTCTGCGGCCACTGTTGCCGTGGACGGGAAGGACAGAGATTTACTTAACCTACTCGGTTACTTGTACCTGCAGTATGGGAAGGCCGATGAGGCCAAGGTCATATACGGAACGCTGATCGAACTTGAAGATCGCGATCCCATGATGGTCATGACCTACGCCTACTGCATGGCGCGCTGCGGACATTACTCCATAGCCCTACATTATCTTGACAGCGTTTGCGGCGGTGATTTCATGCCGAAAGCGCGCAGTGCCTACAGGTTACTACGCGGAAATGTGCTCTGGCACCTGGGCAAGGACGAAGAGGCGCGTCACGAACTAAATCTTTTTCTGGCAACGGAGAGAAAAAGGGCCATGGTTGAGCCGGAGCGCAATTCTGTCATTGTCCAGTCGGTTTTGGATCGGCTTTTGCCGCCAACGACCAGACGCGGCGGTGAGAGGGAAGTGGAAACGACTCAGCGGCGGAAAACGCGGGATGGCATTTGGCGCAGACTTTTAAAATTTATCGCAAAATGGGAGCTTAGACGTGAGCATAGCAAACAGATTTGAAGGTGGTGTGCTGCGCGTCAGCCGAGTGAGCGACATCCTGCTCGCCGGGTTGATAATGATGGTTCTGGCACTCATGATCGTGCCGCTCAATGAGCTGATGGTGGACATCCTCATTGCACTGAACCTTACCATCTCCATGATAATGCTGATGATGTCCCTCTACATATCTGGAGTGCTGTCGTTTTCCACGTTCCCCAGCATGCTGCTATTTACTACGCTATTTCGAATGGCCCTAGCCATAGCTACGACCAGGATGATTCTCCTCCACGCCAGAGCCGGGAAAATAATCTACACATTTGGAAATTTTGTCGTTGGAGGAAATTTCGTCGTCGGAGCCGTGATCTTCATGATCATCATCATCGTAAATTTCCTAGTCATAACAAAGGGGTCCGAGCGCGTGGCGGAGGTTGGTGCGCGGTTCACCCTCGACGCCATGCCTGGCAAGCAGATGTCCATCGATGCGGACATGCGCGCCGGAACCATTGACACCGACGAAGGTAAGAGGAGGAGGGCCAACCTCGAAAAGGAAAGCCAACTCTACGGAGCGATGGACGGCGCCATGAAATTCGTCAAGGGCGATGCCATTTGCAGTCTGATCATTACAGCCATCAACATCATTGCCGGGCTCATCATTGGAGTTAGTCAAAAGGGCATGACCATGGACAAGGCCCTCCGGGTGTATTCGATCC
>JAITDL010000021.1 GCA_031282565.1 Puniceicoccales bacterium
CTACGGAGACAATCCACATGCGCGGCGGCAGTGACAGAGAGAAAATTGCGAAGGGCCTGTCCAAAATTACCATGGCCGAACGGTTTCCGCTCAACATTTTCGTCCCGTACCAAACGAAGATGAGACCGAGGACTGCGCGAATTATAAGTTTCCCGAAGTCAGGTTTGTCGAAGAATCTGTTCACGGTGTCAATTTGCATAAATGCCATGGCACCGCAAGGATAGAGGTAAAAATCTTGTAAGCCAATGGAAAAAACGAAAATCCCTCGCCACGTGGCAATAATCCCCGACGGCAATGGCCGCTGGGCGATTGGCCGAAACCTTCCGCGCATGGCTGGACATCGCGCCGGCGCAAAAATATTTCCCGATGTCGTTGGCTGGGCGAGAGAAGCCGGCATCGAAGTGCTCTCCGTTTTTTGCTTCTCCACGGAAAATTGGAAGCGACCCGACGGCGAAGTACGTGGCCTCATGCGCATATTTGATGTGCTGCTGCGGAGGAACTTCCGTCGCCTTCTGCGGGAAAAAATTCGTTTCCGCTGGCTCGGAAGCGCCGACGGACTCCAGAGACGTATCGTTGAAACTCTCCGCGCCATGGAGTTGGAAACCGCCTCCAACTGTGGATTTTGCCTTTGCCTTGCGATCAACTACAGCGGCCGCGACGAAATCCTGCGGGCCGTGGAGAAAATTTCCGCAACGGGCTCGGCCATCGAGAGTTGGCAGTCTCTGTCTCAAAATCTAGACAGCTCCGGACTGCCAGACGTCGACCTCGTCGTACGCACATCGGGCGAACGGCGTCTGAGCAACTTCCTCCTGCTGCAAAGCGCCTACGCTGAACTACATTTCACCGAATGCCTCTGGCCAGATTTCAGCCGCGAAGAACTGCTCCGCGCAATCGACGAATACGGCCAGAGGAAGAGGCGTTTCGGAGCCATAAACCACTAGACTAGGCAGCGGCCGATTCCTTCTTGGCGGCCTCGATGCGCACTCCAAGGAATTTCACGGCAACTATCCATATGGCGCATATGATGAGGAATGCACCGGCGACTATGGGCGCGATGTTAAAGTAGGTCGCTCCAGGCATTAGCAGGAATAAACATGCCTGGAATCCGGCACCGCCAGATTTCCCAAGTCGCCCGCCAAGAACGTCAACCACGGCCTTCCCCTTGACCTTCATTTCGTCGTCCAGCGGAATGTAGGCCATCTCCTTTGTTAGGTCAAAAAGCGCGTATTTCGTGGACTTTACGATGACATTCACCGCGGCACCGAAGAGCACCGCCATGGTGAGCGTGGAAATCCCAACGCTGGACAGCATTCCCTCCAAAGAACTCTTGAGCAACACGAAAGCGAAAAATGAACCGCCCAGTATCAGCAAAATCGACGGCGTTATCACGGCGGCTGTAAACCAGCGGAAGATGCGCAAAATATTGCCGCCGACAAACATCATTCCCATGGACACGAATCCGTTGACGATGGTCAATCGGCTCATGAACAAGTTGTAGGAACTTGGATTTTGACAGTGCATCTTTACCTGGCTTTTCCACACGGCCTCAACGAAGTTGATACTCACTCCGTAGCAAACAATTAGCAGCGCTATGAGTCCAAGGTATGGCGAAGTGAAAATCGCCTTAAAGCTCTGCCCCATGGACATGGTTAACTTCTTCTTGCCGCCACCCTTTGATAGGTCTGGATCGTAGAAACGCTTGTCGGTGAGCACATTCTTCTGCATCCAGCGGTAGAGGATAATGATCAGTGCACCGAAGAGCACAACCATCCCCATGAGCAGCCTCAGCGCATTCCCCCAAGCATCGTCAGCTGAACCACTTGCCTTTGCCGCGGACTCGCCCAGCGTGCCGGAAAGCAGCAGCGCAGTTTGAGCCATCAGCCCAAAAAACGCATAGTGGCGCTTGGCCTCGCTAACTTTGGTTATTTGGTTGGCGAACTGCCAGAAGGAGAGGGAGATGATGGCGCTGCCCCAGAGCTCCGCCAGGACGTAGAACAGGGAATAGGTCCAGTTGCCGCAAATGGCTATGAGCCAGCGATATCTGGGAAGGGCCTCCTGCCATGCGGCGACTTTTGCGGCCGACGGATGGAAAAAACTAAGGTGCGGGTATATTACGAACCCGAAGATGCCGAAGAAGATAATGAACGGCATGATGGTGGCGTAGAAAAGCTTCTCGCTGACAAGAATATTGCTCGCCTTGGCGTAGACAACGAGGAAAATCACCGCCGCCGGCGTCACGCAGAACAGCTTAAGAAATGAAAGCACTTCGGCTCCGGAATTTGGCGCCGTTATCACGAGCGTGTCCTTCGCGTTTCGCAAAACCGAATAAATTGTCAATATGAAGAAGAAGATGAACGCCATCGGGATCACCTTTTTCAGTTCAAAATTGTGAATGGGGAAAAAAATTCTCCTAAGCGTAGAAAATTGCCCATTCTCACCTGCAGCCCCTGCCATAGTACCTCCAATTTAGCTGGAAAAAGCGCCGCCCCGCAAAGAAAAAGGCCGCCGATTCCACCCTCGCCTTTGACGAATGTACGGCTCATAGTCAAAAAACAAGCATTTTATTTGCATCTCTTGCCAATAAATTTTCAATGGCGGTTTGGTCTTCCCCCATTGGCATCAATTCTTTCATCTTGCGCCGGAACAACCTCGGCCATGCGTCGCCATTTCCGGAGGCGTCGACAGCGCAGTCGCGGCGTTCCTCGTTGGTGAAAAATTTTCTTCCGTCGAAGCCGTACACATGCGCACCTGGCACAGCGAAGACGGCCTCGGCGAGTGCCCATGGCGCGACGACATGGAAAGTGCCCGAGCCGTTGCCGAACACCTGCGGCTGCCATTTCGCGTGGAAAGTCTGATCGAACACTATGGAACTCATGTCGTTAGGGAACTCATCGACGGCTATGCAGCGGGCCGCACGCCTAACCCGGACATGCTCTGCAACCGCCACGTCAAATTCGGCGAACTTCTCCGGCGCGCCAAATCAAATGGATGCAACCTATTGGCAACCGGACACTACTGCCGCATTGAAAAACTAAATTCCGGCGAATTGGCCCTGCTGCGCGGCATCGATCCACTAAAAGACCAGTCCTACTTTATGGCGGCAGTTGACAGGGAAGCACTTCCATCAATTGCTTTTCCGCTCGGCGAACTCACCAAGAAGCGCGTCAGGGAGATAGCCAGGGAAATCGGCCTCCCGAACGCCGAACGCAAAGACAGCCAGGACATTTGCTTCCTCGGAGGAAAAATTTCGCTGCGGGATTTCCTTGGTAGCTACATCGAAGAGTCTCCCGGCGAGATAGTTTCAACGGACGGCCGCATCCTCGGCAGACATCGCGGGCTTTTCCGCCACACCATCGGCCAGCGGCGCGGGTTGGCCATCCCGTCGAACGCTGATTTCGAAAAATATGTTGTTGTGGACAAAGACATTAAAAATAATCGACTCGTCGTCGCCTTCGAGTCGGACTGCTCCAGCGGGCTCTTTTGCAATTGGGTCGAACTGAACAACCTGAATTTTCTCTGCAGGGCAATTGTCGGAAGGGTAAAGCTGCTGGCGGAAACAAGATTCCGCGATCATCCTACGGTCGTTGATGTTACATTCCGCGGAGACGGAACTGCGTCGGTGCACTTCGAAGAAAAACAGCGGGCACTGGCCGAAGGTCAGACAATGGCCTTCTACGACGGCGAGAGGCTGTTAGGTGGCGGCACCTACGCTAAAATAGGCAGAATGCGCGGCTAAAACACTCTTGGTGGCGCCACTTTCGCGCCATGGAAGACTTTAACCTACTGGCGGAGAGGGTGGGATTCGAACCCACGGTACCGTGAGGTACACGGCATTTCCAATGCCGCACGATCGGCCACTCCGTCACCTCTCCCCGGGCCAGAAAAGATGCTGCACCGGCAGTTCAGTCAACAATCTTCGACGGGAAATGTTCACGCAGCACAAAAAAATTTTGCCGCCCGGCCACCTCCATCGGCAATTTATGCCTATTGCCAATTATTTCCAATGGGGCGCAATGCAAAGCATGCAAACGGCGAAAAGATGTTTGACATTTTATGCGGTTTACACAGTGAGTTTGCTGTGAATTTTGCGGAGATTCACTCTGCTGCAATTTACACCGGAACGGATGATGCACAAACAACAGCTAGATGTTTCCGAAAGTGGTGTTTGCATATTTTTTGCGAAAACTGCCGGCAGTCTCACCGGAGCAGTTGGTCCACGCGGAGCGACTGCGATTTCCATTTTAGTGATCACAATCACAATGCCGATTGTCATCGTAGTCTGGGCCTTGGCAGCAATCATGCTGCCGCCGTCACTTCTGCTGGACGGCAAAAACTCCTTCCGCCGCACCATATGCGACATCGTACTAATCCGTCCACTGCGCGTTTTCTTCGTCACATTGGTCCATGTGCCTG
>JAITDL010000079.1 GCA_031282565.1 Puniceicoccales bacterium
CGTCGATTCCGAAATCTACAAAGCATATGCATTGATCTCCAGAAAAAGATTATCCATCGGAGGCGAAATTCCATTGACAGCTGCAGCCAAGGAAGTGGAACTGGATAGAGTTGCAAAATCCACTGCGATAGAGGTCGCAGGGCGGCTGTTTGCGCCGACGCCTGGAGGCGCATATCAAACACGCAAAGGAACTAAACTAGCCAACTCCGCAGGACATCCAATTGACGGCCCCGAAGGATTGATCACGGAATTGATATCAAACGAACAAAAATTGATGAAATTTGTTACGTGCGTTCGAGGTTTGATGGAGGCCGCTGCCACCGATCATTGCGCTACTGCTAGGTGCAAAATCTACGACATGGACTGCGACAGTGAAACCATTTCCCGTGCCCTAGCAGACGCCTTCGACCTCGCCAAACCTCCTGCTGTTAATAAACCAGTTGACGATGAATGCCTAAAGAAACTCCGCAATGTCATTCGCTATTACCATGGCATTGCCGACGCGCGCAGCAGCAGAGCAGCAGCAGAAAAAATCCTAGAACTCGAGAGGCGTGCTGGCCTCCATGCGCTATATGAGGATGGTTATTTCGATCCAGACAATGGGAAATTCATATTCGCCAGCTTAGTTAGCGATGCACTCGTCTCAGGATTGTTTACACTGTTTACGGCAGCAGGCAAAGGTGAGCATTCCATGGCAGATTATTTTCTTATTTATCGGCCCGCCAAACACGGCACGGACGACATAGAAGCTGGAATTGCGGAAAAACCTAAATTTGACGAACATCTTCCAGCGGGAAGCGAGGCTGCCGAATCAACCCGCGTCGATCCGCCAAAGGACTCTGAAGAGTCATCGCAACTTTTAATTGACAATGCTAGCAAATGCGAATGCGCACCGTTCGCCGCAGGCGATTTTAAAATTATGCTGGACTGCATTGCCGACGAAGTCAGATATCTCTTTGGCCATCTCACCGTGTCGGACTTCAAAGAGGACCCTGCCACCTCCAAGCCTTGCAACTCATCTGGTTATCCATACGTAGACAGATTCATGGGCGCCACCTACGACGCTGGACTCATATTTGGCACAATAGCAAGCGGACATTTTCAAAAATGCATAGGCGGCACAATTGTTGCATGTGATGCAGCCAACAAAAGGCACCACACGCTGCACGGCGATATTAAGGCCGACGACGTTGACCGCGACACCATAAATGAATTCATATTGCACATGAATGAATTTCGCCGCGACGCATATGAATTGCTATGGAACATTGAGCAATTCCCTCCTGAGGCGAAGGCCGCATACCTAAAGGCAATCGAAGACAGCAAAGAAAAAAACACTGCCGAACTCGAAAGATGGAAAAAAGACCAGGAAAGAAACACTCGCAACATCCTTGCCACTGAACTTAATTTGCTCCACCTTTACCAGCCTGACGCCGAGCCGTGAAATAAAAACCATTGACTGACGCAGCTCCCTTGACACCATTGCGGCCAGCAGATTGGGGGTGAGTGAAGCTAATGCCGATTATTGAAGTGAAAGTTCGCAAGGGGGAAAGTCTCGACAAAGCCCTGCGCCGCTTAAAGAAACGACTGGATAAGGAGGGAGTCCTCCAGGACGCGAAAACGAAGCGCTACTACGAAAAGCCCTGCGAAAAACGCAGGCGGAAAGAAAAGTTGGCCAGATTTACCAATTTTCTCCGCAACAAACGGGAGAAGGAGTAACTGAAATGCGCCCAGGCCCGCGCCGCCCGAAGGGCGGCGCGGGCTCTTCGTTTTTGTTTTCAGCCGGATTAATGTCCTTGCCCGGCGGCGAATCTCGGCTAGGCCATGGCCATGGGTGCCGAGCTTAAGCTCTATGACACGATGGCTAGATCCATCACTGCCGTCGCAAAATCTCCGAAGCGTTTTGGTGTATATTGCTGCGGGCCAACTGTTTACAACTACGCCCACATAGGAAATTTTCGCACGTTCATCGCCGTAGACATGCTGGTTCGCACGTTGAAGTTAGCCGGCTACGACCCATTTTTTGTGCGCAACATCACCGACATCGACGACAAAACAATCACGGGATCGCAGACGAAAGGCCAATCGCTGGAAGAATTTACGCGCCACTGGACCGACATCTTCCACGGCGACTGCGCCGCGCTGCAACTGCTCGAGCCGGACGTTGAACCGCGGGCTGCCGGACATTTAGCGGAGCAAATCGAACTCATTGAAAAACTTATTGCAAACGGAACAGCCTACGAAAAAAATGGCTCCGTCTACTTTCGCATAGGCGCGTGGCCGAACTATGGCCGGCTTTCCAGGCTCTCGGAGAGGGAATTGCGCGCTGGCGACGGCGAAGGCAGCGAAAAGGAAAATTCCGGCGATTTTGTTCTATGGAAAGCCGCAAAACCAAGCGATGGAGACATTTTCTACGGAAGCCCCTGGGGCAATGGCCGTCCCGGCTGGCACATAGAATGCAGCGCGATGTCGCTCAAATATTTGGGGACCAATTTTGCAATCCACGCCGGCGGCGTTGACCTGTGCTTCCCACACCACGAGAACGAAATAGCCCAAACTGAAGCGGCCACCGGGGAAACGATGGCCCAGCGCTGGTTCCACGTCGCCCACCTGCAAATTGGCGGAGAAAAGATGTCGAAGAGCCTTGGTAATTTGTACACGCTCAACGATATACGCAAAATGGGTTTCGAGCCGCCGGTTCTGCGCTATGCGCTGCTATCCGGCCACTATAGACAGCCGCTCAATTTCACCGATGACTCACTGCGCGCCGCGGAAAAAGCACTTGGCCGCATAGCAATGCACTGCATGGCACTGCGGGAGCAATTCGACGGAGATCTGCCGCCCATGGCGGAAAAATTTGAAATCCTTGAGCCCCTGTGGAATGAACTCCTCGACGACCTACACGTGCCGCGGGCGTTCGGTGAGCTATTTACGCATGTGCAACGGTCAGACGTTAAATCGCTTAGCAAAGTCGGCGCGGCCCAGGAATTGGCGGAATGGCGGCGACTGGAATTCGCCCTCGGACTGCCGTTCACTGGGGGAAAATATGAACCGGAGACGGCCATTGGAGACGAAGTGCGCAAATTGGCCGAGGAAAGGCAGATAGCCCGCAATGAAAAAAACTTCGCCAAATCGGATGAACTGCGCGACCAACTGGAAAAACTCGGCTGGCACATCGAAGACGGCCCGGATGGCTATAGGCTCAGCGCCATCGGCCGCAAAAAGTAGCGCCGGCAACTATGTTGCCATGGCATTAGTTCTAACTTTTTACCATTCCATTGCGCTGCGAAATAGATTGATTTCTTCAAGCTTTCATGATACTTGCTGGCGGTAAATGAGGAATGTCGGCAGCTGCAATGATGGCATCGTAGCCACCACGGCTGCTCTGCTTTTTTCAGTTCCAACGGCAACCTATGTCAATGGCGTAAAAACCATCCTTTCGTGGAAGTCCCTCAGCATCAGACAAAAAGCCGCCATCGTTATCCTGACAGTTTTCAGCTGCGGAATTTTTTTGCTGGTCGTGCTCATCTACTACTTCGTCAGCAGGAACAACCCAAAATCGCATCTCGCCATGCTCCGCCCATCGGCAGTAAAACACCGGGCCAACAACGAAATCGAACAGCTAGAATCGCCGATTGGATTAGCGAGGCCTAATCAATTCGGACAAAGTGCTTCAGCGCAGCCGCTTCAGCCAGGCTCGACTCAACCAACACAGCCCGCCGCTGCAGCGGCGCCGGTCCAACCTCCGCAAGTCGTTCAACCGGATACATTTAGAATTTACAGTAGATACTTCGTCGGAGACGAAAGTGCCGCCGGTAAATTTATAAATTCGCTTGAGGAAGTTGAATTGCCCAATGGACAAATCGAAGGCACTGACGCCGATAACTGGGCATACTATTTCACATGCAACAACACACAACCCGGTGCCGGAATTGTGATGCGCCCAAGTCGCGATGCGATACTTGCCGGCGCGAAATACTTCCTCGGCATTATTGCAAGTGGCAATGGAAATAGTGATGCGCGAATGCGGCTATGCGTTCTATCTTTTTTATTTTCGAAAGTTGGCGTGGAGCATTATTCCATATTCGGTAGTCAGGTTTTCAATTCAGCGCACACACAGGACGAAATCACTAGTGCCATAGTCGATGTTCTGAATTCACTTTTTCTGTCGGAAATACCTGCAGCATACACTGGAGAATATCTAGCCTGCGCAAACAAACTTGCGGAATTGCGAAGCACTGATCCAGGCAAACTTGTTGACATGATCAAAAGATGTGACGGCCTCAAAGTTAGGTTTGACGCCATTAATGCTA
>JAITDL010000093.1 GCA_031282565.1 Puniceicoccales bacterium
CGGAGTGCCTCCACCGGTCGCCAACGGCATAAGACCGACACGGGTGCTTTTTTTTGCTGTGGCGCAACCACTGACGCTATCTTCCTCCAATGTAGGATTTTCTCCATTGCCGTCGCCGCCGCGCTTCTTTTTTTCTTTCCTTTTCCCAGTTCCAACGGCTGTACAGGCAGCCTTCGCGGCCTCAAGTTCGCCGGCAACGACATTTTCTTTGTTTAGAACAAAATAAGCTAGAAATATTCCGACAGACACAATGCAAATTAACACCAGCACAACTTTGCCTATGACGCTCTCCGCGAAGCGAAATGCAGTCGTCGCGCTTACAAGTCGTGTGCGCACAATCCCAGCGTCAACTTTGAGCGCTGATGCAACTTCAGTTACAATGGCCCGGCCACAGAAAAGCGCAGCAAGCACACCAACTTGCACAACTCCACCGACGGCACCATCGCCCATTTCAACCATTTGTCAAAAACTACGCATCCATTTATCCATGTCAACCACATAGCAACTTCAACAAAAGGAGACACGACATCGCAATTTCAAATCTATTCCGGCGACAGAAAACTATGGCAAATTCAGCGAAAATGCGCCTCCAGTGTTTTTTCCGAGGGAAATTTTTTTGGTGGAACCAAACCTGACCGCTAACCCCGCGCGCGGCTGTCTGGCGACGTCCAGAGCCGTCGAAAATGTCGTCCTCCGCCACCTAAAGTTTTGCTTGACATCCTTTTACGATTAATCTACTTGGCTAAGTGAGCGCGGCGGATGGGTTTGAGCCGAAAATGGTCGCTGTGAATTTAACGGTAAAAAATCGTTGACAGCCCCTCGCCGATCGCGGGGAATGACACGTCTTCGCAGCTGGACGACAACGATGGATGATAGTGCGGTTGAACGTTTGTTGGTGAAATACCCACTCCTTGAGCGGCAACGGGATCGCCTCGCCGCCATGTGCCCCGGTGCATTTTGTTTTCATAGGACATTCGGTTTCGGCGAAATTGCTGAATACGATGAAAATGCAAACAAAATCGTGGTGGATTTTCACGGCATGCCACACCACGCCATCGATCCAATTTTTGCCATAAAACACCTGGCCGTTCTGCCCGAAGACCATCTCCTTGTGAGGTTTAAGAAAGATCCGGAAGCCGTCAAATCACTGCTCCGCGACGATCCGGCCGGCGCCATGAGGGCGATTTTGGCCAACTTCCCGGGAAACAGGGCCACCCAGGCGGAAATTGGTGACATCCTGCAACATATCCTCGGCGAAAAAGGCCTAAAGACGTGGTGGACGCGCGCCAAAAAAGAGGCGGAGCTCGACTCGCAAATCGCAGAACCGGAACAGCGTGGCGGGTATTACGTCCTGCGCACGGAGCCCCTCGAACAGATTGATGAGCTGCTCGATTCCGTCATCGTTGCGAAGCAGATTGCAAAAAAAATACAGGCCGCTGAGAAATTGTTGGCCGACAAAAAATTCCAGGAACAAACTGAAAAAATGACGTTGGCCTACAACGAGCTGCTCCGCCTTTACGGAGTCGCCGCAGCCAGTGGCGTAGAAAAACTGCAGCTCTACTGGCTGTGTGAAGATTTCGCTGCCGCCCTTGGACTTGAGTTGCCGGGCGCCATCTCCCTGGACGCGTCACTGCGCTCCGTTGACGAACTGGCAGAAATCGCAAATTCACTCTCCGCGAGCCAATTATCACGCCTTTTCGAGGCAATTGCCGCGTTCCACGGAGACAACTTTTTTCCACAGCTGCTGGCATTCGTTAAAAACTGCACAGGCAGAGCGGTTAACTGCGCGGTCGACTTCATAGAGGAACGCGGGAAGCTCGGCGAACTCGAAATCACGCTGCAAAACTGGCTCAGGGAGAGTGCCATGCGCGCATCGCTCCTCGACTGGATCATCCGCAACCGCAAGAGCAAGCGCTACGGAGCCATTGTCACACCACTTATCTGCTCATCGCTGTTCCGTTTGGCGCTGTCCGCGATTGACCAGGAAGCACTTAAACGTAACACGAATAGAAAAATACCTCTCGCCGAAGCTATTGCAGCCGATCGCGGCCTCGTCGATGAAATCCTGAACGGCGAGGGCCAGGAAATGGCGCAAGATCTTGCGCAAATGGTACTTGCAAATCAGGGATTCGATTTTCTGACCAAGCGCTCCATAGTCGCCCGTTTCATAGGCAAATTCAACGACTTACATCGGCTACTCGACGATGGAACGGCGCGCCACGGCGGCGACGGAGGGACGCTGAAGGTGTCACAGGAAAGTCTGGAAAACGTCAGGCGCGACTACGAACAGCTTGTCACCGTGCGCATTCCGGCAAATACGGCCGCCGTCGAAGCCGCCCGCGAAGAAGGCGATCTGCGTGAAAATTCCATGTACAAAATGGCACGCCAGGAACAGGACATGCTGCTTGCTCTTAAGTCGCAGATGGAGAAGGACTTATCCAGAGTGCAAGTCGTTGATTTTTCATCGGCCAGTGGCGACGTGGCGTCCATAGGCAGCGCCGTAACTCTCGTCGACGGAAAGGGAAAGAAGGAGCGCATAGTGATTCTCGGCGCCTGGGACAGCAACCCAGATAAAAAAATCATAGCATATCTCACGCCGCTGGGCCGCAACATTTTAGGGAAACGAGTCGGCGACAGCGTGTCCGTTGACGGCAGAGATCAGCGCACAATTTCATCCATAGAGCGCTGGGTTGATATTGCCGCTAAATAGTTTGGCGACAGGAGGTATCGCCATGCCATTGCGAATTCTCGGCTCAGCAATCCTTTTCGTCGCCATCTGGTTTTGTCTGTGGGCTTTTGGCCAATCCGGCGCCGTGCTGATTATGGCATTCTTTGCCATCGGATCACAAATCGAACTCTGCCGGCTGATGAAAAACTTCCATGCCACTCCTGCCCGACGGCAGCTCCTCGTGTGGACAGCGGTCATCATCTTCGGCTCCTGGTACTTGCGGCCGATGCACGCCGGCATTTGGCTCTCCGTAGTCGCCGCCGTATGGATTCTTGTTTGCGGCGTCGCGAAATTGCGCCCGGAACAACTGCTAAACTACCTAGCTCCAACACTTTTTGCGATTTTCTATGTGCCGTTTTCCATGCAGTTTGGCATCCTGCTGCTCAGGAGTTGTGAAAGTGGCACGTTCATGCTCGGCTGGACAGTTTTAGTGAGCAAACTTGGCGACATCGGCGGACTCATTGTCGGCGGCGGAATCGGTCGCCATCCACTTGCGGCTGAGTATAGTCCGAAAAAAACTTGGGAGGGCTTCTTCGGAGCCATAGCTGCGGCAACGGCAGGTGGATTCTCTCTATGTATTTTGGCTAGTTGGTTTTGCGATTTTCCAATTCCCCTGTGGCTGTCCATGCCGCTTGGCGCAATTATCGCCGCCGTTGGAGCCGCCGCCGATCTGCTGGAATCTGCGCTGAAGCGCCATGCAAAGATAAAGGACTCTGGCAGAATAATTCCCGGCATAGGTGGATGCCTCGATCTCTGCGACAGTCTTTTCCTCACGCTGCCAACCACATACGCCGTACTGGAATTTTTTCTGTAGGCAGGAAATGGATCATATGCAACGCGTTGTCCTGCTTGGCGCCAGCGGATCCATAGGAACATCCGTGCTAAATCTACTGCGCAAAACGCATAACTCATTCAGTCTATTGGGCATCTCCGTTCACCGCAACGTGGAAGCAGCCAAAAAAATAATTGCTGAATTCGCTCCAAAATACCTTTCTGTTAGTGGATTGGGTGAGAATGACTTGCCGCAGCACCTCCCAGTTAAGCTGCTCCCCATGTGCGAAATGGCGGCCATCGATGAAGCCGACTGCGTAGTTGTTGCGCTACCGGGACTTGCGGCACTTCGTCCGGTCCTAGCCGCCATTGAGGCAGGGAAACGAATCGTGATGGCCAACAAAGAGGCGATCGTGTGCGCCGGCGCCCTAATCGGATCGGCATTACTAAGATCACATGCACTTCTGCTGCCGGCAGATAGCGAACACTGCGGGATCTTCCAATGCCTATCCGGAGAAAAAAATTTCCGCGGAGTTTTTCGCCGCAGCGAATCCCTAGACCATGTTTGGCTAACTGCCTCGGGCGGACCATTTTTTGATTTGCCTGACAGCGAATTTGATTCGATCACCGTCGAATCGGCACTGCGCCATCCCACATGGTCCATGGGCGCAAAAATCTCAATTGATTCGGCCACAATGGCTAACAAAGGATTGGAAATAATTGAAGCCGGCTGGCTCTACGGACTCCGACCTGGCGAAATTTCCGTAGCGGTCCACCGCAGCAGCATTGTGCACGCACTCGTAAGATTCTGCGACGGAACGATTTTGGCGCAAATGTCACCGCCGTCCATGGAAATTCCACTTGGCCGCTGCCTCGTCCATCCTGAAAAAATTCATTTTGCGGGGAAAATGCTAAACCCGCTTGAGCCAGGGATTTTTGAATTCCACGAAGCAGATAGGAAACGATTTCCATGCCTCGCCCTTGGGGAGCGGGCATTTAGCGTTGGCCTCTCGGCGCCATGCGCATTCGATGCGGCAAATAGTGCTGCAGTGGAGGCGTTTATGCGAAGAGAAATTCCATTTCGAGCAATCCCGCTGGCAATTGAGCATACTCTTTCGACCATAAATTTTGCAGAGCTTTCCGACGCAGATTCAGTCGAAGAGCATCACAGCGAGGCACATGGAATTGCCATGAATTTTTTGAAAAAACGATTCTGACCGCCGTGGCCGCCGCCATTTACATTTGACAGCGTGGCCGCATCGATGGAAAGTGTTGTGCAATGGGCAAGGGCGATGAACTGCTGCGACAAATTCGCGCCGAGATTGATGGGCTAAAACCGCGCGCTATCGAGGGAAATGTCGGCCGCGTCCTAGCCATTGGTGACGGCGTGGCGCGCATTGGCGGGCTTTCACAAATATCTCTCAATGAGGTGGTTGTGTTCCAGGATGGCTCCAGAGGTATGGCGCTGAACCTCGAGGATGATAGCGTTGGAGTTGTCGTGCTCAGCGAAGGCAGTCAAATAGCAGTTGGAGAAGAAGTTCGAGCTGGCGGATCACTGCTGTCCATGCCCGTTGGCATGGGCCTGCTCGGCCGCGCCGTTAACGCAATCGGTCAACCCATAGACGGACGTGGGGAAATAAACGCAACTACCAGCTACCCAATCGATAAGGTTGCCCGCGGCATCGTCCATCGCCAGTCAGTCTCGAAGCCGCTGCAGACGGGCATAATGGCCATCGATTCAATGATACCTATCGGCCGCGGCCAGAGAGAGTTAATCATCGGAGATCGCTCAACTGGCAAAACGGCCATAGCCATTGACACAATTATTAACCAGGCACGCCTAAACAAGTTAGGCATCGCATCCGGCGATAAAAATTTCCGCCCCGTTTACTCGATTTACGTGTCAATCGGCCAAAAACGCTCCGACTTGGCTCGGCTCCTGCAACTTCTGGAATCAAAGGGCGCCATGGACTACGCCGTAGTTGTTGCCGGCGGGGCATCGGAAAATGCAGCGGGGCAATATGTTGCGCCGTACTCAGCAACGGCAATTGGCGAGTGGTTCATGGACAACGGCATGGACGCGCTCATAGTCTACGATGACCTGTCGAAGCACGCCGTGGCATACAGACAGATCTCACTCATACTGAAGCGCCCAGCCGGCAGACAGGCCTACCCGGGTGACATTTTTTATCTGCACTCGCGGCTGCTGGAAAGGGCTGCGAAATTGCACAACGACTTCGGCGGCGGATCTTTAACTGCACTGCCAATCGTGGAGACACAGGCAGGAGACGTGGCGGCCTACATTCCAACAAACATCATATCCATTACTGACGGACAGATTTATCTCGATTCCGAGCTGTTCAATCGCGGCGTTCGTCCAGCCATTGCAACTGGGATTTCCGTGTCGCGAGTCGGATCGGCGGCGCAAATCAAGGCCTTCCGCCAGGTTGCAGGAAAGATCAAACTTACTCTTGGCCAATACTATGAAATGCAATCATTCGCGCAATTTGGCTCGGAATTGGACCAGCGCACGAGGCAGCTGCTGGACGATGGCGCACGCATAGTCGAACTATTTAAGCAGGACCAACTTGCGCCTCGATCGGCCGCGCTGCAAATTTTTCTTCTTTGGTCCGTAATGGGCGGACATTTTGGGGAAATAGATGTGTCAGAAACACATGGAGCCGTGCGCCACATGGAAGAGTGGCTGTTGTCGATGCAACAACCTCTGCTGGAGGAAATTGCCGCCAAAGGAGAACTGAACGACAAACTGGAGAAAAAAATGCTGGCGGCCGCGGAGCAGTGGAAAAAAATTCACAGCCACGATCGCGCGCAGCCAAGTGGAACGGCGAAAACGTGTTAATTAGGGCCGCACATGGAGGGAATTCGAGACATCAAGCGACGTCTGCGGGCGGTGCAAGGAACGGCGAAAATAACTCGTGCCATGCAACTTGTTGCGGCGTCGAAGATGCGACGGGCACAACTTGCCGCAACTGCTGGACGGCGCCACGCACTGCGACTGGAAGAATTGGCAGACAAAATACTGCGCATGGAGCTGCCTACCAATGATTTACCTCCGCTGCTCAGCCGGCGCGATGTGAAATGCCGATGCATCGTCTTCGTTGCCACTGACAAGGGACTTTGCGGATCGCTCAACCAAAATACGTTCAAGTTGATCCGTGAAAAATTTCCACAAGATGCAAAGTATGTGGCGATTGGGAAAAAGGGAGGCCAGCTGCTGGCTGCGGCAAAGTTGCAGCTGATCGGCGAATTTTCCGTAAATGATGGCGTGCCGTACCACATGGCGCGTGCAGTAGCTAACTTTTTGCGGGACGCCTACCTATGCAAAGAAATTGACGCCGTCGACGTTGTCCATCCGCTCTTCATAAACACGTTGCGGCAGAATCCCGTTGCGCAGCGGCTGCTTCCATTGGACGGTCTCGGGGAAAACATTCGGGCGAAAAGAGATATGCTTCCAGATATCGGTCGGCCGCTTCCGGAAGATGGCCGCGAAATTACGGTGGAGCCGTCGCTAGCGCGCCTGGTGGAAACATTGCTTGAAAGCTTCCTGCAGAAGGAGATGCATCACATTTTGCTCGAAGCGAAGGCGGCAGAACAGAGTGCGCGCATGGTGGCCATGAAGGCGGCAACGGATAACGCGGAAATCTTTGCCAAGGAACTACTTTTGTCATACAACAAGGCGCGCCAGGCGGCAATTACAGCGGAAATTTTGGAAATTCGCTCCGCAGATTCGACGCCATAGGTTTTTTGCGAATTCGTCTTGCATAAGTTGTGAAAGCTTCCTAGCATATGTCGAAATGCGTAGCCGCGAGGTGGTTGCACTGATAGCATCTGAGTTGGGCCTTTTCGATTTGCACGGCGGGTCCGACGAATATTACGCTGTGCGCCTGCCGGATGGAGGTATCATGCGTATTTTTGTTCAGGCGGAAACGGCGGTCATCCTCGAGCGGCAACTTATGACGGATGTCACTGCGGCGCTGCGCAATCCGGATCGTCTACTCGCGCTGCTGCAGGAAAATTTTTCCAGGGCCATCGATTCGCAGTCAACGCTCAGCTACGCCAGAGATGCGGATGAACTTGTTCTGTCCGTGTATTTACCATATGAATCCTGGGATGAGCAAAAATTGGTGGAGATACTCGATGCTTTTCTTCTCGAAGCATCGCAAATGCATGGTAAAGTCGAAACACTGCTGCTAATGTCCTCGTCCCGCCTCCCTTCAAACAACCACAGAATATCAACACCATGAAACTGCGCAATTTAGCAACACTTTGCACGCTGTTCGCCGCTGGGATCTCCTTCGGCGGGGAAGTGCCGTGGTCAGATTCCTCCTACTATCACTTTGCGCAAAACCAAGGCCTCGAAGATCTTATCCATGACTTTACCGCCATACAGGGCATCGACGTCGTTGTAAATTCGCCCATCGCCGGAACTGTGAACGGAATCTTCGACGGCATCCCGCCGGCGGAATTTTGGGACAACCTGTCTAAAGCCTACAACCTGTGCTGGTTCTACGATGGATCTGTGCTCTACGTATACCCAGGATCGTCAATTTCAACGCAAATCATTCCCATGTCGCAGCAGGAGGGCAATTCGCTCAAAGCCGTTGTGGGAGAGATGGATTTTGCAAGTTCGAGCTGCACTCTCCGCTACATGCCGACCACTAAGATGATGGTAATGAGCGGCCCGCCGCGATTTTTGGAAATTGTCCACGGCCTCCTCGACAGCATACAGACGAATACGATTCAAAATTTCACCGATGAAACTGTGGTGCAGATATTTCCGCTAAAATACGCCTTCGCCTACGACGTGAACCTGAGCGTCGGCACCGGGGACGGAGTAACCATCGAAGGCATAGCCACATTGCTGCAGCGTATCCTGTCCGGCATCAACAGCATACCGCAGACGTCGCAGGAGGCGGTTTCCATCTACAAATCCGGCGTAAGTCAGCGGCTCGATGGCGTCATCCAAAACAAGGAAAATGCTTTGGCGCAGATTAATGCGCAACGTTCGCACGGAGATCTATCGGCCAACGGTGGCGGCGAGTCTCCGAAAAAGCCATCGAAGCCGAAACAACCGGAAAGCGATGAAGGCAAGGCAGATGGCGACCAAAGCAATCCGGAACGGGCGCAGCACATAACATCAATAACTTACGACGCGCGGCTGAATGCCGTCATAGTCCGTGATCATCGCGACCTCATGCCGTTCTATCAATCTCTCATTGAACGATTTGACGTACCAACAAAGGCCGTTGAAATACAGGTTGCCATCGTGGACGTGGACGTGGGACAAAGCCGCGAATTGGGCCTCGATGTCGTGCAATTTCTACACGGTGAGAGGGAGTTAACATGGCGCCCAATGGGCTCCGACGTCGAAATTAACAACAAAAACGTAAACTTTTTTGCGAAGTTGAATAACGTCCTCCACGGCAGCGATATAGCCGCCAGACTAAAGGCTCTAGAAGGTGTACACGCGGCGAAAACCCTTTCCAGGCCGTCGGTTCTGACGCTGGACAACCTCGCAGCCGTAATTTCCCGCAGCGACCAAACCTACGTCAGCGTCGCGGGAGCCTATGCAACTGATCTATTTACGATTTCCGCATCCGTAGCCCTGCGCGTGATCCCGCACATAATCGACGTGGAAAGGGAAGACGGCAAACTCGAACGGCAAATTAAGTTGTTCGTCAGCATCGAAGACGGTGCCATGAGCGTCGCAGGTGACATGCCATCAGTCAGTTCCAGCCAGATTAATACACAAACGGTTCTTCTGGAAGGACAAAGCCTCGTTGTCGGCGGCTACTACAAGGAGCGGCACAACAACGGCCGTCGCGGTGTGCCATTTTTACAGGACCTGCCAATCATCGGCAAAGTCTTCAGCACGACCACTGAAGAATCTACGACGGTGGAAAGGCTTTTCATCATCTCGCCGCGCGTAATCGAGCTAACTGCCGAAGACGGAGACCCATACGCGCAGTTTTTCCAAAAAACAGACCTCTCCGGAAAGCCGACCATGTCTCTGGACGAGTTCCAAATCAAGGACCGGCGCAGTAGCCGACGAGCCAGAGCGAGCCGTCGCGACTAAGTTGCTCGTCCTAGGATATTAATGGCAGCAGCGACAATGGGAAAACGGCTGCCACAATGGGCGCGATGAATTTCCATTGGCCCTTGCCTTCTGAGCGTGCGCAGTAAATTGCGAACAAAGTCACTGCAGTCCAGGGAATTAGCACCGATGCCGACACCGCAAGCTCGCCGGACTGGACCCATGGAATCGCTCCCGTTGAGCTTGTTAGAAAAACTATGGCCCACAAAAATGGTCGGGCGAAGAAGTTAAAAAGCTGGCAGCACGCAAAAATTCCAAAAAGGCCGCAGCAAAGAGAGCAAAATCCGCACAAAATGGCGATTTCGGCGACGGGAATGACCAGTGGATTTATGAAAATCCCGCCGATGGAAAATGTTTGGAAGTGGTAGAGCGACAGCGGGATAAGTGGGATTGTCGTAGAAAATGAAATGGCAGCCATGTCGATGCAGCTGGCAGCGGTAGCGCGAAACTTATTTGGACGTTTATTTTCTCGGCTAAATGACTTGCGTCGAGGCACAAGGAGTTGCTGAATGCGGCGACCGAGCGGAATTCCATAGGCTATTAGTGAGAAAACCACGGCGTAAGATAGCTGAAATCCGGTATTTAGCAGATCAAGCGGCCGCGCCAAAAGCGTGATGAAGGCGGCTGCGGTCAGCGACGGCATTGAACTGGAGTAGCGCGAAAAAAGCGGTGCAGCCCAGAAAGATGTGACCATTATTAGCGCCCTAACCGACGACGGACTTGCGCCTGTCATCGCAACGAATGCGGAAAGCAGAAGCAGTCTAATGGCGAAGAGAGGCCAGGAAGAAACTCCAAGCCAACGCGTTGCGAACGCCAAAAATGATGCGATAATGCCAATGTGTAATCCGCTAATTGCGAATAGATGGGCGACTCCGGCACGGGAATATGTGTCTTTCTCCTTGGCACTCAGGCCATTACGATTTCCAAGTAGCATCGCCTCATAGATGCGGCCCGCTTGTCCAGAGCCGTCCATGGCGAGCTGAAGTGACATGGTGCAGCGTGCCAGCACTTTAGCAAAAAATTCATCGGCCGCCGATCCGGGCTCAACGGCTGTGACTGTCCCGCTGCCGATGCGGCTTAAAATTCCGACTTCGCGCAGATAGCGTTCAAATGATGCCTTACTGTTTCGCGTGGAATGAATTATCGCTCTGACTCGCAGCAATTGTCCGCGCTGCGGAATCGGAAGTCCTTCTCCAAGAGCCAAATTATAATATATACACTGGCCGAGTTTTCCGTGGCAGTTCTCCATTTCTTCAATGTGCGCAAACCCCCTTATGCGGCGGCCGCTGGCGTATGTGTGCACGGTGCAGCGATCTATGCGGATAGCAATTTGCCGCCTGTTGCCATTGACATATTTCGGCAGCGGAACCTCGGCGGCGCAGAATCCACGAACCCATCCGGCCGCGGAAAATGCGAGCAGTAGGAAGATGTCTTTCCATTTGCGCAGGAACATATTGCGCAGACATGCGACGGCCAAGACAATGGCGGCAGAACCTCCATAGCCAAGCGCAATCAATATGCCAAGCATAAGTCCAACTAGCGGAATTAGAAGTGGCACCTGCGCACCACGTGCCAACTCTCTCCTCAACATGCCCACGCCACTTTGTGCTAACTTCATAGGCGCTATGCGCAATCTGGAACTTTCGTTATTTCGCCAAGGCATTCATTGCCAATTCAATTTGATTCTTGCGCCGGTTTCTGTTCGGCGGCCGCCGCAGCTGGTAATAGTTGCGCCGCAGCCACTTGCCGTCGGCGAAAAAAGAAACAACTTCGCCGCTTGACCGGGCAGCCGCCATTGACTAGGAACCATTGTCCACGGGTTGGAGTGGTCAGAAGTTGTTGCCATGGAATCTGAAAACTTTGATGATAGCGCGCGGACCGGCAGCGCCGGCGACTACACCGCCGACAAAATTCAAAAACTAGAAGGACTCGAAGGCGTTCGCAGGAGGCCGGATATGTACATCGGCGACACCGGCGAGCGCGGACTGCACCACTGCGTCTTTGAAATCGTCGACAACTGCATCGACGAGGCACTCGCCGGCCACTGCCGCAATGTGTCAGTCACAATCCACAGCAACGGAGCATGTTCCATCGACGACGACGGCCGCGGAATACCGGTCGACATGCACCCGCAATACAAAATTCCAGCCATCGAACTCGTTCTCACCAACCTACATGCCGGCGGGAAGTTCTCCAAAGGCGCCTACCGCGTCTCCGGCGGATTGCACGGCGTCGGAGCGAAATGCGTTAATGCTCTGTCGGAACGCTTTGAGGTCGAAGTTCGCCGCAACGGCAAGATCTACCGCATGTTATTTTCGCGCGGCAAGGTAATTGACTCCCTGCGAACGATTGGCGATGCACAGACAACTGGAACGCACGTCACATTTTTCCCAGATCCGGAAATTTTTCGCAGCACCAGGGATTTTAACTGGGAAATTTTAGCTAAGCGCCTACGGGAGTTAGCGTTCCTGAATCCTGGCATCCGCGTATCGCTGAGTGATGAGCGCATCGACAAGACGGTAGAATTTCACTTCGAAAATGGCATCGGCGAATATGTTAGCTTTCTAAATTCCGGCAAAACAACGCTCCACGGCGAGCCGATCGTATTTGAGGGATCTGCTCCAGCTGAAGATGCTGATGGAGATGGAGTTGTGACGGCAAACATTGCAATACAGTACAACGACGGCTACGGCGAGCAGGTCTATGCCTACGCGAATTCAATCCATAACGTTGAGGGTGGCACGCACTTATCCGGCTTTCGCACTGCGCTGACACGAGTCCTAAATGCCTATGCGAAACAAAACAACCTGTTGAAAGACAAGGACCCGGCAATCACCGGCGACGACGTGAGAGAGGGGTTGACGGCGATCGTGTCCGTGAAAGTTCCGGAGCCGCGTTTTGAGGGGCAGACAAAAACAAAACTATCTACTGGAGAGGTAGATGGCATAGTTCAAAAAATCGTCGGCGACTCGCTGAAGTACGCCCTGGAAATCACGCCGGCGCTCGGAAAAAAAATCATTGAAAAGTGCGTAAACGCTGCAAGAGCCAGGGAGGCAGCAAGAAAGGCCCGCGAGACAGTGCGGAAAAGCGCCCTCGTTGGCGGCGGATTGCCTGGGAAATTGGCTGACTGCTCGGAAAAGGATCCATCTCTCTGCGAGCTGTTTATCGTTGAAGGAGATTCGGCCGGCGGCTCAGCAAAACAAGGAAGAAATCGGGCGACACAGGCCATTTTACCGTTGCGCGGGAAAGTGTTAAACGTCGAAAAGGCGCGCATTGACCGCGTACTTAGCAATGCAGAAATTCGTGCCATGATAACTGCCTGCGGCACAGGGGTTGGCGAAAGCAGCGACGCGTCATCATTCGACATCGGCCGCTGCCGCTATCACAAAATAATAATAATGTCCGACGCCGACGTGGATGGTGCTCACATACGGACACTTCTGCTAACTTTTTTCTTCCGCCAAATGCGTGGACTCATCGACAGCGGGTACGTGTATATCGCTCAGCCGCCGCTATATAGAATCAAACGCAGAAAACACGAACGCTACGTGAAGGACGACGGCGAAATGAACAGCATTCTCCTAGAGCTTGGCGTGGAGGATTTAACGCTTTCGCGCACCGACGACGGCCACCAGTTTCCAAGCGACCAATTAAAAAAATTGCTGGACTGCGCCTGCCGCATCGAATCCCTCGGCGCAGGAGTGAGACGGCACGGATGCCCACTGACAGATTACTTGGAGAGAAGGACTTCCGACGGGAAATTGCCGCAATATCTGGCCAAAATACGTGTCGGCAACGGCGAATCATTCTTCTTCCTCGCGGACGACGGCGCCAGGGCAGATTTTTACGGCGAACATAATATCGTCGAAGATGCTCTCGGTGGCATAGTTAACAGAGATGTTGAAATCGGCGGGATCGTACGCCGTGAACGCATCTCGCTGCAGGAAATTTTTGAAAGTACCTCCATCGAAGCAATTTTAAATGAAATGGAGCGCTGTGGATTCCCAATCGAAAGCTTCCGCAGCGGCTATGAGTTGTGCGACGGCAAGGGGTTACGCATAAAACTTGGTGGCATATTGGACCTTCCCGACGCCGTGCGCACAAACGGACGCAAGGGACTTACAATACAGCGCTACAAAGGCTTAGGTGAAATGAATCCGCCGCAACTCTATGAGACGACGATGGATCCTGATCGCCGCAATCTGCTGCGCGTGTCAATCGCCGACGCAGCTCTCGCCGACGCAACGTTTTCCATGCTAATGGGCGAGGATGTGGAAATTCGGCGCGCGTTCATCGAAGATAATGCGCTCAATGTGTGCAACTTAGACATCTAGGAAATTTAGAAATGGCATCGGATGAACTAAATGGAAACTCCCGCGCGGAGTACGAATCAATTGTTGATGGGGTAACGGCCGACTGCGAAGTGGCTGCCGGTCAAGAATTTACAGACGTTCACTGCAGCGAGGTCAGCATCGTCCAAGTAATGCAAAGCTCGTACCTTGACTACTCCATGTCGGTCATTGTTAGCAGAGCGCTGCCGGACGTGCGCGACGGACTTAAACCTGTGCAGCGAAGAATCTTATACGCGATGTTTCGCGAGGGACTTCTCCACAACAGGCCCTTCGATAAATGTGCCGGCGTCATCGGTGAAGTGCTCAAAAACTATCACCCGCACGGCGATTCATCGGTCTATGACGCGCTTGTACGTCTTGCGCAATCGTGGGTTATGCGCTATCCGCTCGTTCAGCCGCAGGGAAATTTTGGATCCGTCGACGGCGACTCGGCCGCAGCTTACCGCTACACTGAGTGCCGCTTGGCGAAGTTCGCCGAAGAAATTTTGCGGGACCTCGACGAGGAAACGGTGAACTTTGTCCAGAACTACAAGGAGAGCACGGTTGAGCCGGATGTGCTGCCATGCGCCCTGCCGAATTTGCTGCTAAACGGTTCCACCGGAATCGCCGTCGGCATGGCCACGAACATCCCGCCGCACAACAGCAGGGAGATAATCGACGGCGCGCTCGCACTAATCGATGATCCTCACCTAAGCCACGATGATTTGGCGAAAATCGTTCGCGGGCCGGACTTTCCAACTGGTGGCGAAATCATTGGCTACGAAGGAATTCGCAAATACATCACCGGAGGCCGCGGCATAGTCCGCATGCGTGGGAAGGTTACGACAGAAGAACTTAAAACTGGTCGCGAACAAATAGTCATCAGCGAACTTCCCTACGCCGTAAATCGCGCCGGATTGGTGGAAAAAATCGCCGAATTGGTCACGGCAAAAACTTTGGATGAAGTTTCTGAGATTCGCGACGAGTCCGATGAAAATACGCGCATAGTGTTGGAGCTGAAGCGCGGAGAGCCGTCGCGCGTCGCCATAAATAAACTCTTCCTTCACACGCCGCTCGAATCATCATTCGGCGTCATCCTTCTAGCACTGGATGGGAAGAGACCCAAACAGATGCCGCTCAAGGAGATGCTCGAATTGTTCATCGAACACCGCCGCGATGTGGTGACAAGACGAACGCAATTCAGACTGCATAAGGCCGCTGCCAGGGCGCACTTATTGGAAGGATTTCGCATCGCCCTCGACCACATGGACGACTTTGTTAGGTTGATTAGAGCGGCTGACAGCAGGGACTTAGCGAAAAATGAACTCATGGCGCGCTACCCGCTGGACGGCGACCAGGCCGATGCAATCTTGGAAATGCGTCTCTACCAACTCACTGCCCTGGAACGAGTAAAGATAGACGGCGAGTACGAAGAACTGCTGCTGCACATAGCTAATTACGAAGCGATTTTGGCCGACAGTGCAATACTCATGGGCATCATCCGCAAGGAATTAGAGGAACTAAAAGACGTCTACGGAGATGCTAGGAAAACGCAAATCCTTCCAGCGGAAGGTGAATTCTGCATCGAAGACGTAATACCAAACGAATGCTGCGTCATCACGGTTACAAAGGAGGGATTCATTAAGCGTACAGCCGCAGATTCATACAACACGCAGCGCAGGGGAGGAAAGGGCGTCATCGGGGCTGGACAGCGGGAATCGGACTCCGTGGAACACCTGTTTTCCGCGTCGACGCACGACTACATTATCTTCGCCATGGACAACGGACGTATCTACGTGCAAAAGGTTTATGACATTCCTGAGGCCACGCGGACGTCGAAGGGCCGGTCGCTGGTCAATTTATTGCAAATGCAAGAGGGGGAACGAGTTGCGGCAATGCTATGCGCCAAAAGTTTTGACTCCGATCAAAATATCGTCATGTGCACCCGTCTCGGCGTAGTCAAAAAAACAGCCATTCGCGACTATCGCAACTACCGCAAGGATGGCATCATAGGAATCAAAATAGACGACGGAGACTGCCTCATCGCTGCCCACCTGACCTCTGGATCCGACGAACTCATGATTGTCACCGAAATGGCCATGTCCGTTAAGTTTCCGGAATCTGACCTGCGAGTTCAGGGGCGGGCGACGAGGGGCGTGCGCGGCATCACACTGCGGCCAGGGGATGAGGTGAAAATGCTTGCCGTCGTGGATAATGAGGCATCATTGCTCCTCGCAACTGAAAACGGCCTCGGAAAGCGATCGAAGTATGAGGATTACAGAACACAACATCGCGGCGGTGTAGGCGTTATCGCAATGCGAACGAAGGCACCAATTTGCGCAGCATTGAACGTGCGCGATGGCGACGAAATCATGCTGTTGACGAGAAAAGGGCAGGCCGTCCGCACACCAGTCTCCGACATTCGCATCATCGGACGTACAACGCAGGGAGTCAGGCTCATAAACCTCTCCGACGGCGATCGCCTTGCCGGAATTAGTCCGGTCCTCGACAGCGGTGAGTAGTTAAGTTTTTGCCGATTTTGTAGTTTCAACAGGCTCAACGTGTGCATGTTACACAAAAAGTAGTTGCGGCCGGTCGACGGCAGGCTAGACTCGTACAGCAAAATCATGCGCGCCAGTCTTCCATCGATTTTTGCTGCGCTATGTTCCTTCGCAGCAGCAACTACGCTTGTAGGGCAATTGCACACAGAAGGATGCATGAGCGTTGGCAGGTCCACGCATGTGAGAGGCCATTCACAGATAAATTGCTCAGCTGGAATGAGCCATGTCTTCAACGCAAGCGGTGAAGGCGAGGAAACAATTTTGGTGGAGGCGGCGGACGGCAACGACAGCTCCGTAACTTTTGTCGGAGATGGATTCTACATTTTTCGCGTAACCTGCGGCAGTCCAGCCATTAGGATGATTGGCGACGGCCACAAAACAGTTTCATTTTTCTGCGTGCCAAATTTCTCCTACGACAGCAATGACGCTGCGCCAAAGGCAATTAGCGCCGATGGCAACTGCACCCTAAGACTTTTCGGCGAAGCTGACAAACTTAACATTTTTCACGGCTCCATCGAGTTACGCGACGGAGGTCCGCCGGGCAATGTGAAATTGGAATTGTGCGGTGGCGACTGGCTTCTAATTGGAACGTATGACGGCGTCGACATCGCAACTGCCCGAGAAGGAACAACATATGACGTCCTAGGACCGTCCATCGATTGCGCCACCGAACTACAGCTTGGCGCTTTGCTCGGTTTTTTTCTTCTGGAAAGCACCATGAATGCGCCACTTGCGCTTGGCGTAGATGGCATCGGACTTTCCACCCAATGCCTGCGCACAAAAATGTCCGGCTCGTTGCCTGGCAGGGCACTGCAAGCTTGCACAACGCTCTCAATTGGCAAATCATTCTGCCCGAGAATTGTCATTCTTCCAAGCTGCGCGGAATTATCGATCGGAATTGCCGCGGCCAATGTGCGCGGAATCGTCGTACAAACCTATCGACAGCAAATTGTTGCACTGCGCCTGCACCGTTCCCTTGGACATTTCTTTCTTGCCGGTCATTTGGGCGGAACGAAATCGACGGCACTGCACATGGAAAATTGCTGTTCTTCCCAGCGGGCAACATGTTACAGCAGCGATGCAATTGCCGGATTTTCCTCCGCATACCGCCACGGCACCTGGCCATCGAAAAAAGAGCTACTGTGTTCAGCATCAATTGGAATCGGCCGCCGAAACTATGCAAACAAATGCAATATGCGTGGACAGAACAATTTATACATCTGCAACTGCGAAACCACAGCGGGCCAAACGTTTCTGCGCTCAAATTTTGGATTGGCAGTAGCTTGTTCCCACAACAATTTTTTCATGGACAGCGGTGTCGAACTTGGGATGCGCTACGTAACCTCAACGGGCATCGATGGAAACTGCGCAGCCACCGACCGCCTGCTTGTAACGGTAGCAATTAACTTTGCCGCCAATTGGCCGCGGATGTGCCTCGAAGCAACTCTGTCGGAACACTTTTCCGAACACAGCAACTCCATAGGCGCATCCGCGGCACTTTGCTGGTGTTTTTAGATGTTAGCTGGCAACATCTTGTCAAACGCCACAGGTGCCAACTAGCCCGCCAGCCGCTGAATCAGGACGTGCCGCGCCGCGGTTAATGCATCCTAGGCTCCACCGCAGCAACCTCATGATTTCCGTCGGTTTCTGCGAATCATCGCCAGCAAGAAGTTTCGCATCTGACACCTGCGCCCTCTGCTCCCCGTCGGTCGATTTTGGCTTCTCATCGCCATCTCCTTCCGGCTGAGAAGCTTCTTCAACCTTTTGGCCTTCCTCCTCCTTTTCAACCACCGTTTCTTCGCCCTCCTTTTTATCCTCTTCCTTTTTGCCGTCGTCTTCGCTAGGATTAGCGTGGTGACTGCAGTGCATGCATAAATATCCGACACCGTGGATGGTACGCAGCAAATCAATTGATGGACACCCGTTCCTGCGAAAAAGATACCGTATGCGCACCACGTACTGGTCCAAGGACCTGCTGCGAATGTCGGCGTGCAAACCCCAGACGCGGTGAATGATATCCCTGCGTGACAGAATCGCGCCATCGGTTGATGCAAATGCAGCCATCAATCCGATTTCCTTCCTGCCAACATAGATATCGTTACCATTGGGGAATGATATGCGAAGATCTTTTGGATAAATCTTTGCGCCGCAGAACATAAACGGCTCATCATTCAGCGTAACATTTTCCGTTATGTGCCAGTCCCTCGACGTCGCAGAGCGGCGAAGTACCGCCCGGGCGCGAGCCACTAACTCTTTAACAATAATCGGCTTCTGTACGAGGTCATCGCCGACCTCCAGCGCACTGATGCGGTCAATTTGCGAGTGCCGATCCGTAATGAAGATCACGGGCACGTGATTCCCATTGCGCTGCAACTGCCTAGCGAACTCGACTCCAGAATGACCACAGAGGTCTGTGTTCAGAATGAGCAGGCTCACAAAATGATCCGCCAGAACGCGATTGATCTCACGAAACGTCGAGGCCCCTACGGCGGCGAAGTTTGAGTCAACGAAACAATTGACCATCCCGCACACCAATCCAACGTCTCCATCCGCAATTAGGGCGAACGGCGCTAACTTGCTGCTTTTCACGTCCGTTTGCTGATGCCGTCTGACCCATCAGTCAAAGTACAATGTTGTGATTAACAAATTTTTAGGCAATTTCGGCAAATTAAACGCTTATTTTACAACTGTAGTTTATGTCGCAAGCCCTTTTCAAGGAAACTAGTAGCGTGTCAAAAAGCCCTTGCCGACGACGATTTTCGATGAACTTGGAAAAGAATCCATCGAGCGGCAAAGTGCCAAAGTCGAAATGCATGGAGCACTTCTAGCCCAATCGGAGAATCACGCAAACAACAAAAAAAGCGGCCATGCATTTGCCGCAGAAAGACAAAAAAAATGGTGGGAGGTACTGGATTCGAACCGGCGACCCCCAGCGTGTCATGCTGATGCTCTAACCAACTGAGCTAACCCCCCCCAGAAACAGGTCCAAGCAAGAATATTGGCCGCGAAGGCGCAAGAAATTTTTCCAAAAATGTCAGCCGAGCGCAAATTCGTCGGCCGGACGGAATCTGCCAAAAAACTGTCCCATAAACATCCTTGTGCCGCACAAAAAAAAATTTCTTAGTTACTCACGATGGCAGAACCAGTTATCGCTGTGCAAACGGTGAGCTTTGCCGCTGACCACCGTGGAGTCTGTCTTCGTCCAGTTATTTTTAAGTTTTTCGCGGAGAACGGCATCAAAACTATTGACCGCGGAACCGACAGCGAAGATCCCGTTGACTACCCAATTTACGCCCAGCGCGTCGCACGGGACATAGTCGAAGGCGCCTCCGATTTTGGCGTTCTCGTCTGCGGCACAGGCACAGGTATGGCAATGGCTGCGAACCGTTTCCGAGGAATTCGCGCGGCAATCGCAACGAACAGCGAAATGGCAGAATTTTCCCGTCGACACGGCCACGCCAACGTGCTCTGTATCGGTTCGCGGTGGCAGGCGCCTAACGAAACGCTGGCAATTCTCCATAGTTTCTTTTTCACTCCAGTTGAAAATGGCCGCCATGCGCGCCGCGTCAGGCTTTTAGACGTCGAGGGCTTTGCAGTGAATGACCTAGCGCAAAATGATCCGGAAATTTTTGCCGCCATTTGCCGAGAAGGAAAGCGGCAGGAAGAACATCTCGAACTCATTGCCTCGGAGAATTTTACCTCTCAAGCGGTCCTCGATGCCGCCGGATCAGTGCTGACAAACAAATATGCCGAAGGATATCCAGGCAAGCGCTACTACGGCGGCTGCGAATTCGTCGATGAGGTGGAACAAATTGCCCGGGAAAGAGCGATCCAATTGTTTGGCGCAGAACATGTTAACGTGCAGCCGCATTCGGGAACGCAGGCGAACATGGCGGTCTACGGAGCGGTTTTGAATCCCGGCGACAAAATTTTGACCATGGCGCTCAGCGAAGGCGGACACCTGACACACGGTCACCCTAAGAGCCTCAGCGGCAGGCTTTACACCGTCTTCCACTACGGAACAGATCCGCAAACGCGGCGCATCGACTATGTTTCCATGGAAAAAATTGCACAGCGCGAGCGGCCGAAACTGATCACCGTCGGCGCATCGGCACATCCGCGGACAATTGATTTTGAACGAGTTGCAAAAATCGCCCACGGCTGCGGCGCCCTCGTCATGGCGGATATCGCCCACATAGCCGGACTCATAGCGGCCGGATTGCACCCGTCTCCAATCCCGCACTGCGACTTCGTTACGACGACGACCCACAAAACACTTCGCGGCCCACGCGGCGGCATAATCTTCTGCCGCAAAGAATTCGCACGCGCCATAGATGCCTCAGTTTTTCCAGGAAATCAGGGCGGCCCGCTCATGCACATAGTCGCCGCAAAGGCGGTCTGTTTTTTCGAAGCCCTTCAGCCCCAGTTCCGTAGATACCAGGAGCAGGTCATAAAAAACGCAAAAACGCTCGCCGAATCGCTGATTAGCCAGGGATTCAGTCTCGTCTCCGGCGGAACGGATAACCACCTCATTTTAGTAGATTTACGCGGAAATTTGCCATCTCTCGATGGACACAGCGCACAGCGCCGGCTGG
This sequence comes from Puniceicoccales bacterium, assembly GCA_031282565.1. GTDB lineage: Bacteria > Verrucomicrobiota > Verrucomicrobiia > Opitutales > JAIRLM01 > JAIRMB01. Next base: position 21,102 of record JAITDL010000093.1, read on the forward strand.
AGCGCGCAAACATTTCCCTCAACAGAAATACGGTTCCAGATGAAACGCGCAGCCCATTCGAAACAAGCGGGTTACGCATCGGAACACCGGCCCTAACCAGCCGCGCCATGGGCGAAATGGAAATGGTACAAATCGGCGCACTCATTGGGGAACTATTGACATCTCCATCTCCAGACGATAGAGTCACTTCCGTGAGGCAGCGCGTGCTTGATCTATGTCGCCGCTTCCCGCTCCCCTACGCCCACCATGAACGCTAAATACCGCGCATTCACGTTGATAGAAGTCCTGGCCGTAATTGCGATCATCGGCCTGCTCTCCACGCTCCTCACACCTGCCGTAGGCAGCGCAATGGCAAGAGCGCGCAAAATGCGGGTTACAAATAATTTGCGGCAGATTTCCATCTCCTACGCCGCCTACGTAAACGGCGGCGGCTCCCTAAAAAAATTGAATGAGGCGCAAACTCTGTCCCAGTGGGCAGCCGTCCTCGCGGCAAACGGTGGAGCCGGCGATGCATCGCTCTATATCATTCCTGAAGACTATCTTGTGATCAATTCAACAGCACAAATCCCGCGGCAAATTTTAGCCCCAGGAACATCAGCCGCGGCAAGCACCGAATTTCAAAATTTCCCACTGGGCATCGTCGTGATAGCAGGCCTCTCCCCGGACGACGACCCATCCGCGACACCGCTCGCCTACAGCCGCGGCCTCGACCAAATTTCCGGCCACTGGAAAGCGCAAAATGGCGATGACGGAGGAGTTTACGGCCAATCTGGTGGCTTTGTCCTATTCCTCGACGGCCACGTAATTTGGTACAACTCATTGGCGGAGAATGGTGGCGAATTGACGAACTTCGAAACAGGCGGAAAAACCTCATCAATCCGCGATGCGGTTCGCAGTGGAGCAAAGGCAATTGGCTGGAAGGGAGCAGTTTGGACGAATTCAACTAGCTCGCAAGAATAGGCCGCACTTCCCTAATGAATGCGCCGCCACCAAGTATTTCGCGCAAATAGTCGATTACCGAGCTGCAGTCAAACTCTTCATTGAGAGGAATATAGCACGCGCTACCTGATCCCGTCATGTGCGCCCGCAACTTAAAATATTCAAACAAATCTTCAATAACCCGCTGCAGTTCGATAAATTTCTCACACACAACACCTTGCAACGCGTTGTAATAGTGGCTCGACATGTGGCCGGTGCGCAAGTCATTGGCAAGTTTAGCGATGTAACTCCTTGCCTCATCGCTGGCCGTTAACGTCCATGCGCCGCCGCGATCAAAGCGTCCATAGGCCCATTCAGTGTCTACGCCAACTTCCGGTTTGAACAGCAAAAATTTCGCATGGCTCAGCCCATCAAATCGTTTACCGTCAACTCTTTCAATCAACTCCCCGCCGCCGCAAAGCATACACGGAGACGGACCAAAAAAAAGCGGGCAATCCTTTCCGACGAACGACGCAAGTTTCAGCAGCGAAGCATCATCCAACGGAGACCCAAGCATCCCATTGAGTGCCTGCAGAAAATGTGCTCCATCACTGCTCCCACCTCCCAGCCCCGAACGCGGCGGAATGTTTTTCTCCAGAACAATTTCCAATCTTTGCTGAAACGGATAGGCCCTCCGGAATAGGCTCAGGGCGCGCATGATCGTATTTGTGCTATCCGCAGGGACATTCGCAACATCACACAGGAGAACGTCTTCCGCAGCTGATTCGTCCAAAAATTGCAGCCGCACCCGGTCTCCGAAATCAACGCGAACTACGAGCGACGTAATCTCATGGAACCTATCCGCCGTCCGACCATTGACATAGAGCGCTAGATTCAATTTTGCCGGGCAAAAAATGTCACGCTTCCCATCCATGCCACGTCACTTGAGCACAAGTGTCTTAAGCAAGCAAACACAAACAACCTCAATCGCCATGGACTCACCAATATGGCCAAGTCCTTCGGCGGTAGTGGCTTTTATTCCAATGCTGCCTTCGCCAACGCCACAGGATCGCGCGATTGCGTGCCTCATGGCGCCGACGAATGGACTCAACTTCGGCTGTTCCAACATTATCACGGCATCGGCATTGGATAGCACATATCCCTTAGCCGCAACAATTTCTGCAACCTCAACCAGCATGCTCAGCGAACTGCGCCCACGATTTTTTTCGCAACTGTCTGGGAACAACACCCCTATGTTGGGCATCGCCATGGCCCCGAGCATGGCATCGATCACGCCATGGACCAGGCAATCGCCGTCGGAATGTGCTATACAACCAACACACTCCGAGACAACTACGCCGCCCAATACGAGACGTCTACCGCGTTCGAGACGATGCAAGTCCCTACCGATGCCAATGCGCATGGACGCAACGCCTACTCTTGCACGTCACTGGCTCAAACCGCGCGACTTAACTCGGCACCCGGCTTGAACTTAACGACCAACTTCCCCGGTATGCGAATCTTTGCCTTTGTGCGCGGATTCACACCGGTTCGCGGCGCACGGGCCACCACGGAAAATGTTCCAAAGCCAACAAGCTGAACAGCTTCCTTGCGACCAACTGACTCTCTAATCGCCTCCAGGAGCGCATTCAGCACGCGCTCCACAGTTGCCTTAGCAGTGTCGTCCCCGAGGATTTTGTGCACCTCCGAAATCAAATCAGACTTATTCATCTCACGCCCCTTTCTCATACATGCCCACAATGGGCACTAACCGGGCACACCGTGTCCCACCAATCTTCACCAGTCAATGGGAAAGCAACATTCTCTGTGAGAATAATTACTTTTTTACAGCTGTAACTGCATCAAGCCGAGTCGGAACTCTCAATGGCGCCTAAATCCTTTGAGCCGCCGGCACCAATAAATGACTCGTAGCCAGCGATTCCCATCTGTTTATTCCCGTACGGCCTGATGTGTTTGCGTCTTTTGTACCCGCGATCATTGGCCGCAACCAATTCTATTATGGCCATTTTCGCCGCATCACCTCTCCGCGGAAGCAATTTGTAGATCCTCGTGTAGCCGCCGGGACGGTTCAGAAATTCCTCAACGCGAGTGTCAAAGAGCATTTCAACCGCACCGTGATCCCTGACGCGCGCGACCGCCATACGCCTCTGGTGCAACTTAGCTTCCGGCAAATCAGCGCGGAACGCCTTGCACGCCATGGTTATAATTTTCTCAGCGAATTGCCTCAACGCCTTGGCCTTAGCCAGAGTCGTCCTAATTGACCCATGGCGAAACAACGCCGCACTCAGCCCGGCAAGAAGTGCCTGGCGATGCTCCTTTTTGACACCAAGTTTAAACGGATGTTTTTTGTGACGCATAATTGGAAATCTCCTTCCTTGGGAAAATTTTAGAGGTAGCCATCAACTCTCATGCCGAGCGATAGCCCAAGTTCCTCGAGCCTATTCTTGATCTCTGTGAGCGATTTCTTGCCGAAGTTCCTATAGCGGAGCATCTCGCTCTCGGTTTTTGACGCCAACTCGCCAACGGTTAGGATATTGGCATTATTCAGGCAATTCGCCGCTCTGACGGAAAGTTCTATTTCGTTGACGCTCATAGCCAACAACTTCTGCAGTCTATTCTGATCCCCGTCGCCGCGCCTCTCCGACTGCTGAAATATAATGTCGTCGTCCGAAAGCGCGTCGAACACATTGAGGTGGTGGCGCAAAACCGCAACGGCCTCTGCGAGAGCCTCGCCCGGAGAAATGCGGCCGTCCGTTGACACCTCCATGGTCAAGCGATCGTAGTCGGTCATCTGCCCAACTCGCGCATTTTCAACGGAATAATTCACCAACCGCACCGGGCTAAAGGACGCATCGAGCGCAATGCCTCCGTCGACCGCATCGATCTTTTCGTTCTCCTCCGCAAGTAGATAGCCGCGCCCACGCCGCAGCCGCATTTCTGCGAAAAACCTGCCATCGTCGCCCCCCATGCGGAAAAGTTCATGGTCTGGATTGAGTATGGACACGTCTCCCGGGACAACTATGTCCTTCGCGTAGACAATTTTCTTCCCGGAAACGTTGATCGTGAGCACCTTAGTGTCGCGCGCATCCGTCTTGAACAGCACCTTCTTCAGGTTGAGCAAAATCTCCGACACATCCTCTACTATGCCTGGGACCGTCTGAAATTCGTGCTGCACGCCCTCTATGCGCACATTGGTCAATGCGGCCCCTTCAATCGCACCTAACAGTATGCGGCGCAAGGCATTGCCGATGCTGCGCCCGAACCCGGACTCGAACGGCTCCGCGACAAATGCCGCATAGGTATCCGTCGCAGAATTTTCCACCTTAGCCAAACGCGTAGGCAACTCGAATTTCCCTAAAATCTTCGCCATCACTTATTTCCTTCCAATCATCAGCGGCTGTAAAACTCGACAATGATTTGCTCCTTCACGGCAAGCGCTATCTCGTCGCGCACCGGTGCACGTTGAACGGTACACGAAAGCGCACTCTGATCGGTTTGCAGCCACGGCGGAACGGCCCTGTAGCGCGCATCTTCCAAATTCCTCATGGCCAAGTGGCGCGACCCATCAACGGGCCGCACTGAAATCACGTCGCCGACCGCACAGGAATAGCTCGCTATGTCAACCTTGCGGCCGTTCAGCAGAAAATGCCCGTGGCCAACCATTTGCCTCGCAGCCCTCCTCGTCCTCGAGAACCCAGCCAAATAGGCGACGCTGTCCAGGCGCATCTCCAGTGAGCTGAGAAAAACCTCTCCCGTAACTCCTTTTAGGTGCTTCGCACGCTCAAACACCATGCGGAACTGCTTCTCCGTCAGACCATAGTAAATGCGCGCCTTTTGCTTCTCGTTAAGCCCAGTGCCGTAGTCAGTTACCTTGCGACGCAGCCGCGGCCCGTGCATGCCAGGCAGATACGAACGTCGCTCAAACGCCTTATTCGGCGGGAAAATTGCCATCCCATAGCGGCGGTTAATTCTTGTTTTTGGTCCTGTGTAGCGAGACATTTTACTATCCTATTTTGTTGCGTTGCCGTTCACCCAGAATGACTTGGCTACGGTCGCCGCGGCCTCTTCGGGCGGCAGCCGTTGTGTGGTATGGGAGTCACGTCACGTATGCTATTCACCTGCAACAATGTTTGCAGCGCGCGCACGGCGGCATCCCTCCCCGGACCTGGGCCCTTCAGATACACATCGACCTCAACCATGCCGTGTGACATGGCAGTACGGGCCGCATCCTGAACGGCAACCTGCGCCGCATAGGCCGTCGACTTGCGAGATCCGCGGAAATTGCTTTTTCCAGCGCTCGACCATGAGATAACAGCCCCATTCACGTCACTTATGGAAACTTTCGTGTTGTTAAACGTCGCCAAAACATGGCAAACGCCGGACGAAATGTTTTTGCACTTCTTCGCCCTACGGATTTTCACCTCTCCGTCAATTTCGCCGTGGAGTAACTCCGCCGCCGTCAATATCTTCGGCTTCTGCGGCGCGGCTTCACCGAACTGCCCTTGGCCATCTCCGCCCAGCGCAACGCCATCGCCAGAATCTCTTTCCTCGGTTTTCATCTATTTATATCCCCCGGACTACCTTTATTCCTTACCGCGAACGACTCCAATCGTCTTGCGGGCACCCCTCCGCGTGCGCGCGTTCGACGAAGTCCTCTGGCCACGCACCGGCAAACCCTTGTAGTGGCGGATCCCTCTGTAGCAACGTATGTTCTGCAGCCGCTTTATGTTAGCTATCATTTCGCGGCGCAAATCACCTTCAAGTTTGAAGCCCTTCGCAACGCAAATCGCCATTATCCTGTTGATGTCCTGCTCCGACAGCTCGTCAGCACGCATCTTTTCATCGAACCCGGCTTCCGCGACGATGGCAGCCGATCGCGTCGGTCCAATGCCATATATGTAGCGCAACGCAAAGGCCACCTTCTTCTTACCAGGTATGTCTGTTCCAAATATTCGAGGCATAGTCCCGCTCCATTTACAAATCAACCGCAGTCCTTGACACAGGTCACCTGCCTACGAAAGCATTTTTCCGGCGCTGTCAATACCTCCGGGTCATTTTTTGTTACCAGTATTGTGTGCTCAAAATGAGCCGCCGGCCTCCCGTCGGCCGTTAGCACGGTCCAACCGTCATCGCAAAATATTAATTCCTCTCTCCCAAGCATAAACATCGGCTCAATCGCGAGCGTCATACCGGGAACAAGCAGCGGCCCACTTTTTTCCGGTCCCCAATTTGGAATTGGAGGCTCCTCATGCATTTCGCGCCCAATGCCATGGCCAACGAGCTCCCGCACAACACCCAATCCGGCATCCACCGCCTTTTTTTCGATTGCCGCAGAAATATCGCCAATTCTATTTCCGGAACGTGCCGCCGCAATCCCCGCGTGCAGAGCCTCTTCCGTAACTTTAAGGAGTTTCGCAACCTCATCGTCAACCTCGCCAACGGCAACCGTTATGGTTGAATCGCCCATAAATCCGTCAACGATTGCAACTAAATCAATGCTTACGATGTCGCCGTCGCACACCGTGCGCCCATCGGACGGGATGCCGTGCACAACCTCGTCGTTCACCGATATGCAAGCATTTGCCGGAAAAGGACATTTGCTGCCACCATAGCCGAGGCACGCGCTCCTAGCGCCCCGTAAACGCAACTCCTCGCCAACCATCTTGTCCAATTCGCCGGTTGAAATTCCAGCAATAACCGCCGCGCAAACAACTTGCAAAACATCCGCCGTCACGCGACCGGCCCTGCGCATGGCCACTATTTCCTCCTCTGTTTTGATCTTTATCATCGCCCCAACCCCAGCATAAGTCTGCAGCCACCAATGATAAGACCGGCAACTAGTACGGCGGCAACAAACAGAAAGAGGAACTGCGAATCGCGACGCCCGGCGCAATCAAGCGATGCAAATCTCCTACCACCGCCGGCACGCACATTTTTTCGCATAAACACATCATAATTCTTCTGAACGAGATAGGTTTCAACCTGCCGCATTACCTCCAAAAGGACCCCGACAGTAATCAGAGTGCCGGTCCCGCCAAAAAGCAGCGCAATGCCATAGGGCACATGCATGTAAAAGTATAGGGCGTCGGGCATTAGAGCTATCAAAACCAAAAACACAGCGCCGGCAAATGTCAGCCGCGACATTATGAAATCCAAAAACTGCGCCGTAGGTGCCCCAGGCCGAATGCTCGGGACGTAGCCGCCATTCCTCTTGAGTTCATCGGCCACCTGAGCCGGATGGAACATGAGCGACACCCATAAGTAACTGAATGCGAAAATCAAAACCCCATAGGCCACGTAGTAAACGGATGCACCCTGGGACAGGTAAAAGGAGGCCGATTGGAAGAATCCAATCCCCGTTGCCGCACCGAGATAGGCAAATATTTGCTGGGGAAACAGCAGCAACGCATTGGCAAAAATAATCGGCATCACACCGGAATAGTTCACCTTCAGCGGCAGAAAAGCTCCGCCGCCAGCATACAAGCGATTTCCCACCATGCGCTTAGCGTATTGAACTGGAATTTTTCTCTGCCCCTGCGTAACGGCAACCATGGCCAGGATCACGGCAATCAGCAGCGACCCCATCAGCAACAGCACGAGCAACTTAAGACCAAGTCGCACGCCGTGGCCAGCGCCGCAAAACAGCAAAAAAACCTGATAAAAACTGCGCGGCATCGAAGACAGTATGCCGACCACGATTAGCACCGAAATTCCGCTACCCAGGCCGTGGCGAGATATTTGATCGCCGAGCCACACGAGAATCATCGTGCCGGCGGTGAGAAAAATTGTTGCCGAAACAAAAAACCAGCCGTGACTCGCCACAACGATCTCACCGTGCTGGAAAATGTCGAATCCAGGAAACAGCTTCCCCGGATAATTTGCCAGTGCGGCCAGCAAAAGAAATCCCTGTATGACGCACACAGCTAACGTTAAATACCTAGTGTACTGAGCTATGCGCTGTCGGCCTCCATCTCCATCCTGCTGCAGCCGTGCAAGCGACGGCATGGCGGCACCGAGCAACTGCATTACTATGGAAGCACTTATGTACGGCATTATCCCGAGACCAAAAATCGCACCCTTCAGAAAAGCCCCGCCCGTGAACATGTTATAGAGCCCGACCAGGCCACCCGACGAGGCACTCTGATTGGCAAAAAAATTCCGCAGCGGCAACGGATCGATCCCTGGAATCGGAATGTTCGCCCCGATGCGGGCAATGAAAATCAGCGCAAGCGTGAAGAGCAATCGCTGACGCAAATCCTTTATTGCAAAAATTTTAGAAAGTGCAGCACTCACGGCACCGTTGTCTCCACTACTTTCCCGCAGTCGCAATGTGCAGAATCCGACTCAAGCGCATTTCCACCAACACTTTCAATCGCCGTTCTAGCTCCCGCCGAAAAGGAATCCGCCACAAATGTCGCGGCCCTCGGCAATTTTGCGTTACCGATCACCTTAAATTTTTTCTCATCCCTGTGCAGTAGTCCAGTTGCGCGCAGGAACTCGCAGTCAACCTTGATTCCATCCTCAACCAAATGCGGCGCAATCAACTCCAACGTAACGGCGGCAATTTTTTTCGACACCATCGACG
>JAITDL010000018.1 GCA_031282565.1 Puniceicoccales bacterium
ATCAAGCCTTCGCAGCAACCGTTGCCAGGGCACTGACCACTGGAAATGGCACGAAAAAGCTTCCAGACAGCGACGGGAACGCCATTGCGCCACCTATTCCGACTAAAGAAATGGCCAAACAGCCAACCGATCGGACTGGCTCGAGCAATCCACAACCATCCACAGCCACGTCTGCGAAAAGCACATCTGTCGCAATTGCAAAAATTCTTTCCAGGCCAAGTTTCAAAGGACAGCGTAGAAATTCCTACACTGCGTGCGGTAATGCTAGCAGATCTTCCGCTGCGGCTTCCATCACTTCAACCACTCAACCGCCACCGGGAGATATTGGCCGTGCGTTTCCGATCGGTAGACACGGTCCACGAAAAAGAAATACGGCAATTGCGCCAGTGAACAAACAAACTGCACCGGCGCAGCGGCCAACAGTAGTGACTAGATTGCAGCCGAAGCCTATGAGGGCTAAATCGCCACCGCCACCTAAATCCTGGGTAGCATCTCCATCAACATCTCAGACGGACACGGAGACTAGCTTTGTTGAAGTAACGTTCAAAGCAAATCCCCCTCCTGAGCTGCCAAAACACGCGCAGGGAAATACAGCCCGCTACGTATGCAGCACTCGCAGGCACAATCTCAGCTTCAACATATTTGAACGCGGCGGCGGCGGCGACTGCTATCCGCATTCTCTGGCCGGGCAATTGGAAATATTTAGCTGCGACAGCAATAGAGACGACGAATGCAGAAAAGCGCTGTTCAATGGCGGACTTAAGGCGTTTTCACAGCGCATTGGACGAGTATTTAAATTACACTATGATCCTCTGGAGGTAGCTTGCCGTAAAATTCCGACTGCACGCGATTTATTGGCAGAGGAGATCAGCAGACTCCACTATGGCGGTGGCGGCATCGCGCAACTAATTGACAACCTGCAACTTTTATCCGATGCCACCAATGGAGCTTGGAACGCCTACGACCCGCGCACACTGTGCGCAAACGTACTTGCGAAACTTAATAGGCAAAATGAACTGGTGCGCGATGCCGCCGTCGTGGTAAATGAATTAGCTGAAAAATGTGTTGGCGCCAAAACTAAGCGCTCGGCAAAATTATTTGCCAATGCAGCTGGCGAATCGCAGAATGCGACAAATGTCGCAATTGGATACGTGCGCAAGTTTATGCTGCAATTAGGTGGTGCGCACGAAACAAATGAGCCGATCAGTAAAACGTGCAGTGGTTTGGCCGCAATGTACGCCACACTATTGACGGAAACTGACAAACTCATTTGCGCAATGACTAATTTGTGCGACAACGCAGACGGTGAACTGGCGATATGCGAAGAAATTAAGTCAATCCACAAAACCGTTAATGATGCCATATCAAATGGTGTCGATGCCAAAACTGTTTACGACAAAGTTACTGGCACCAATGAAAAAATAATTCAGCTTGAAAAATCCATTAACGTAAAGTACAAACGATCATTCAACAATCTGATGTTTCTCTACAACGGCAATACTCCGTGGCATTCGATCTACGGTGGCAACAAAGGCGAAACCGGATTTGGACATCATGAACACGCAGTAGATCGCTACATGCACCACATGTGCCACTATGTGGCCGTTAAGCATCAATTCATCGGCGAAGACAACTGGCTGACTGCCTGCACATTTGAAACTCCATCTGTCCAGATTAGCAATAAAAATGGCAAGGTGGATATGTATATCAGCAACGGCCAAAGTGATGTGGCCATGGTCAGCTTCGATGAGTGTCTTTTCATTAAACAAGTTGCCGGCGCAAACGACTATGTTCCTTTGGATTTCGCTACTGTAAATGCATTAATGGCGCTATGGGGTGCGGCTGACCCGAAAGACGAGTCAGGCAGATCTATTCCATTTCCGCAGCTGCATTCCGCATATGACTATGCCGACCGCGACATGAGTGACGCGAGCTCATTTAAAACAGCCGAAACCATCCGCAGCGACGCCACCATACCGGGCAAAAACCTCGATGAGAAGTTGGACTTTCTTAACGACGAATTACTGGCAGTTCTCGAATTTTTAGTCGCCCACAGCATCGACAAACTTGGGGCGCCGTGCTGCTACTGCATCAACCTTGGCCATTGGCAACAGGCAGTCCTTGACCGGGAAAGCATTAGGAATGTTTACGAAAAATTTTTCAGGCTCTTCCCTCCGGCCGCTGCGGAAAGTCAGCCGTAAAAATGCTTGCCCAACGGCCAGACTCGGCCATTCATCGGTCCGTTGCCCGATGGTGTAACGGTAGCACCGCAGATTCTGGATCTGTTTGTCAAGGTTCGAATCCTTGTCGGGCAGCCACGGCATTCGGGACGTAGCTCAGTCTGGCTAGAGCGCTTGCTTTGGGAGCAAGAAGTCGCTGGTTCGAGTCCAGTCGTCCCGACCATAAAATTTTTCAACGGCAAGGCGGCTCAATTAAACCGGCGGCGCCGCGAAATTGCATTTTGGCAGCAGCGAAACACTGCACCGCGGCGCCGGCCAAAAAGTATTATCTACGGCGCGCCTTGCTCGCGCCAAGAAACGATGCCACGGCAATTTTGAAATTGACAAAATGCACAGCGCCGTGCTACGCCTCCGCAGTGGTCGAGTCAGACAGCTTACGTTGTGGCCGGCCTCTTTGTCTGCTCACCGCCTTCATGCTCAGTGCAGTCGTCACAGAGGCAGTATATCTAGTTCTTGTCAAAACACTTCCATGGGTCACGGCGAAGTTAATTGGGGGAAGCATCGGCGGAGCGGTGAGTTTCGGCGAAACTATGCTAGGGAAGGTACTTAAAATCGCTTCCTGCGTCCTATCGTTTGGCATCCTGCTAATTGTCTATTTCATTAAAAAAAATCAACTATCCAGAAACCGCGATATCATCGATTACTACGCCAATTTACTGCTGTCGAAGTGGCGGCGCGGCGATCTACCTTGGCCGGCCGCAACTCAACCTTCTCCTGCTGCTACGGCGGCTGCTAGAAATGCGGAGGCGGCGGCTGGAAGCGCGACAGCGAACCAGCTTCCCGAGCGACTCAGAATGCGTGGAATGCATCACATGGCAAATAAATGCGAATGCTGTATAGGCGCACTTAATAAATCATTTCACGACATTAAGTCGCCGGCCAGAAATCTGCCACCCGACGGCCGCCTGTCTGTGTGCAACAATTTTCGGAAATTCAATGCAGCCATCGCAGTGGACGATGAGCAACACGCCATTGAAGCCGCCACTGCACTGGAGAGCATTGCTGCTGTGCTTAACCCGCAGGTATATCTCTTCACAAGGCGCAATGAAGTGATTGGATGGTTTGGAAACATTGGATATGGCATGGGCGTTGTTTTGAGTGAGATGAAACATTTTGAGGCATTACTAGGTCGTGCGATCGACGCCAAGTTTTTGCCAGTAATACTTCGCAAAATCCAACAACTTGCTCAACTCTACGATCTTTTTAAATATATTGGGTCACTGGACGGCGAAAGGGATGCCGATATGATTGACCAGGCAACTGAAAATCTGGAGCATCTCATCGATGCAATCGAGAAGTACTGGCAGATCGCTGCGGACACCGAACTCAGCGACGATGGAGCGTGGAATGAGGCCGTTACAGCTTTTCAAGCTGTCAGGGTCAGTGGGAACTACGACAAAACACAGGAGAAAATTGCAACTTTGCCAAATGGCGATGGAATGTTATTCCATAGGCTTCTCGGCATCGAAGTTAGCGCAACTTCAGAATTGGATACTAAAATTGAAAAATTAGCAAAAATCCATCAAGATCTGCCAGGCAGCGACTGCGACTTGTCCTATTGGCCTGACCAGAAAAAATTTGCCCGCGATCTAAAAAATAGTGGCGTAGCAGAGGCGGACAGCGTCCTGGCTCTCATCGAAATTGTCGAACTTTTCCGGAAACTCAGATCGCAGAATTTCAACCATATTGACTGGGTGAAATTTAGCAGCGACATTGTCACCCGCGGCAGAATGCAATTTGCAGTCCAGAGTATCATTAAAGATCAGGACGTAAATAGCAATCTGGCTCTGGTAAAAAGCTACATCACTTCATTGATCAAGGCGAGCTAGGTGCAAAATTTTGTGGTTGACTGCGTCGTCGGCAAATTCTCGATGGTGTGCTCCTGCTCGGGTGGTGGAATTGGCAGACACGCTGTCTTCAGGCGGCAGTGCCGAAAGGTGTAAGGGTTCGAATCCCTTCTCGAGCACCGATGTCTTTCCTTGCGCGCCGCTTTTTGGCCGGCTAGTTGGCTGCCACGATGGTCTATCTGCTACTGGCCGCCATGATCTGGGGCTCATCCTACGGAATTAACTGCCATGCGATGAAATTTTCCACGGCTCCAGCCATGGGACTATTTTTCGGCATCGTCGCCATGGCAATGTTCTGTCCATTCGCCGGCCACGAATCAATTCGAAGGCTGCGGCTGAAATTTGCGGCCGTTGGAGCCGTGCAACTTGGTCTAATGTATTTTTTCTACCAAAACGCCATGGCGCACCTGGAAAGCCACCAAATCGCGCTCTTTGGGTTGACGACGCCAATTTTCGTTGGCCTATTTTCCGACCTTTTTGAACACAAAACCCCGTGGCGGCATCTGGTTTTTGCATCCATTTCCGTTGGTGCCTGTGCATTTGCCGTCGGCGGAAACCTTTGCTGTGGAACTCCACTGCGCGGCTTCATGGAAAGTCAAATTTCCAATGCATTCTACGGCCTTGGCCAAGTGCTCTTTAGCCGCCTAAAGTCGAAACATGGAGCCGTGGCCGATAGGAGCGCACTTTTCTGGATGAATTGCGGATCGCTGCTTCCGCTCGCCGCGGCCATGCTGCTGATCCCAGCGCCAACTCCGCCCGTTCAATTTAGCTGGACCGGTGAACAGGTTGCCACGCTGCTTTTCCTTGGAATAATCCCCGGCGCCATTGGCAACTACCTCTGGAACAAAGGCGTCGGGTCGGCTAGCACCGGCACATTGCTCATTTGCAATAACATGCCAGCAATTTTTGGCCTATTCCTTGGTCGCCTACTCCTGGGCGAAAGCGGCAGCTGGCTCAGACAATGTCTCTCCCTATCAGTACTTTTGGCGCTGCTCCTGCTGCAAAACCGCAGACGCGGCAAGAAATTTTACGCCTAACAGCCAAACATTTAGCCACAAAATTTCAGTTTCACAGTTGCGATTCTTTGGCGTATTAATAAATATTAACTACGGTCCACACTGACACAGGATCTTCTAATACATTGTTGTGGCTTTCGTCACGGGGCTCATTGCAGCCCATAGGATCTCCCTATCAGGAAGACGACACATGGCGCCATGGAATATCGGATGTGAGTGGCGATAAAATCGCACCATTTCAGCCACAACAAACTGTCGCTCTCAGCGTAACTCCATCGACTCCTCCTCCGACAGCTGCCGCCGATGCCGCAAGTAGCTTTAATGCCCTCGGAAGACTTGCCGCGGAAAATGGAATAGGCAAATTGAGCATCATCTGGATGCGCTTCCGCGCATGGGTCGACACATTCCCATGAATGGCAATCTTCCCAGCAGCATTGCATGGAAGGTCAGCAACTGCACTTGATTTTTTCGAGTCGAGAATTCGTGCAAAAGTTCAGGAAAACAGAGATCGCATCGTGACTCCATGAGCTACGATGAAAATGCGCGCCCGGGACCCACATAGATAAGTAGTTGCCAGTCATGCACCTACCAGAAATATTGCAAATAATTTACGCTTTTGCTTGAAATTTTTCCTCCAGGCACCTAAACTGCCTCCATGGGCGATATACATGGAAATTACAGTTCGACTCCTGGCTGGGGCTGGTACCCCGAGGAAGTACAAAGCGCAAGCGCGAAGACCCACAAAGAAGCAAAACCACCTCAAGTCGCGCATGAGAGTGGGCCAATCGATAAAGTACTTATTGCAATTGACGGCGCCAAAAGTTTGGCCGATCTATCCGCCATTCCACAAAAGAGCAATTTATCTATCGGCAGCATACTGCGCAACATCTTTAAGTATATCTTAGGTCAAGTATCATTGCGATTTACATCCGACATAGGAGCCGCTAAAGTGGAGTTGAGCGAACGCATCAAGAATCTTGCCGCAAGTAATCCAGGACTGTTCGAAGAAGCAACAGGCGCAGTAGATGACGGAGGAGAGATTCCCAATTTACGGCAGGGGCAATCGGTTGGCGATTTGCTATTTGGTCTTACAAAACGCCTGAATGATCTTAGGGCGTCTGAGACGCTTCCAACAAATGAAAAACGCGTTTTGGAGAGCAAGCTGAGAGCTGCCATAGCCATCATTGGCGATGCCACAACGGAACCGAACGATGAAGCCGTGGAGAATATATTGGAGGACGTTGTGTGCGCTTCTGCGGCATACGTAAAACAAGAGCTTCTCCTTAATTCGTCCAGACTCACGATCGGAGATGATGGAAGCGAACTCCTTCAAAATAGGGCCACAACCAAGGACGATCTAGATAAACTGCTAGCAATCGCCAAAAGAAATGGAATCGATCTGCCGCTTAGCGCTTTGCAGTGGTAGATAAAAAAAATTTAGCTGCGCCTTTCATTCTTGAACTGCATGCAGTTAGCAGTAGCGACCCGGCGCAGTCGCGTTTTTCCTGTTGCGAGTTTTTAAAATTTACAGTAAACGATGCCGTCACGCGTAGAAAGTTATCATTATAACCAAGGGCACGCCTCGCCATCTGCAGCTCGTGAACCTGATAGATTCAACGGACATGATCCGGTTTCGCCATCTGAAGGTTCGGCGCAGGTTTCAGATATAACTAATGCTAGAGTAGCTGAAATTTATAGTGCAAAAAACATTTCCGCTGCCGCTGCCATAGCAGCGAAATATGGGGTAAGACGCATCTATTTCTGGTGGGTAATGATATCCAGCCTATTTTCAACTAACACCAGATCGAATCTCGGCGTGACGCTACTGCCAGAAATTGAAAGACTAGAATTTGTTCAGCAGAAACTGAGCGCTAAAGTTGTTGAACATGACGCGGCGAAGAGTGAAGAACTCAAAAAAACATCAACGGCAGCCTCGCGGACGGCTGGCACTTTTATACTAGGGACTGGCGACAATGAAGTGACATTTAAAATCCGCAACGTAGAAGGCGACGGGAATTGTTTTTTTAGAGCCATTGCAGTACAAACCGGCACTAACGACGAAGCTAATCACGCTTCTGTGCGCGATGTCATCTACGTGCATTGCATTACAGAAGTCGGGGGAGGACTTGTGGACTTTGCAGATTTGCTAGGGGCCAATGGCGGCGGCGGCAAGCTTTGTATGTGTGTTAGCGAAGAAGCTCGAAAGTTGGGCAATGAAATGGCAGCTTGCAGAAGCAGAAAAAATGCAAAATCACTCGAACGCGAAGCTGTTGAACTCGAAGAGAAAATACGGATACTCGAATTCGCCGAACTGTGCTCAAAATCACAAAACGCAGATCTTAGAGAGATGGCATCTATCGTACTAAATGGCACCGGTCAACAGAATGACGTAAAAAGGCTAGTTGCCCTCTACGAATTGTTGAACCTTGAGCAACAAGATGTCCCAAGTGAAGCGGCCAATGAGAAGGCTGCATTGGAAGCCGTACTGACTAGCATCGCAGCGGGTGAACCTATCGACTTAAATCAGCCAGCAAGCGCAGCAGTAGAATATGGTCGGAAATATGTGCTTTCGCAACTGCGCGGGAAACTACTGGCGTCGCAAATGAGTGAAATCGAACTGCTCAAGGGCCCTAGTTGTCTGGGAAAGTTGCAGAAAATTGCTAAAAAACATAAACTTAGCTTGCATTGGCTTTGGAATACAGCCAAACTTGAGCCGTTGACGCTCGATGAAAAAAAATCGCCATTCATCGGTGTTTTTCGCGGTCAAGGCAATGGTGGAGCGATCCCGAACATACCAAATAGAGGCGAGGTATCGCAATTCATTGCATGGGTACACTATTTGAGCGCAACAACAGCAGCTGATGGAGCATTCGGCGGAGAAGAGGAGCTGCCCTATGTCGCGCAGCTATTCGGAGTTCCGGTAGTTCAAATGCAAAAAGGTATCGAAGGATGTTTGATGCATATCCCTGGTCCAAATGGCAACGTAACTTCAGTTGCGTCACACATGGGAGATCTCAACCCGCGCAACAATGACGGATCAAATCCCATATTGGAAAATGGGAATCTTGACGCGATCGTTCAGGGTTGCAAAGCAGTCGGCCTTTACACGGACGAAATAGATGAACTCACGGAAACCATATTAGATGGCGATAGGGTCAAATCATTTAACGAGTTTAGTGAAAGCGAATTGGCCAACATAGCTGCGACACTTAGTGGGGCGGTCAGCAAATTAACGCGGTGCTGCGTCACGGAAATGAGCTCGATTAATCTAATTAATTATGACAATAATCATTGGATGGCCGCTCTCCTAGAAGAAAATTGATTGAAATTTTCTTGCCACGGCGGTGGCGGCGGCTAGATCTCCGTCCCGTGGGGCCCTTAGCTCAGCGGTTAGAGCAGAGGACTCATAATCCTTTGGTCGGCGGTTCGAATCCACCAGGGCCCACCGACGTTCGACGCCGCAGCGAAAAAAACTTGGCCTTCACACTCATTGAAATGCTTGCCGTGATGGCCATTATCGGTCTGCTGATCGGCCTTCTGCTGCCATCGATTGCGGCCGTTCGAGGTGGGGCAACGGCGCAGAAAACCAAACTTCAACTGCACGCCCTGGTAACTGCCCTGTCGGACTACGCCACGCACTACGGATCCGCGCCGGATTTTTTGAAAAACTACCAGCCAGTCGCCATAAATTCCGTGCTGGATGACTTTTTGCCGGCACTCCAGGGGACCGATGGCAACGGCGCTCCGCCGCAGCAGAATCCGGACAATGTGCGATTCTACGTCTTCAACCGATCGGATTTCGACGGCGGAGGACGTCTGGTGGACGCGTCGGGAAGCGGCGAAATATACGCCATGGCCAGGCGGCCGAACTATTTGACGATCCCGAGGAATGATTTCCCAGAAAACGTCCGCGGCAGCGTCCCAAATGGCGGGGTTGCGGCGCCGTTCGCCATCTGGTCGCTGTTGGAGCGAAACCGGTTGCTAACGAGCTGGTAGCTGGGGACTAGGATGAAACGGAGCCGGCGCGCATTTACGCTCATAGAAATGCTCATCACGCTGGCAATTGCAGCGGCGGTGGCGGCAATTGTTACGAAACAGAGAAGCGCAGTTGGGAACTTCAAGAGGGCTGAGTCATTGCTGTGCAGCTATTTGTGCGGTGTTATCGAGCACGTACGCTTCCGCGACTGTGAAAATTTTTTCCTGCTAATTGGTGGCCCGGATGAAAATTCTCTCACAAATTTGATGCTCATAGAGAATTCTGAATCGCCGACGCAGGTAGATGGATTACACTTGAGCATAAACGGGTTGGGGTCCATCGTTGGTCCTGACCTGGCGCAGGGAAGCAATTTCCGTGTGACGTCGACATTTGATTCCCTTCCAGGGTTTTGGCTCATGATCCAGGCAAAGGAAATTTTTGAAGACAACTTCCACATCGTTCTGCGGTCAACGGGGCAGAGACCAGTTTTTCGAAAAATATCAGTGTCACAAAATGGAAACGCCATTGCAGAAGCTCTCCCGCGGGTTCACGCTAATTGAAGCGGCCGTGGCAATCGCAGTGGCCATGCCATTTCTTCTGCTGGCAGGCGCTGCGCTCGTGCACTTTCAGCAGTCGGCGGCGGCGAGCTCGCTGCGCGCACAGATGCCGGAAATCGCAGCCGCTGCCGCAAACTATTTGCGCACAAACGGCAGCCCGGCAACCGGAGAAGCCATTGAACTCGCGCTCAAAAGAAACCGCGAAGGAGTCCTGATTGCTTCCGCGCCGGAGGGCGGCGGCGCGCCGAGAATCACAATAGGCAACTCGGAAAACCACGGAACCTACTGCGACATATCAATCGCCAACTGCCGCAGGCGCTTTCTACTGGCGCCAGATTTTCAAAACGCAATCCTCAACTAGCCGCGAAGCCGCACCAGAAGTCCAATGGAGTTAGGGATTTGCCATCTTTAAATTCAATTTCCTCAACGAGGATCACATACCCAGTGGAAAGGTACACCAAAAATCCGCCGATGGCATCGACCGCAAAATATTTCGCAACTTTATTGCGATCGGTGAACTTATCGGCCTGTACGGTCAATTTTTGGTATCTGCGCAGCCCAACTTGTGTATCGATCGACGACCCAATTTTCACAGGCAAATTTTCCGTTGGCACGCAGCTGCACTTTCCACCTGCAATGGCTACTTCGCACGAGCAGAACAGTGGCATTATTTCATGCGTGTTCGGATTTTCGCATACATCCATGGGACGTCCGTGGCAAATTCCAGTTGAGAAGTCAATGTTTTTCTTGGCTATATCCATACGCCCCAACTAAATGAACTCAACTACTGCACCGGAGGCCAATTTCGCGCGGCGATAAAAGGGCATTGCGTCCGCGGAAAAGTTTTTAAATCTATGGGCCATGCGATTGGGCGACGGCCATGGAATTTGAAGAAATTGAACGACTTGCGGAAATGATGGACCGCTACAATATGGAATCACTGGAGCTTGAACGCGGCGAATTTCGCCTGAGCCTCGGAAGAAACTGTGGCATTCCATGCGCCAAGCAGCGCTGCGAAGAGCAGGTCCGTGAATATGCGCCCGTGCAAATCGGGGATATGGCCGCCGACGAAAACGGCGGTGAAAGCGTCGCCAGCCAGACGATACACTCTCCAATGATCGGATCATTTTACCGATCTCCGGCTCCAGGGCAGCCGGCGTTTGTGGAGGTTGGCAGCCAGGTGAACGGCGACAGCGTGGTCTGCATAATTGAAGCCATGAAGGTGCTAAACGAAATCACCGCAGATATTAGCGGCACCGTGGTGGAGGTGCTGGTTCAGGATGGCCAGGCGGTCGAGTTCGGCCAACCGCTGTTCAGAATTGCAACGGGAACGTGAGGCCGACCCATGTTTGAAAAAGTTCTCGTCGCCAACCGCGGAGAAATTGCAGTCCGCATCATACGTGCGTGCAAAGAGCTCGGCATCAAAACGTTGGCCATCTATTCCGAAGCCGACATCGACTCCCTCCACGTGCACATGGCCGATGAAGCAATTTGCATAGGCCGCGCCCCCGCCGTTGAAAGCTATCTGCGCCCGGACCGCATACTTGCAGCTGCGGAAATCGGCGACGTCGACGCCGTCCACCCCGGCTACGGATTCCTATCGGAAAACGCCAGCTTCGCAGAGCAGTGCAGGTTTTGCAATTTAACCTTCGTCGGACCGAGCGCCGAAACCATGCGGCGCATGGGAAACAAAACGTCGGCAAAGAAGGCGGCCATGGAGGCAGCTGTTCCAACGGTTCCCGGCAGCGACGGAGTCATTTTTGATGAGAAGGTTGGCCTGCGCCGCGCCCAAGAAGTTGGCTTCCCCGTGCTACTCAAGGCGGCTCTCGGCGGCGGCGGAAAAGGTATGCGACTCGTTCACAGCGCGGCGTCATTTGCCAAGGAATTCAGCCTGGCCAGGCTGGAGGCGAAGAAAAACTTCGGAGACGGCTCCATCTACTTCGAAAAGTACGTTGAAGATCCACATCACATAGAATTTCAAATACTTGCCGACCGCCACGGCAATGTGGTCCACCTCGGCGAAAGGGACTGCTCCATCCAGCGCCGCTACCAAAAATTGGTCGAGGAAGCGCCGTCACCATTTCTCGGCGACGAATTGCGAAAAAAAATGGGCGAAGCGGCGATCCGCATCGCTAAGGTCTGCAACTACGAAGGAGCTGGCACCGTTGAATTTCTCGTCGATGGCCGCGGTGAATTCTACTTCATGGAAATGAATACGCGCATCCAGGTTGAGCACGGAGTCACGGAGGAGGTAACTGGCATCGATTTGGTCCAGTGGCAGTTGCGCATTGCAGACGGAGAGAAGCTGAACTTTTGCCAGGATGACGTCAAAATCCGCGGCCACGCCATAGAATGCCGCATAAACGCCGAAGATCCACAGCGCAATTTCGCTCCACGGCCAGGAGTTGTGGAACTCTACTACGCCCCCGGTGGGTTCGGCGTCCGCGTCGATTCCCACATCTACGGCGGCTACACGGTTCCAAGTTACTACGA
Organism: Puniceicoccales bacterium; assembly: GCA_031282565.1. Lineage (GTDB taxonomy): Bacteria > Verrucomicrobiota > Verrucomicrobiia > Opitutales > JAIRLM01 > JAIRMB01. Next base: position 12,130 of record JAITDL010000018.1, read on the forward strand.
CAGCCTCCTGGCAAAAATAATAGTGCGGGCCGACGACAGGCCATCGGCAATCCGCCGCATGGACGCCGCCCTCTCCAGCT
>JAITDL010000006.1 GCA_031282565.1 Puniceicoccales bacterium
GCCAAAGCGCTGATCCCCAATGTCAATCCAGCCACCGTTCCGACGCGCAAAAGTTGGCTCTTAAATGTGATGCGATGGCACTGGTAGACGGCGATGATGACGGCGAGGAATGTGGCTGAGAAAAAATCTAAATTCTTGCCTATCATTAGCGTAAAAAATATTGATAGGAGCGCTCCGAAGGCGATACCGCCGCGGCGACCGAGTTCCAGCGTCACCGGGATGGCGCCGGCGAAGAGCGGTGTCATGTAGGGAAGCAGTTGGAAAAGTGTCGGCCGCGCAACGACGTATGGCAAACTCCACAGGGATGCAACAAAGCGCAGCAGGAGAAGATTTGCCACCAGCATGGTCGCCAGGAAAAAAAGTCGCATGCCAAGCTGGCCTCCGCGGCGATTTGAGTATATTGCCTTGACCACCAACATGGCGCAGGCGAGCACGGCAAATGTCTCCCAGAACTGGGCAAGGCGCAGGGACCACATGTGCCCCATGGCGTCCTCTTTTTTTATTAGCTGGCTGCGGTAGGCGCGTAGCTTTTCGAGGGACTGATTGTTTGCCGGAACCCCAGCTGGCACAATGGTTTCGCCCTCTTCAATTGTTACGGTGACAGGTTTAACCGACGCCCCAGCCTGTTCCTTTTTTTCATCAGTTTTCCCTTTGTCGTAGGCTAAATTGGGATAGATTCCATGGCGCAGGATGTGAAAAAGTGCGCCGGTGACGTTGCGCCGTTCGTCGAGCGCTCCCAGGTGGATGCGCAGGTAGAGCATGGCATCTTCCTGGTTCCGCAGGTTCTTTCCGGCGTCCTCTTCCGACAAATCGAGATTTAAAAAGTAGTTACGCAGTCCGCCGGAGGACCGCATGGAGGAGTCGACGATGCCGTCCGACATGACGGTCTGCATTATGTCCAAGCCTTCGCCGACGAGGTAGCGGCGAGTCGACTGGGAGATGTTGTCAACGAGCGCGGCTATGTCTCTCTCCATCAAAGAAAATCCATAGCGGCTGTTAACGTCGGCAAGGAAATCAAGCATCTGATTGCGCCGCTCCTCCGGTCGCTCGTCGTCCTTCTGCGCCAGGTCTTCGCAAAATGTATTAATTTCCGCCTCGAGCTGTGAAACTTTTTTGCGAAATTCCTGGAAGTGATCCATTTCCAGCTTGTACACCGGGGCGACTCTCATGGCCTTTTTTTCCCTCATTCGCTGGGTTTGAATGGCGCTTTCGTAGGAGAATGAGAACTCGGCGACGATCGGCTCACTGAGAATTTGCCCTGGGGAGACGTGGAAGCGCAGCGACTGCTGACCCGAAAAGCAAATTGCCGCAACGGCTACGGACAGGGTGAACAGTGTCAGGACGGATTTCCCGAACGGGAGAAATTTTTCACGGGTAAATGTGTGCGCCCTACGAGTTTCCACGCGACGTTTTGTGCGCACGCAGCTGCGAATACGTTCTGCTATCCACCGTGCCATGTTAGTTCGTGCCAGCCTCTTCCGAAAAAATCGGCAGCAATTGGTCGTAGAGATGTTCGAGAGCCTGGGGGAGAACTTTTATCTCCCCTATGACGGGCATAAAATTCGTGTCACCATCCCAGCGCGGGACAACGTGGCAGTGGAGGTGCTTTGGCAACCCTGCGCCGGATGCGGAGCCGATGTTGAATCCGATGTTAAAGCCGTCGGGCTTCATTGTCCTGCGCAGCACTTTTTCGCAGAGCAGCACGCTGCGCCAAAGCTCGACCGATTCGTCGCCGTTTAGGTCCAGTGGGTCTGCAACCTCACGCTGCGGAAGGACCAGCAGGTGGCCGCAGTTGTACGGATATTTATTCATGACGACAAACGACAGCTTGCCGCGGTGGAGGAGTAAATTTTCCCTCTCGTCTCCGTCTAGGGCCGCGCTAAATGGCGATTGGCGACCGCCGCGCGGGGACTTAATGTAATTCATGCGCCATAGCGCGTGCAGGTGCTGCATGGAGGCAATACTGTCCCACACTAGCGAAGATTTATCCTTTGGCAATTATTATCTTTCCAGCGGTGATTCACTGCGCCTTGATCGTCAGGATCCGGTTCGAAGGCCAGCCGCCGACAATTTGCACGTGGTCGTCATTGGTAAAAAAGATGTTAGTGAAACCGATGCCCTCACACATTGCGATTACGCGATATTTACATTTCATTCTAGTTGCGGCGATTGCGTTTTTTTTGTTGCCATTTCAATATTGCTAGTGTATGGGGTATGCAAATGACAGTCGCTGTAGACAGATCGGATGCAGGCCGCTATTTTAGTCCTTCGATCGAAGAGTTTATCACTGCGCCAACACTGGCACTCATGTTGCGCCATCTAGTGCGAACTAGAATTGGGCAATGGACGATCGCTGCGCTCATTGCATTTGTCGCCTCGGCGTGTGCGTCATTTTTTGTGCCATTTCTAGCCGTAGTGCCTGCAATTAGCACCGTCCTCGTGTGGGTTGTGTCATTTGTAATTGGGATTGTGCAACTTGCATCAACTGCGCTGTTTACCGTCAATGCTGTGGCGCTGTATTACTTGCGCAAGGGCAAGGACATAGTTGAGACGCCGCAGATGTTTATCGATGCCCAGGTGTACATTCGCCGGGCGCAGATTGCCTTCGAGCGACTGAAGACATTTGACTGGAAGAAGCTTGGAATTAGCGAATCGGCAAAGAAGATAAAAATCTTGGCCGATAAATTCATTGGCGCTGTCCACAGGGAAACGTCAGACGAAACGAAGTACGATTTCGAAAAAAATAGTGGTTTGGTTGTCGGATCGCTTACTAAATGGGCCCTCGCACATGTTAAAGACTCGGCTGGACTTGAAAAATCTGAACTTTTCTCCGGCGTCGGGTTGGTTGATCGCATCATGCACATCGTGTTTGAAGCCCAGGACAATGGGACAATCGACATCCCAATTGTTAAGCATTTCTATGAGGTGCTATACACTTCGATGGAGCTCGTAAATGGCATTCTCGGTCGCGTCGAAGATGATGGCGAATTCCCTCATGTGGAAAATCCCTACGGCGTGCAACCCTATTACCAAAGTCTCGTTGCCGCCTACGTTGGTTGGTGGGATCATCCATCGGAATTTGTTGAGCAGTCCAAGGAAGAGGTCCAAAGAAAATCCAGAATTTTACTAGAGAGACAGATGAGGGCGGTCACGCGCAATGTGGCAATTGCCGATGCGTTTGTGACGTTTCATTTGCCACGCTGCTCCCTTCCGTTGGATGGTCATCCGAAAGAAGCGGAACTTCGGGAAAAACTCAAACTATGGAAAGACAGCATCGAAGCCGACGCCAGAGTTATTTGCTCCGGTGGGGCGGTGCAGCTTGGTGACGAAAAAACTATTAGCTTCGCAAGTCTAACCAGCCTCAAGGTTAAGGAAGGCATGGTCAAGGGATTTAAAGACTGCGGTGATCCTGAAAAAGTTGCCAAGCTGCTTGGATGTGAAGCTACTCCTACCGCAAAAGCTGTAAATAGTGTGTTTAGCCAAAAAAAAGTACATGAAATTTCGGCGTTGCGTAAAGGTGCGAGCGGCGCCGGATGGAAGAGTATTGTAGTAGAGGATGGCGACTTTGACATTGGCCTCCATAGAAAAATCCCATTGCAGCTTCCAGTCTATTTCATGCCTGTGACGTTGAAATTAACAAACTGTAACTATGCTAATCAAGCGAAATTTGGGCTGCTCTTCATCCGCGACGAGGAAGGTAATTTGCAGTTGACCCGCGGCATAGTGGACGAGCAAGGCAATGCCGTCCCGACGCATCCATGGAGTCGTCTCGCCGTTGATGGCGTCATAGATCCACAGAAGCAGATAGATGCCATTATTGACAACGTGCTCTTCCCCGGCGACGATTTGAAAACACGCAGAAAAGCTGCCGAAAAAGAACGCTCTGATAGGGTGAGGCGCAACGATGTCATGAGAAATTTAGCTAGCAATGTGGCTGTGACGAGATAGTTGCCAGCAAATCGCTTTCACTTGTCGTCCGATGGAAATGGCATGCTGGCCGGATAGGCGCTGCACTTGCTCTTCTCCGTGAGTGGCAGCAGACATCTGACATGGTAGAGTGGATTTCCGCGGATTATGGCCTCTGCGTAGTAGGTTAGCGCCTTCACGCAGTCGCCTTCACATTGGAATTCAGGTAGTTTCAGTCCAGCGGAGTCCGGATGTCTGCGTCTGTAGTCATCGATAAAGTACTGCGTTAAAATCGGAGAGAATCTATCGCAAAGTTTTGCATATGTTATGACAAAGATGAGCTGCGTAACATTTTCCTTCCTGTGCAGTTTGGCCTTCAAGTCCTCCGGCAGCGTATCGAGCGTAAAAACTCCGTCAAGTTGCTTGCCATCCTGTTGCAGCTCAATACATAGGCCGTCGTCGGCGCGCAACAGAGTCCAGTTGTCGATCTGTGTTATTTGATTCATAGCCTTACCTCCCAAAACCACGAGTGAGTGTGTGTTTTGTTTCTTCGCTGATCAAGCATTTTTCGCCGTCCAGAAGTTCCGCGGGTTTGGTGGCTATATTGCTTTTTGATTTGGCGATTTTTTTTAAATGAATCGAAACAATGTTGAATATGCTTGCAAAGTTTTAAATTTTTTTCCCAATGAGTGCGTGTGGCGAATATTCCAAAGACTGATGGCATAGTTGCTGCAACTCCAGTGCAGCCAAGCGGCAAATCCTCAGCTGGAGTGACCGCTAACAAAATACTTTGCAGAGCGCTGACAATTCTCTATGTTGTTCTGTTCCCGATTGTTGCTGTATTTGCAATCATTATATTTTTGTTTGGAGGATTCAAAATACAAAGGTACTGGAGTGGGTACGTTTTTGGGTTCATCCCGCTATCGTGGAATTGTTTTGCCGTGAAGGTTGCAGGCGCGCAAGACCCCAAAAGAGTTGGTGGACTTCGGCCGGCAATCGAAAAGCCCAAGGGTGGCGTAACACCAAGAACTTCCAGCGAATTGCCTTCGAGTGGAAGCGCTGCAACTGGAACAATTTCACCGCCACAACAACCGCAGCAGGTTGCATCTTCGGGAATTCCACCGGCCAGCCAGCCTCCGCAACTGGATCATCCGGATGTCGTCTGTAGCGAACACAGCAAAGCCTGGCATAAAAGGTTGGACGCCCTTGACATATTTTATTCCGATATTACCTATGTACTTACTGGCAATTCAAGTGAAATACGCGGAAAATGTCAACTCGCAATTGAATGCATCAATGATGAGCGAAAAGCAATTGCCAATAAAAATAGAGACAGCTCTCTTAGTGGTGATGATTATGAATTTGCTCTGGAGCTACGTGACGTGGCGGAACTCATAGCGAATATAAGTGCTGAATTTAATGACGACAATAGGCAAATCATTGAAACGCAACACCTAGCAAAACTGCTAGACGCCATAGATGAATTTCGGGATGCCAGTACTGACAGCCGAGACGCAGCATGGAGCGAAGTAGTGAAGCTCGCATTTCCGCCGTCTTTACTGAGTTTTCGTGAATGCCATGCGGAGGTTGGCGGTGGACCGAGTGCAATGAAAGCGAATAGTAATAGAAAACTTAATGACTTCTTTGTCATTTACGTTACTAGTGGCGGTCAGAGAGTTGATTCGCAATACGCGCGTCACGCAAATGAAAGATGCACCTCCATTCTGCCAAAATTGCGCGAAATTGAATCAGATGCTCTCCGTGGCCCGGATACGCTCAATTCTGCGATGTGTGAGTTTGTCAAAGAAATACGTGACATGTTTGACTTGATAGTAAACGTGTCAGTGTGGATTGATCCAGTTCTTTCAACGAACTATCACGATCCAGCGAAAAAGTTTGATGAGTTGCTCGACGCCATCGACGAGTGCCTTGCGGAATACGACAAGATGACTGACGAATACACTGAAGAGTTTTTCAAAAAATGGCACGTTATGATGTTGAGTGCATTTCCGCCGCGCCGCTAGTCCAGATATTTTTTGCCACCGCTCCGTCCGGCAGGTAGCCGCCGAAGGCCATCGCCGGGTGCACCATAGCTCCGCTTCCGACAACGGTTCCAGGTTGCAGTACGGCATTGCAGCCAACCTGCGCGCCGTCACCGACCAGAGCGCCAAATTTGCGGAGTGCCGTCTGAACTGGCCCCGATGGCAGATGGATGCGAACTGGCCGGCCGTCGAGACGGAGATTTGACAGCACGGCACCGGCTCCGAGATGGCTGCCGTTTCCGAGAACAGAATCTCCTACGTAGTTCAGGTGTGCAGCTTTCGAGCCGTCAAACGCGATGACATTCTTGAGCTCGCAGCAGCTGCCAATGGAGCAACCGCAGGCAATCAGGCAATTTTCACGTAAAAGCGCGCAGTGGCCTATCTTAGATGCCGCGCCGACCAGTGCCGGCCCGACGATTTCCGCGGACGGATCAATGGACGCGGATTTGTGGACGAAAACAGCCGGCGCCGGCGAATGGAATCCATCCGGAGTTTCAAGCTTTTCCAGCGCAGCACCTACAGCGGAAGGCCAAAGCCACGGATCGCCGATGGCGCGGAAAAACTCCTCCAAAAAAGAGATT
>JAITDL010000067.1 GCA_031282565.1 Puniceicoccales bacterium
CCATGTATTTTCATTGGTAATGAGACGCGCTTTACGCTCGGCATAAGTCGGATTCTCAACTTGCACCGCAACCACCCTTCTTTCATCGCCTTTGGTGAACAATACTCTGTAAGCTAGCATTTCGCCATTATTTATTGACATCAACGGCCGTTCGCTATGCCCTCCAAAAGTCCAGTCATCTATGTTGCCATCTTTTCCCGGATCGAATGCCGCATCTTCACTTGATATCTCAACTTCACTTCCAAGTCCTTCAAGTCCACCGTCGCTTAGTTCTTGCTTTTTATCAAAAAATCTATTTGCTTCATCTCTATTTGCACCGTCGAGAGCACCAGCAACAGGCCTATATGCTACGACTACCACCGGCGAAGCTTCTGTCCCGTCTTTCCTCATGAGGGCCACATCACACCATTCATAACCTAGCGTACAAGGATCTTTGCAGGTGGAGCTCTTTCTACTAGCTGCGACAATTATATAGTCCTCAGGATTCTGCTCCGAAAAATCGATATACGGAATGTCAGAAGTTTCGAGCGTAAAATCATACAGCATATTGGCCAGGGACGCCGCAGCAGCTTGCCACTCAGGTGTTGCGTTGCATCCGCCAAGACGTCCTAAATTTTCAGCATAGTTTTGGTTATCAAGCGCAACTTCAGCAGTCCTGTGATCGTCACCCTTCTCGAGCAACACGGTGTAGATCAATTTTTTACCATAATCGGATTTCTTCGGCGATTCTCTATGGCCGGCAACAGTCCAGCCGCCTCCTATGTTGCCATCCTTTTTCGGATCAAATGCCGTAGTTTCACTTGGTATCTCAACTTCACTTCCAAGTCCATCGTCAGCTAACCCTGCTATGAAAGCATTAAACTTATCTGTGTTTTCCGCTATGTATGCAGCTCGACTTTTCCTAGTTAGCTTAACGAATGCTCTGTCATGACTAACCTTGTTTTCAAAAACAACTTTACACGTCTCCGTACCGCCACCTGCTGCTGCTTGCTCCCATTCGGTGCGTTCAACAATGTCCCACGACGAAATGTCACCGTGTGTGGCTGGAGAAAACTTACTAGTCGTCGCAGTTCTATTCACCTTAGTTGTACCGTCAAGAAATTCCGTCCCGCGTTCAGCGCATTCATTTGCAGTCGCTTCAAGTCCCTTTTTGCGCGCTTCGAGGCTGGCTGCGGCCGCGTCAATCTTTCCTTTTACGATGCCATTATTAACGCCAATCAGTACATACCTATCCGTAGTGTCGGTGGCGTCATCATTTACCACACGCGCTAGACAGAAAACACGTACAATGTTTCCATCTGCATCTCTATCAGCCATCGGCGGCGGCTCCCCTATCGGGTCAAGTATTATCTGAAAAGTATCAATACGCTCATCTGGTCCAAGTTTAAATTCACTGCCTGACGCATCGCTTGTGGCAGCACCTTCAGCCTCCTGCGCACCAATAGTTCCACCATATGCAGCCGCATTGAGATGATCATCAGCCACCGTTCCTGACGCCTTTACAGCGGCACTAACTTCTCTCCGAGACTTCAGCTTATCCGGCAAATTCGCAGCAAAAGCACTTCCAAGATTCAGCTCGAGCACTTTTTTATCGCCGCCATTTTCGAACAGCACAATGCAATGCACAGATTCACCGTCGCTGTGACATTCGCCGATGGCAATTTCGCGTACGACATATCCAACAAGAACACCGGCGTCGGAACTACTGAGTTGTTCGACACCTTTGTTTTCGCCCGTGGTAAATCTCTTCCATTCAACGACTTCAGCATCTTCATGCCACAGGCCATCACTATCATGTTTAAGCGTTGGCAGAGACGCGAGCCTGACAAGTTCAGCTTGCCTTGCCGCTTCAATTTCTGCGGTTCTTTTTTCGATAGTTGCCTTTTTCACGGAGACAACATGCCGAACCGGAGGGTCGTCAGGATTCAATTTGTCCCTGACAGACACTATGCAGGCGCAGCACTCATCTCCGCCTTCACATTTGCTAATCAAATTTCCATCGGAATCTTTGATAGTCTGGAACTTAACTATTTCAACATTGTCAAAGTCGATTGAAGCTACATCTTTCACTACTATCTTAGCAATTTCAGCACCAACATCACTGATGCATGCATCGACATCGCAGGACGCACCGTCAAGCACCGTTTCGCCGCCGGCACCAATTTCCGCGGCGGCCAAAATCTGGAGTTTTATAAGGTAAGCGGTCGGCACACGAACACATGGGAGTGTTGCTGTATGTTCGCCATACAAGCTATGATACTTGACAGACACGGAGCACAGTGTAAACTTGCCGTCGCCATCGATGATGCGTGTGCCGTCAGACATAACCAATGGCCGGACAGCGGTGACTTCAGTCTTATTCTTCTTCATGTCATCCAACAAGTGTCGCCACAAATAAGGTTCCAAATCCGCAAGCGGCGCAATGTTCTTTTCGGCTTCAAGCGCTACACCATTGCCGACGTTGCCAGGCCAGGCAACGACGGGCGCTAAGCCGCCAACGAGAAGGCCATACACTCCAGCCAAAGGCACTAGCACTTCATCGCAGCGCTCTTTACCGCTGGCGGCATCTTCAAACACAATCAAGCATGCTATTTTGTCGTCGACGGAAAACGCGGAGTCGGTATTAGCCGGATTGGCAATGGGACAAAATTGAGTCACTTTTGCGGATTCATCCCATTTAGCACGCTCCAGCGATCCATCATCTCGATCTGCGACAATTCTGCCTGCGCTCGCCAACTCTGCTGCAGCAAGAAATTTCGCATCGCTAAATTGACGCAATTCACCAAGCCGCTTCGCTTCCTGTGCCACTGCAACGTCATACACCAGATCAGCATTCAGCTTCGCCACAAGCTTAGCGCCACTTTTACGCTCAATTACGCACACAGCTAAGCCGCCGTCATCCGCTAACCAATTTCTATTCCCTGATGCCGAATTGAGGACAGGCGTAATGCGAATAACTTGCTCTCCATCTGCGCTGAAAGGGTCTGGCGACCAACCAAATCTGTCATTCGCTACGATCGTCACGTCAGCTGGATGTTTCTCCGGGACGTAGGACACAGTCACACCAGTTAAGTTTATGTTTGTTCCATCTATCGACGTTCCATCACCAGCCGAAAGGGCTTTGAGAAGTCTTCGTCTTTCAAATTCGTCATTCAATGCGTCAAGTTCACTGTTTCCCACCCGCACATAGGCCACATCCACGCCCCTCTGCGTGCCGGATTTCGCACTGCCGCTTGCATCATCTGCGTCCGCACTGTCGCTTGCATCATCTGCGTCGACTTTTTTACGGACGTGCAACTTAAGAACGGTGCAATCGTCATTGGAAAGTTTGCGTTCACCATCTTCCGCACTGCGTGCAAGCTCAATTTTCACTATCTCCGAACTACAGTCATTCAACGCCTCAAGGCATTTGCCAGCGTTTTCTATTTCAGCTGCGCAGATGCCAGAAGAATCCGCATCAAGTCCCATGGGTCCGTCATCAATGTCGACCGCAAATGCTTCAATGAGACCGTGGCTATGGGCCATGGGATAAGTTTCTAGAGCATTCAAATCAAACTCTTTAGCAAAGATCTTACCGGCCGGCGAATCGGCGGCAACAAACATGCTCGCTCGGCACTTTTCGTCACCTCTTTCAAGACAACATAGGCACTCGAAATAAGCCTTTCCATTTCCGTCTACATGGCGCGCAGAGCACGTGCGGCGGCAGCGCACAGACCAGCCTTCTTTATCTTCTATATCACTTAATTTAGCACCATATTCTGGTACATCTACAGCATCACCAATGCGCTCAACTCCACTGGCTACCGCGAACGCAAACTGCGAATCTACATCCAGCGGGCTCTCATGCGAACCGAACGCCGTAGCACCTTCCTTTGCCTCGACGATTAAATGAGGCTTATTATCAGCACGTTCGACCGCATCAAACTCAAAATATACATCTGCCTTTCTCCGTATCAGATAACCATGGTCGTCGGTTTTCTTAAAAAAGACTTTCATCGAACAATAGGGAACGTCATCATCTCTAAAATTCACATAAACTTCACCTCTGCGGCAAGCCTCAAATCCGGTCATGTCTTCGTCAGTAACGAGGTCACCGTACAGATCGCGATACGCAGAGTCAAGCACATCAAACTCCACGGCGCATGCGGCCAACGTATCATTGCCGTTGAGTGGGCTGTCCTGAGAACCAAAATTCGACAGATCAAGTGGCGGCAGAACTTCTTCGTATATAAACACATCAAGATAATCTTCGCCGCCATCATGCTTAGTATATCCAATATGGCATTCCCTAAAACCGTCAACATCTACGCCCAAACCCTGAATCTCAACTATGGTCACATCATCGCCAATGACAGCCATTGTTTTGATCACTTCATCATCACGTTGACAGCAAAAACTTACCGTGCGGCTGACGCCATTGCCGTCGACTAATTTTGCTTCAAAAATCACTCTCGTTTCTTCAGGATTAAAACCATCTTTATAGCATTGGAACCCAGCTAACCCAGTCACGGTCATTTGTTTCACTTTGCTAATAGGAAAACGATCCGGCCATCCAGCAGCTGAATGTAGCGCTCCAAGGCTACCGTCTGCGATAACCGGAAGTCCTTCCACCCTAACGCGCATCGTGCGCTGCTCGTGCTCGCGCCCATTACGTTCGAGAACTAATTCATAGACGTCGCGGCAGCCGTCAATTGCGCAAAAGCTTTTCACATTGAAATCGCCATGGGCAAGCGATCTAAGTCCATGAACATCTAAGGATTCTACTAGCAATCCTGCAAATTTATCTTCTTCGCCATCGGAAGGCACAGATTTAAAAGCAATAGCATATTTGCTTCCATGTTCGTCTATTATTTGTGAGTCTCCATAATAAGCACCATATCTATCCGCATCAAGTAACCGCATTGGACTGTCGGCGGCGGCACTACTAATTGGTTCATGCTCCAGATGAGGAGCCATTCTCAGTTGTATTTTTATTATTTCCGGTTCGGCCGCATCATCGTCAAGTGAATCTGTTTTCGCTCTTCTAATTGCTAGCTCAAGTAGACTTCCATATTCGTTCATCACTTCCGATTTCTCGCCTGCGACAGGTGTGAGGCTCACAAACTCAAAATGACGACGGGGGCTTCCGCCCATAGTGTCGCAAAAATAACAGAAGGCTCCGGCATCGTCATCTGGCACATAGACACGCACTTGTTGCTGTGCTGGCCCAACTTCCTTGACTACAGCGACGGCGTCATCCCGCGCTTCACCGAAGGAGCTACAAGGATCAGAGCACTCGCCGCAATCGGGAGAAACCTCTGCCGCGGCGTTCGGCCGTGCCGTATGCGGAACGGAACCATTGAGCGCCACCAGGAATGGCACATAGCCTTCCATTCCAGGAACCAATTCCGTAGACGTAGATCTACAATTTGCAAACAGTGAAGGGTCACTGGAGAAGTTTTTGACAAACTGTTTCGCCTCGGCGCTTATACCGGTGCCATCGCCAGTGGTCAATCCAAGCTTTGTCGTTTGGCCAGGAGTTTTTGATGCCGCCGCTTTGCCGCCTCCAGCGTTCCCGCCGCACCAAAACCCAACCACTAGACGGAAAAGAGCCCTCGTGGCGCGGAAATTAAAGAATGTTAGGCAATCTACGAGCAGCAATAGGAGTTCTACAAGGCCTATGAGCGGCGATAGCGCAATAACGACGATCCTTCGCAACACGACAACAGCGGTAACTTGTTGTAAGGCTGCTACAGCACCGACCGAAGTGTCTGTTGCTGCTGGCGAACTCCTGCCCGTCGCACTGCTTTCAACTGAAGTCATCGTTGCCGTAATCACAAACAATTTTCACGCCTAGTCAAACAAAAAACGTCGGCTTCCAATTTATTCCGCATTTTCCAGCTCAACTATTGAGCACATAGCAGCTCCACAGCTACATGCGCCCAATTCAATTAGTCAAATTGCTGGAGTGGCTAGCAGTTTCGTGATTTCATTCGTAAACACATGCCCGCCAAGCAGAAGCGAAGAAATTTAAGGCGCAAACTGCCAGCCACGGCACCGAAACCGCGCAGTGGTCGGGATGACTGGATTTGAACCAGCGACTTCTACGTCCCGAACGTAGCGCTCTGCCAGACTGAGCTACATCCCGCCGACTGTCCTCATTGACAAATCCTAGGCGCCGGGCAAGGTAAAAATATTTGAAGCGGAAGACTCAGTCGGTTTATCTCGCGAATTTACCTAGGCGACCAAGTAGATGGAAAAGTTTTTATTTCTCGACGGATCCCTCTGTCCCTGCCGCGTCGGCTCCATTGGTCAAAATGGAGAAATGGTTGAACTGGAGGCAGTTGACAAACCTCTTTCCGGTTTTTTCTACGCCGTCGAGGAGCTGTTTCGCCGGCAAAAAATTTCCTGGGATGACATTTCTGCGTTCCTAGTTTCCGCCGGCCCGGGAAATTTGACCGGCCTGAGATCGGCGAAGATGTTCGTCGACACCGCATTAGCCATTCGAATGGGCCGACCGGTCTACGCCTTCTGCGGCCTCGAACTCGGTGCCCAGTGGATTTGCGAATCCCAGCAGCTTAAAAATTTTTCCCTGCTCGCGCCAATTTCAAAGCAACGCAGCGCAATAATTTCCGTCACCAATGGAACCGTTGGAAAAATTCACCACGGAAAAACAGACGAGTTCGCCGCAGCCGGACCGCTGTTCGCCATGGGGACCGGTTTCGCGGCCCCAACTCAACTGCGCGCAACCCCGCCGCCGATGGAGTTCATTGCGAAAAAACTAGCAGAAATGCAGCCAGCAAAAACATTCGAGCCCATCACGTTCCACTAGACGCTACCATTTTGCATCGAATTTACAATTGCCTTAAACGCCGCCAAATGGCGCAGCGCCTGCAGATGTTGATCCTTTTCTATGCGCCGCATGTCGTCGTAGCCAAGGTCAACGGCTATCTTCAGGTGATCCAAGGCAAATTGGAGCTGATCTGAAATCGCAAATGCGCAGGCGAGAACGTAGTGCAACCCGGGACAATCGGGATAGAGAATCGCCGCACGTACGGCAACCTGCAGGGCCTCAACTGTCTTGCCGGAGTCAAGGTACAACTCACTCAACCTGAGCAACGTGGGCATGTCATCGCGGCACTTTCCAGAAAGCTTTTCGAAAAATGCGAGCTGGTACTGCCTGTCTTCTGCGAATCTCTTCTTCATGGCTTTACATCCTATTTAGCGGTTCAATTCCTAGCAAACTTAGCCCAATTTCTAAAAAATTCACCACGCAGCGGCAGAGTGCCAGCCGCCGGCCTGCCACCGCATCACCTTCTCCGAAAACGCGATTCGATCCGTAGAACGATGAAAATTCCCCGGCAAGATCGTACAAGTAATTGCAGACGAGATGCGGGCGAAAGTCC
>JAITDL010000096.1 GCA_031282565.1 Puniceicoccales bacterium
ATTCAACGACACCAACGTGATACAGTGCTGTTTTGTGAGCATATCCCACGAAATAATACAGAGGCCAATAACATTGATAAGCGCCGTTAGCGCAGTGATATACCTCTGCATGCAGCAGAGCTGCGGATGGACACTAATCGTGCTGCTGGCGCTGGTTGGAGCGAGCGGCATTCCCATAGCATATTTGGGACGAAAGGTTTGGAAGCGCAATCTGGATGCTCAGGAAAAAATTGCCGAACTTACTGCACACATGACGAGTAACTTGCAGTCAGTACAGGAAGTTCGCGCATTTTGCCGCGAGCGCCACGAAATTCTCAAATTCCGGCGGGCAAGCAGGTCCTATTCCAGATCATATCTGGCGGCCTGCCGGTCATACTATCTAATCGTGCCCAGCATAGAGATTTGGGCAGCGATTGGCATAGGCCTCGCCCTGCTCCACTCCTACTGCATCCACATTTCAGGGGCGACATTTCTTGCGCTAGCCATGGCGCTATTCCTTGCCTATGACCACATTAAACACATAGGCCGCCTCTACGGCAACCTGCAAAGTTCGGTAGCTGCGCTGTTCCGCATAGAAGGTCTACTCTCGGAACCAGATGGGAATGGCGTTGATGAATTTGCGCTGACAGTCTGCAATAAGTTGCACGGCGCAATTTCGTTCCGCGACGTCGATTTTTCCTACGACGGCGAAAAACCTCTGCTGCAAAAATTTTCACTGGATCTGCAGCCGGGACGCAGCTACGCCCTCGTCGGGCCAAATGGCGCCGGGAAAACCACCATCGCCAATTTGATATTGCGTTTCTACGACTGCCAAGGTGGTGCCATATTGTTTGACGGCAAGAAAATCGGACAAATGTCTCTGACTCAACTGCGCTCATCGATAGCACTTGTGCCGCAACAACCTGCACTACTCCACGACACAATCGCTGCCAATATCCGCTGGGGAAATCTCACAGCCACAATGGAACAGGTCATGGATGCTGCAAGTCGTGCCAGGGCAATTGGTTTCATCGAACAGCTGCCAAATGGCTTCGATACCATAATCGGCGAGGATGGCAACAGACTGTCTGGGGGACAGAGGCAGCGCATAGCGTTGGCGCGAGCTTTTTTGAAGGACGCTCCAATTTTAATTCTCGACGAGGCAACGAGTTCGCTGGACGCCCAGAGCGAAAAAGAAATTCGAAATGTTCTTCCGCAGCTATTTAGCGGACGAACCGTCCTACTCATTTCCCATCGCTTCCACTGGCTGCCGCACGTCGACGAAATCATCGTCATCGACGACGGAAAAATTGTGCAGCGCGGAACACATCACGAACTTCTTTCGCGGGAAGGACTTTACCGCAATCTCCACGCCGTACTCGGCGACGACTAGCGCGAATTGCCTCCATTCATTTACCTATTGTCCAACGATTTGTAATGCATGCGAACGAAATCATCAAAGTTCCACTTGGCTGGAGCAATGGATTCAATGCATGACAAATCCAGCTCAATTCGCTCAACGCGAGCAATTTCACTTTGTTCAGTTACATTGAAAACGAATTCCGGAACGGCGCTGTGCGGCCCAGGATAGAACACTTCTGCGGCGGCAACTGGATTCCACGTTCCATCGACGGCGTAGATCGCGGCAAACGGCGTATGAGCGTCTGTGGCAACGCTTTTTGTCTCGGTGGCACCGGCGTGTGGCCAAAAAAGAAATGACAATGCGGCACACAGCGCGGCGGCTACGGCAACGGCCATGGGGATTTCAAAATTTTTTTCCATCACCGTCTGCAATTGCTATCTGCACGGCGTCGAAACCGCATCGTTTTACTATCTCGGCTGCGCGGAGAAGTCCTTCCAGTGGAACGCGTCGGTCACAGTGTAGCAGCATGACACCGCGGCTGGAGGCGCCGCCATTTTCTCCGACTCCCAATTTTTTTTCCAGCTGGCAGCCATCGAGTAGCATGTCCCCGTAGACGAAATTGTTAGCGCCGCGCACGGCGATTGCCATTTCCGTTCGAAGCTGCTGGCATAGGGCTGGAAACTCCGATGGGATGTCGACCGCCATGCCCGCAGTCAAAAAAAAGCGGCTGCCGAGAAATAGCAAAAACGCCGCGATCGCGAACGGCATTGCAAAAATCGACCAATCCAAAGCCCAGGCAGGACTTGGAACGTTCATCGTTGGTCGGCGGCGATTTCGCACGGCTTTTCCCCGCTAGATAGCGCAATCCAATGGACATAGAGTTCGTCGGCTCCGCAGTACATTTCCCTGAGGCAGTTAGTCAGCCGACCGTGGAGAAAGTTGTAGCCGAGATCCATCAAGATGGCGCCGAGAGTTCCAAAAATGGCCATCCAAAATGCACTGGCAACGGCAGGGAAAAACATTCCAACGGTCGGGTAGGCGTCTAAGCGGCAAGTCGTTGAAAAACATGACATCAGCGCAAGTAAAGTCCCCATGCAACCGATTGGTGGCAGTAATTTTGCTACGAGGGCTATCGTTCCCATGTGTCTCTCCAGCAACACTTGCTCCCATTCAGCCTGGCGCATGTAGGCATTTTCTGCGCCGGCAGGATCACCAACGTCGGTGCGCAGGAGACGGCCAAGCACGCGGGGGAGCGGTCCGGGAGTTTGTTCGCAGAGACGCATTGCCTCGTCGAGACGGCCGTCGCCGATGAGATTTTTCAAGCCGGCAAGTAGTGCTTCGGGACGTAGTCGCGTGCGATGGAATAGAAATCCGCGCTCAAATCCAAGAACCACACCGGCGACGGTGAGAGCCGGCAAAAAGCAGGCGACAAAGCGCATGCAAACGTCAATGAACCACGCACCGAACATAGCTGCAGTGCCAGCAGTGGAGCAATTGGAAGAGAAATGCAATCGCAATCGCCGCGCCGTGGAAACGCAAATTCCGGCGAAAAATGCGAAATTTATTCCGTTTTGCGCTATTCTCCGGCAGTGCTTTCGCTGCCGTTTGCGGCAATTCGCAGCAACTTACGACTACCACCAGGCAGCGCCAACTAAAAAGTCTTGCCAGCAGCATTTTCAACATTTGAAGTCCGGCGGGCCGTGGGTGTGGCTAGCTATGGTAAGAACTTGGCCTGAGTTAAACGCGGCGGCGGAGAATTTGCTGGGGCGCCGCGACAAGCTGAGGCAGTTCGTTTCAATGGAATCAAAGGAGCGGCGCCTGGCCGAACTGGACGGTGAAATGGCCAAGCCGGGATTTTGGGACAGTCAGACGCAGTCGCAGAAAATCATTGGGGAAAGCAGTCGCCTGAAAAAATCGCTGCAGCCGCTGAAGAACTTGGATGGTTCTCTGGATGAGCTGGTCGCCTATTTGGAGCTGCTTCGCGAAAGCGGCGACGACGGCAGTTCAAATGATTTCGCGGCCGTTGACAAACTGTGCGAAGAACTTGAAGCGTCGATGGATGGCGTTGAGTTGGTCTCATTTCTTTGCGGGCCCCACGACTGCTGTAATGCCATAGTTTCACTGCACTCCGGCGCCGGTGGGACTGAGGCCTGCGACTGGGCTGAAATGCTCATGCGCATGTACTTTCGCTGGGCCGAGAGGAGAAATTTTACCGTAGAAGTCGAAGACGTGCAGGCCGGAGACTGCGCCGGCATATCGCGGCTAACATTTAGGCTAGTTGGCGACGGCGCCTACGGCTACGCAAAGGCGGAGCGCGGCGTTCATAGGTTGGTGCGCATAAGTCCGTTCGATGCAAATCGCCGGCGCCACACTTCATTCTGCTCCGTTGACGTGCTCGCAGAAATCGAGGACGACGGCGTGGTAGAAATAAACGAAGAAGACCTGCGCGTGGACACCTACCGATCGAGCGGAAAAGGCGGGCAGCATGTCAACAAGACGGAATCGGCAGTTCGGCTGACGCACATGCCCACCGGCATAGTTGTCACGTGCCAAAACGAACGCTCCCAGGTAAAAAATCGTGCCTCGGCCATGCGCATCCTCAGGGCGAGGATCTACGAACGCATGCAGGATGAAAAGCGGTCGGCCATGGAGAAATTTTACGGAGAGAAGGGAGAAATTGGCTGGGGCTACCAGATACGCAGCTACGTAATGCAACCATACCAAATGGTTAAGGACCTGCGCACCGGTCACTCGACGGGAAATGTCCAGGCGGTGATGGACGGAGACATAGATGAATTTATAAATGCTTGGCTACGCGCAGGTTGTCCAACAACGCGCCGCAGCTCCACGGCGGAAGATCTCGATGAATAGGCGCCGCAATTGCTCTAAATTCACACTATTTCGAGATTAGCCTATCTCACCATTCTCTGTATTTTAAAAAGGTTTCGTATGCTGCGTTCATAGCTTGAAATTTTTCAGTCGCATCTGGGTCGTCGGGATTTTTATCTGGATGCAATTCCATCGCCTTACTTTTATGCATTCCTTTCACCTCCTTCTTAGTTATTGTGTCAATCTTTTTCTCTTCAATGCCTAAAATCTTTGCGGCACCTTTAATTGTTCCAGGATCGTAAATTAGTCCATAACCTTCTGTTACATTAACAGTTACGTTCGCATAGTCTTCGAGACTTCTGGTGGCCTCAGTGATGAATTCTTGTTTTTGCCATCTACCATTAATATTGGCGTGTATTTTGCCAGCTCCTTCACCGACTTCAGCAAACGACCGATGGAACTTGCTTATGTAGACTCGACCACATGATTCAAGCTCAACATATTTAAACTTTTCACACCTCGAACAATCAATTCCTCCCCCTACGGATGATCTAGTTATCCAAATTAATTCAACACTAGGCCCTAGTACGATCGCGGCCCTAGCTATGGATGAGTCTTTTAGCGAAAACACTTCAAGATTTGCCAACATGCTGAAATCAATGGAAGCAGCATTTTTATAAGTAATTCCACAAATTTCCAAGCGGCGCAACCCACTCCATGCAGCGAGTCCAGATAGCGATGAAAATGTTGTGCTGCCAAGAAGCGTATCGCAGTCTCCATACACATTTCCAATAAATGCACATTCACCGGCTGACATCGCGTCGTAGCAAACATCAATGCTCATTGCGCTTTTCATGGAAGTTTCGCTGCACCGCACCGGCGAGGTGGCTTTATTTTCGACTTCAACGTTTGGATTGCCATGAAGTTCGCGTATCAACCTATTCAATGCGTCAACATTTCTCCAAACGCCGGCGAAACATAATTTTACCTTGCTTGTCTTACGACCACCTAGCGAAGCACTTTGCAAAACCCTAACAGACTCCGTGGTCGGCCCCAAAGTTATCTGCGCAGACCTGGCAGTCGTTAGATCATCACAAACAACCGATCTCACATGGCGAAGGTCGCTTAAGTTTAGATCACCACGTGTTATTTCGCCGGTCAAATTAATTTCAAAGATATTTTGAAAATCGTCTAGCTTTTCCAGCGGAATTTTCACCGTTCCGAGATAGCTCTGCATGTAGTCATCGCGATTCGCTCCCATGGAAACCCCAAATGCGAACACCGTGAAAATACCACCCACGCAATCTTTTATGGTAATTGATGAAGATTTTGAAAGTATTAGCTGCGTCCGATCGTCAAGTTTCTCATCAGGCGGAAGCAATTTTGCCTTAGCCGCTTTCTCGCCGGCTGATTTTCTTGGCGGCGCACGAAAGGAAACGCGCATCGGCCATGCAACTGCATCATCAGCGAGATCAAAAGATCTCCCATATTTATGATGTGAATCAACAATTATTGAGCGGCTTCTTGCGCAATCCCAATAGCCACATAGAAACAACTTGAATTTTCTATCCGACGGGAAGACTACTCCGCCTTTCAGTGTGGACTTGCCGCGCCAACTATGCATAGTGACTTCACTGAGCCTTTCACACATGCCAAAGTCAATCGTTTCACGGGCGCTGAAATTTTTTAATGTGACAGTTTCAGCACCTGGTCCAAAAATGATGTTGCCCAAATTTGTTAGACCGCTAATTTCGTAGGTGGTTATATGCTTGAGCGTCGAGAAATCAACATCGCCAACAAATGCTGCAATGGATCCATCGATTTTAATTGTTGTGATATTTTTGAACTCGTTTAATGCGGCAATTGGAATTTCCACCGCGCCAGCAATATTCATTGCGTCGTCATGGAGAATCATGGACGCAGTGCCATCAGTAATCGCTGTGACATGGACAACAGAAGATCCCATAAGTTGCAATCGCACAGCTGCATCTAATTCAATTGGTTGCTCAACTATGTCTTCACCATCGACCAGCGCATTCGCCTCGACCGCAGCCTCTACGGCCTCGCTTTTTGGAACTTCTGCCGGTTGCTGAACATCAACTTTTGTCTCAGCTACCGGTTCAACTTTTGGCGCACTCTCTGGGTGTGCAGTATCTTCAATGCTAGCAGCGCCAGCTTCCGCACACCGATGGCGCAGCGCTGCAAGACATCCGGCATCATCCCAACAGCCAACTAGTGATATTTTGCTAGGCGGTTTCTGCGGGAATACTATTCTTCCAACAAAACAATCGACACCTGCTTGCCGCATGGAACCGTTGCCGCCAATGAACAATTCTTCTACTGTGGCGCATTTTGACAAATCAACATCCCCATTGACTCTGGAACTTGATACGCAAGCTGCTTTGACGCACTCGCCAAATATGATATTGCCAGTTGTTTTCACTCGAAAACAACTAACATGGGTAAACGGCAAAGATGTGAGGTCAAGGTCTCCGCCACCAAAATTTCCTGAAACGGTAATCGGCACATCTTTGTGAGATCTAAAATCTTCAATGGCGACATCGATACAGCAGCTACACGCGCGATCATCATAGCATTTTATGCGCAGTTTGCCGTCGCCGTGAAACTGCACAATTTCGATCCGACTAGGTTTGGATGGCAAGCCCCTTGCATCGGCATATGCATCATCCGAACCAACAGTAATTTCGCCGCCAGCAAACAGTTTGCGCACCTTACAAAGGCAGCCGATGCCATGCCATAAGCCAGTTATGCGTATCTGTGCCGTGTGGCCTGGCGGGAATGTAAATGCACCAAAGGTAACGCGTTCAGTACGATTGAATCCGCAACAATCATCAAGCACAACTAGCTCGAGTCTGGCGCACTTTGAAAAATCTGCTCCATTTTCCGCATAGGAGCCCGTCATGGTGGCAGATTTTGTATTTTCGCCGAAAATGACAGATCCCGACGTTCTGAGCCGGATAAGCTCAACTGCTTCGACGTGTATAAACTCCGTAAGATCAATGTCATGGGAATAGCAAGCACCATTAAGGATAATTTTTTTAATGTTACAATAGTGGTTTAAACTTTTCACTGGAATACGATCTACGCCACCAATACGCGATCCGTCTGCGCCCATAAGCTCCATAGACATAATGCCATTCTCGCAAAACGAGACCTTAGCACAATCGGCACGAAGCAAAATGCTGTGTGATTCTTCGTCTATTCCTTCCGGACATTGAATTTTTGGCCCATCTTCTGGCCGCGGCTTCGGTTTTGGATTGGGTTTAGCGGCAGCTGCGGCGCCTGTGGATGAATCGACACTGCCACCTGGCTTTGTTGTTTGCCTACGTGCCTCTGTGGCAGACATCGTGTCGCCCAATGCTTTTGCGCTATCAAAAATTTCACCACATCCAGCGGCAGTGCACATTCTATGTAGTTCATCAAACTGGCTGCGCATAGGCCAGCTCGTCCCAGTTATCTGTATCTGCGGGTGTGAATTTGGCGAAAATCGCACTCCATCTACTCCGAAATCAGTCACGCCAGGTTTACTACGATTAAATTCAACCAAACTCAGTGATGCA
>JAITDL010000003.1 GCA_031282565.1 Puniceicoccales bacterium
CAGTTAGGACGCTTAGGCAAATTAGTGCAACCCACTGGCCGAAACTGCGCGTCGGCAGCAGGCAGCCGGTGGCAACTTTTGCGGCCATAACCTTCTCAATGAGCGCGGGAAGCGTCACATCGGCAGCTGCGCAAATGAACGGTAGGCAAAATGTTCCAACAAAATTGGATACAACAATAGCCTGCCGCTCACCAGCGCCCATGAAAATCAGCTATGGAACTATGGCGAAATGTCAAGGAGATGCCTCGATCTGGCGAAGAATGTGCTTCGGAACTTTCCCATAATACATTGAGTTAAGTAATGCAAGGACTCCTGCGGACGACCTGAGCGCGGCAAACGTATTGGTCGTGCCCGGATTTAGCGCCCTCATGTCAAGAGTTTTGCGCAACTGGCTTGGTTTGTAATAGCCGCTAATGGCTGAGATCTGCTCGTTGAAGATTTGCCTAGCGATGCCATCTATTTTTTCAGCCACGCATGCTGCCACTGACTCATCCAAATCGTAGCCATTGCTCTTGGCATCATCCACCATTGCCTTGCAGAGCTGACGTGCAACTTCAAACTTGGAAAGTGGACGTCGCAGTAACTCAAATCCAAAATACTTTGCAACAACGCACATTTTGAGCTTTTCAAAATCGGAATTTCCGTATACTTGGAAGCTATCAGAAATCGTTTTTTTTACTGCATCTTTGAGAAAGCCGCCGTTTTTCCATTCTTGCCAGTGATGTTGATCAATGCCAGATGGCACTTCCATTTTTTCCAACTCCGCCACAACCGATGTCGCACAACTATCAACACATTCGACAAATTCTTTGCCATCTCCTCCGTCAGTAATCAGCACCATAACATCTGCGGTCATCCTTCCGGTGCTCGCGAAAACTCTCCCAGCCACATAACGCGCCATAACGGTTTCAATAAACCAATTCCATGTTTCCCTATCTTTGCCAAACAGATCTACGCCTTCGCTGAGTTTAAATTTGCTCCCTACACCGAATGCCGCCACGAAAGTATTGAAAATATCTTCCCCGGTGCGTCCGTCGCATGATTTAACCTGCAAACTTTGCATGCTAAATGAATGGAATTTTTTATCGGGCCCAAGAAATGCGTACTTGCCAGAATAGCATCCCGCGAACCTACTATTCATGCAATCTAGGATTCCGCCCTTTCCTGCGACACTGGCTCCGGATCCGTCTAACGGCACAAATAGATATGTCGCAATCTTTCCAATAGCCTCTTCGGCGCACATATTCGACGGCTCACTTTCCCGTGGCGCCTCTGGTTCAGTGGCGACGATCGAACTGTTTTTTCGGAAAATTTTCAAAAACACACCGCTTCTTCTGGCCGCTTGCTTCTTAGCCATGAAATAGGCACATAGCCATATTATCCCGGCAGTCAGAATGCTCAGCAAAATCCTCGCCGTCCAATCGCCAAATGACAAGTCTACAACGTGGGCAGTTTTGCAG
Source organism: Puniceicoccales bacterium (assembly GCA_031282565.1). GTDB lineage: Bacteria > Verrucomicrobiota > Verrucomicrobiia > Opitutales > JAIRLM01 > JAIRMB01. The sequence continues at coordinate 1,461 of JAITDL010000003.1, forward strand.
GCATCGACTTCGGTTGTCCTGTGCTGCTGAAGTGCAAATGGCACAAGAAAAACGCGTTCGAAATTTGTCAACTCTCCAGAGACGTCATGAACGTCTGCCACCGATACATCGGCAGCTCGAGGTCGTCTGTCCTCCAACTCCTTCAGCGCCTTCTCCATTGCCACCACTTTAGCAATGGAAGCCCGCACCTCTCCGTCACCGCAAGCCATTTCAGCAAGTGAATCGGCAACCTTTACGGTCACTCCTCCGCCATTTGTTATTTCGCTGTCGCCAATGGCAAAACATTTCCGCGAACAATACTCTGCAATTAGATCGGCAATCTGATCTCTCACGCACGCAAGCTTTTGAGCATGTTGAGTTTTGCCGTCATTCAAAAACACTGCCCAAATTGCGATGGACCAGCTGGAACTCATATCTTTATCGGTGTAGTAGTGCTCACTATTTTTTTTGCCGCAGGACAGTGCAAATGCTATTCCCAGCATCACATTTGTCATCGACGCTTTGTCGTATGCTCTAATCTTGTCGCACAGCTTGCCATATAGATCGCCGAAACCATTGTCATCTAGGATTGATTTTATTGCTGGACCAATATCAGGAATAATATCATCATAAATTTTTCCGTCTGTGAACCTGCCTAGTTCGATGGGTGCAAGTTGTCCAGGTTCGGCATCTTTGCCGGGAAAAAATTTTGCAGTAAACAACTTTGCACCTTCCTTCTCCGCTTCTTTCAGCATTTCGATGGCGACGGCTGCCTCGATGCGCCTGCGAACTGCGGCTGCTAGAGCACACCACTTCTCGGGATAATCGCCGCGACTTTTGTTCCAGCTGAAAGCTCCACGATAGTAATCGAAAAATTCACCAAGAATTTTAGCGAAGTATTCGTTGGCAGCCTGCTCGCCCTCCACGTCAGGGAAAAGCAACTTTGGAAACCCAAACGCGGTCGGGTTTCCGGATTCATTGAAGATATGTGAGTCACACATACGTAGCCTAACTACATCTACAAATTCTTCGACAGTAGTGTCTTGGATGAAAATTTTTAGCAAATCATCTTCGGATTCATTTGGCAGCTCTGGCTGTGCTGCTAGCTCCAACTTTCCATTCGCGGCATTGAAGAACAATTTGATATCGCTTCCATCTTTTTTCATGTCTCTGCTAACAATTGCTTTGGCGACGATCCAAATTATGCCAACAGTTAGGACACTTAGGCAAATTAGTGCAACCCACTGGCCGAAACTGCGCGTCGGCAGCAGGCAGCCGGTGGCAACTTTTGCGGCCACAACCTTCTCAACGAGTGCGGCAAGCGTCACAGCGGCAGTTGCGCAAATGAATGGTAGGCAAAATGTTCCAACAAAATTGGATACAACAACCGCCTGCTCGCCACCGGTTTCCACACGAAAACAACTATGGAACTATGGTGGAATGTCAAGATTTGCCTATAGTGGCTCCTCAAATAAAACTTGGAGGAATATCTTACACGCTGCATAGCAGGCTCTTTCTCTCATGAGTTCACGATTTGCCGTCGCATGACTCAAATCTATGCGCTGAACAATTTCCCTCGTTGGCGTGCGGATTGATAGATAAACTGCGCGATCGCTGCAGTCCTTGGCCGCAATTGCGATTGAAAAATCGCTGTTCAATAACTTCCTAATGCCGTCCGCCATGGCGATGGCAACTTCGCGACTGCAGTGGCCGAAATTTCCAAGAAATATTTCACTTATGCACAGAATTGACCAGACGGATTCATCGCCGGAAACAACCACCGTCCCACGGAGTACGCGGCCAACGTCGGCTTCGCCGTGCCACAGATCGGAAAACATTCCGCCCGTGACCGACTCGGCGAATGAAATTGTCTGCCCTCGCCGCAGCAATATGGATACGGCCATGGCTATGAGCGAAAAAACATCGCCCGAGCCACCACCCTGGAATGAGTAGCGCGCTTCATCGGGCGATCCGTCGATCGAAACTATGCCGCAACTGTCCAAAACTTCTTGACTTCAACAAATATTTCCACGGAATCGTGCTGTCAAAGCGAAAGTTTTGCACCTGGGGGCGCATGGATTCGATCCCATGGGGCAGGACGGAGCAGCGTGCCGGGGATGAATGGTTGGCCCCGTTAGCAATCCATTCACTGTCTGTAAATGGCAAAAAGAACATAATTAGGGGTCTCAAATTCGGCTCTTCCGAGTCGTTCGCGATGGCTGCCTAATTGCAATTGCCGCGCACAATGCCGTGGCACGTCGCAGGGGTTGACTGCTCGCTAGGTCTCTGCGGCGAAAAATAGCGGGCGGGGTTCCGATTCGTGCGAGGTCGGAATCGCATAAATCCGCACCAGCTTCCATTGTCCATGTTGCGGCGGGACATGGAAGTTAAACAAAATGACGCAACTACGCACGTAGACGCACCGCCCGAGACCATGGGAGACGTGGGTTCGACTCCCACCGCCTCCACCAATTTGTTGCGGCGGCGCAGAATTCACAGCAGCAGTGGAGCATTGATGTCATCAGGTTCCAATTCGTCGCCGAAATCATAGCCGTGCGGAGGCGTCTTCAAATCACCGAACGTGCCAAATGCGCTCATTGGTACTTCGATTTGTTTCAGCTCGTTCACATCAGCACCGAATTGACTAATGACAGCCTCAATTTGCGGCAGGAACCTTCCGACAAGCTCCGCAGTCACATTGCCGCCATGGCGCATGCCGGTCCGAATGCGCCGCAACAAATTCGGCCGCTCAGCAAGCAGAGCCAATATAAAAAAAACGACAACAATCGCAGCCATAACATCTCTGGCATTTTCATCGCCATTCAGATTGTTAAGTGCATTCACGCGCGCAACAGCATGTTGTAATTTCACTCCGTCTTTTTGCATTACTTCCATGCGACGGCCAGCTGCAATTCTCACATCTTCTCCGTATTGTCTCATCCAAGTACTTCTTGGAATCCCGCACGAGCGGTATTCCAAGAAGGCCTTCTCCTGTGTCCATTCACCTCTTATGTCTTCCTCGCATGCCGTGCGGTTGCTGCGGGAAGTGTATCCATCAACCGCTGCAGAGAATTTCACACAAAAATCATTGAGCCCTACACGCGCCGCGGGAAATCCACCTTCCACGTTAGCACATTGCTGCCGCACCGTTGTATTTGGGTTTGGAATTATTCTCTGGATGTGGAAAGTAATCCTGGCCATATTGGCTATGGCATCGCCAGATCGACCATCGATCAGCAAAGAGAACATTGACATCAAAATAGCAGCAAATCCAAAAAATATAAGTAGGAATCCTGAGCCCGGCATGCAAAACGCCCCGGTAACAATAAGTCCAACACCGAGCGCAGCAATACAAAGCGCACGGAAATTCCTACCTCGCACTTCTCCATTGAATTTATTCGCATCGGTGACATTTTGCTGTACAATGTCTTCAAACGGAGGCAATTGGGCGAACTCTTCACGCCCAGGTACAAAACCAACTGCACGACTCACAGTTCAATTATGATCCAAGAGCCATTTTTTTGCAATGAAAATTGTTAAAATTCTTCCAGTTTGTCGCCATTGCAATGGCATATCATACTCCGTTCGTCGCACATACGACACAGCATCACACGGACATTGACAGCGCAGGCGAAATCTACTTGCGAAAATTTTAATTCCCCGCCATACTATTCGAAATGTCTACAGCTCCCGCATCTATGAACATAGCGCAAACTCCAGAGCAGAGACATGATCGCGAAGCCGCAGAATGCACCAATCTGGAATTGGTGATTGCTACGTACAACGCTGGTAAAGATTTTGCTGGTGCAGTGACGTGTTGTGGCGCCGCGGTTATGTGCGGTAGCCCACTCTTCGCCATAGCGCTGGCGTCTATGTTGGCATGTTGCGGAGTCATGTGGCCGCTAATACTATTAGCCGTCGTATTTGTCGCCGGAGGAATCATTGCGCTATGGGGCTGCATGCTCACGCCAAATCGCTACATAGACGGTAAGTCGATTGATGACATTGAATACAGCTATGAATCTAAACTAGAAAGCTGGCGTCGCGAGGAATTTGCAATGAGATTCGTTCCACGGGGCGCAACCATTGCCTCCATGTGCGAAAAATCTGGGGCTGATCCCGAAGAAGTAGTGCCGCGACTTAATGACCTGCCAAATGCCCCTCTTAGAATAGAACTAGACGAAAACAAAGCGGAAATTCTCCGCCTAAACTTAGATATTACAAATTACAACGAAGCCATTGTCGATGTCCAGCCGGAAAAAGAGCTGATCCAGCTTCGTCAACGCATCGACCATGCAGAATATGAGCTAAACTACCTTGTTAGGCGCAATAGTGAGCTGGAAAATCAGTTGCAAAAAGCTAACAATCCTGGGTTTAATGCGAACTCAAACGGACGACGCGTCGTCGAATGGCTGGCCGGACACTGTCAAGAGCACAATTACAGTTCAAAAGCGTGCAGCATTATCATGTCAGAGGTGGCCCACGTTTCCCGGCTACTCGGACTTGACATCAGAGAACTCAACGGCCTAGCACCTCCAGTGCAACCACGCGGGAGTCCAAAACATCGGGCTGTCGCGGGCTATTCTCCTCTTCCCATGGATGGTGGCAGAACGGACTAAAATTCATCGCGCCGCCGGTCTGCTGGCCACGGCTACTCTTCGCCTGGACCATCATCATCCTCTTTTCCTTCGTTAGCCGCACGCTCACGTTCCTCTTTTTTTCTTTTCTCTTCTTCAATAAATTTTTGCGGGTCGACATTATACTGCTGCCTTGCGCCGAACATGCCGTATATGATTTGTGCGTCCTCGTCCCTATCATTGTAGAGAACGGTGAACGCTGCGAGCGCTCTTGGGTTGGCAAAAAGAGCTGACACAGATGGGCTTGTCTGTAGAACTTTTAGAAGCTCCTTTGAATCTTCGTCGTCTTTTCCTTGCAACTTCTTAACTATCTTTTTGACAACTTGCCTTCCAAATGGAGCCCTGTCGAAGCCCAGCATGACATCAACTGTCAGGACAATGGAATAGGAAATTACTATGGCGCACACTGACATGGAAACTATCAGCGCGATGTTAACTCCGATTGCGCCAACCACCAGAAATGCAACAAAAATTGCCAGCAGCAGCGACAGAACAACAATGCCGCATACGCATTTTATGTCCCAGCAAAGGAATGAAGTTGGCACCTTACTAGCCACATCTTCATCATTCGAAGCACCAGGGCTGGACGCCACAGCAGCTCCATCGCCGGTCTCGCCAACACCACTCATCGGATGCAGGCTAGGCTAAAATATAACTTTTGTCAAATTTCCATTGGGAATTTTTTATGCGCCGGCGAACTGCACTCACGCACCAATTCTATCAAATTTTAGATAGCGATAGAGAGCCTTCGGCACGGCTACGGCACCATCTTCCATCACATTGTTTTCCACCATTGCAGCCAGGACCCGGGGAACGGCCAGACCGGACCCGTTGAGCGTGTGCACGGGCTCCGGTTTTCCATTTCCACCTGGCCGGAATCGTATGTTTGCGCGGCGGGCTTGGAAATCGGTAAAGTTGCTGCAGCTGGAAACTTCCAACCATCTCTTCTGGCCCCCGGCCCAGACCTCCAAATCGTACTGCTTGGCGTGGGGAAAGCCGATGTCACCGCTGCAAATTGACAGAACTCTGTAGGGTATTTCGAGGCGGCGAAGGATGTCCTCGGCGTCGCGGCGCAGGGATTCCAGTTCGCCAAATGACTGATCTGGCCGTGTCCACTTTACTAGCTCCACCTTGTCAAACTGATGGAGGCGGTTAAGTCCGCGCACGTCCTTCCCCCAGCTGCCGGCTTCCCGGCGAAAACATGGCGTGTGGGCGCAGCGCTTTATGGGAAGCTGTTTCTCATCCAAAATTTCATCGCGGAAAAAGTTCGTCACCGGCACCTCCGCCGTTGGTATGGCGTAGAGACCGTCGACTGGCGACTCGTACATCATGCCGTCTTTGTCGGGGAGCTGGCCGGTTGCCGTTGCGCTGGCGCTATTTACAAATATTGGCGGAAGAAATTCTTCGTAGCCGTGCTCCTCGGCGCAGTCGATGAAAAAGCGAATCAGCGCACGCACCAGCTGCGCCATTGGTCCGACGTAGAACGGAAAGCCGGCCCCGGCCACCTTGGCTCCACGCTGGAAATCTAAAAATTTTGAAATCCACGGAATGTCGTAGTGCGCAACGGCGTAGGGCGAAACGGAACTGGGATCGCCCCAGCTGTCCACCACGACGTTATCGGCCTCGGTTTTCCCGACGGGAACGCTTTCGTGTGGAATATTTGGCAGGGAAAGATAGGAGCGCTCCCAGGCCGCTTCAATTTCTCGGAGAACATTTTCCAACTTCTTCACCCGCTCAGACTCGCTGCGCAATTGGGCCGTGCGATCGGCAAACTCCTTCGAGGAACGATCCATGGGAATCAGACAGTCGCTCGCCGCCTTCAGTGCTGCCCTGGCCGATTCAAATGCCGCCGTCCTGCTGCGCCGTTCGTCGTCCAGGCGGAAAAATTCGTCCACATCGACGGAAAATTTTTTCTTTGCGAGAGCAGCCCTAACCTCATCGCCGTGCTCCCGAAGGTACTTTAGCTCCAACACGGCGCGAACTTCTACGCAAAGTCAATCCGAAGCAAGACTTTTTCAAGACTCCGCCCTAGTAACTCGCCACCCATCCGCCGCGCGCTCCACAAATTCAAACCCTGAAATCTTGCCTTCGGGAAAATACCTTTCAAAACAAGTTTTTGCTACATCAGTAATGTCAACGTTAACAAGAGTCGTCAGGGTGTCGCGGATTGCTTCCCTCGCAGCAACGTCGTCACGCAAGCTGCGGATTATGCTCAGTGTGGCTCTTAAGGCGACCTCGCTGCCATCTGCTCCGCTGAAACAAAGTGCACTCAACAGGGAAATTTGTCCCGGGCGAGTTTCCAGAAGAATTTTTTGCAGGCTTGATGGTAGACGCGCAATTTCGTCGACAATTTCATTCAAAGGAATTAGGTCATGTACTATTGCATTGTGAAGGAATGCAATCAACTTTGGTTGCGCACTGAGGAAAATTTCATCGGCCAATTCCGGGACTAGTCCATTACCAAATGCAACTATCACGGGAAATATCCACGCCGCATGCTCTGCATCAGTCTCATTTTCCGCCGGCGGTAAAATCACTCCAGCGCAAAGTCTTTCAAGTGCCGTAGCGCAGTATCCAGCTAGTGCACTCAAATTTGCTTCATCGAATGTTTGACCCTTATTTAGCAACCCAGCAATGCAGCTAACGACCAATTGCAATTGCCTCGCATCCACATTTCCTTTCAGCACAACAGATGTCTGGTTCATATTTCCGCCATCTGCTGGAGGCGCGGCAATAGCCGCAAGCTCATCCACTTGTTGCTCGGCAATTTCCCGTGGATAGAACATACGAAAAACCCGTACGCAAAGTGCGCAGAACGCAAGCCAAGCCTGCTTTGCGCCACACCAAGCCGAATATTCTGCGTCACCTGCTAGTATTCTCAAATTTGCAGAGTTGGTTGTGACATCTGGTCCATTTGGAAGGTTCATGGTAACACTGCCGTCGGGGCCCTGCACAATCATCTTGCCTATATCTCCAATTGACATTCCCATAAATTGGCCAACAATGCCATGCAGCAATTCATCTGCATCTGGCGGAGAATAGGGTAGCACGCAAAGTTTGCCGACTGGATCGTTCAGGTTACGCAATTCCACATGACGATTATGCTGCCACGGCGAGCTGTAGTCAATGAAAATTTGTAAATGCTTGCCGAATTCGGCAATTTTCCTATGATGTTTTACGCGGCCGTTGATTTTCGCAATCGACTGTGCACTAAGCTATTCCCCATGAAGATTTTAATGGCAGTCTCCGAGCTGGCCCCCTACGTGAAAACTGGAGGCTTGGCCGACATGGTTTCCGCGCTGTCGAGGGAACTTTGCCGCGGAGGTGACGACGTGCGCGTACTATTGCCATTCCACGGATCAATTGCTGAGCGCTGGCGCCGTGACATGCGTCCACTGGAAGGTCCTCTCGCAGTGCACATGGGCGAGGAACGCTGGGCCCGGATTCACGAACTCATTGAGCCTGGCGGACTCCGCGTCTATTTCCTCGAACACCATCGACTCTTCGAGCGGAGCGGCATCTACGGCGATTGCTACGGCGCCTACTGCGATAACGGAGAACGATTTGCGTTTCTCTGCCGCGGCGCCATCGACTTGACGGATTTTTTACACTGGATCCCTGATGTTTTCCACTGCCACGACTGGATGGCCGCACTGGTTCCCGTTTACCTTGAAATGGTTGCCCGCCACGGTCCGCTAAGTCATTCGGCCAGCGTGCTTACGCTGCACAACATGGAACATCAGGGCTACGGCGACCGCTCCATACTTTCCACCGCCGGACTGCCCCAGTGGCTGTTCCGCTCCGACGCACTTGAGGCCTGCGGCGGAGTGAATTTCCTCAAGGGAGGAATTTACTTCGCCAATAAGATAGCGGCCGTAAGTCCAAGCTACGCCGATGAAATTCGCAGTGCAGAGGGCGGGTTCGGCCTGGACCACGTGCTGCGCTTCCGCGGTGGCGACCTCGTTGGCATCCTAAATGGCATAGACACTGAACTTTGGAATCCGGCAACCGATCCCCACATCGCCGCCCCCTACGCATTGGGAAACCTTGGCGGCAAAAAAATTTGCAAGGCCGATCTGCAGAAGTCATGCGGCCTGGCACAGCGACCTAATGTCCCGCTATTTGGAGTCATAGCCCGCCTCCAATGGCAAAAAGGCCTGGACGTACTCTGCGATGCCATGCCGTGGATCCTGGATTCCATGGACATGCAATTCGTTCTCCTCGGCACAGGCCAGTGGAATCTGGAGGAACGTTTCCGCGCCATTGCCCGCTCCAACCCCGGAAGAGTTTTCGTGCACATCGGCTATGACGAGGAACTTGCCCATCGCATCGAAGCCGGCTGCGATTTTTTCCTAATGCCGAGCCGCTTTGAACCATGCGGACTAAACCAGCTTTATTCACTTCGCTACGGAACTTTACCAATTGTGCGCTCCACCGGCGGCCTCCGTGACACCGTCAAAAACTATGACAATTCTGCGGACAGCGGAACCGGCTTCCTCTTCAATGACCTCACAGCATCAGCAATTCACGGCACAGTCGGCTGGGCCTGCCACAGCTACCACAATAGGCCGGAGCACATTAGCGCAATGATCTCCAGGGCAATGGCCGAAGACTTTTCCTGGAAAGCCTCCGCGGAGCGCTACCGCCATTGCTACCGCTGGGCGCTTGAAAAAAAGGCATAGGCAAAAGCTGCAGCTCAGCGCAGACAGTAGTTCAGATTTTATTTGCATTTTTAGCGCGGTTGCGCATATAATTTGAAGATGGATAAGACGGCGGCTGTAGCGGGCAGTGGAAAGCGCATGTGCGCCTTTCTTGAAGTCCTTGCCGCAAGCAAAATAACGAACATTGCATTGGCGAACTCCGTTGACGTTGGAGTTCTCGGTTGGCACATGAAATTCGCCAAAAACCCGTTCGCAATAGTCGCAATAGTGCTAATGCACATTTTCTCCTGTGGAATCACCGCAATCATTCACCTGGTTGTCCATTTGCGATTCGACAAATCACATGGCGCCGTCTATGTGGCTTATTTTGCGAGAGTTGCCGCCAGACGACAGCAAACTCCGCAGGGCAGCGGTGGTAATGGAGCCGAAAACCCAACCGCCAGTGGCCATGACGCTGCGCAGCAACCATCTGTCATAACAGCCGGAGCAAATCCACCTCCGCCTCCGCCAACGCCTAGTCCGCCCAACACCCCCGCAACCCAACAGCTCCAACAACCTCCGCCTACGCCGCCTGCGACTAGTCAATCCGGCACCACTGGAACCCAACAGCCCCAACCACCTCCGCAGCAGCTAATTCAACCAGCGCCACCTCAAACTACAGGAACTCCACCGACACTTGTTGAACGCATAGATCAACTCCGTAAATTTGCGCTGGAACAGGAGCGCGAAGCAATTGGTAATATATTTGGCTGCCACAGATTTGGCAGATTGGCAAGGTCTAATACACCAATTCGTAATTGTTATAACTGGGGCATGATAGGCGAGACACTAGATTATTTGGGGCGCAGTGAATCATCGCGTAGCATAGGATGGGCACAAAAATTCCTTGCTGGCCTGGAGGGATTTAAAGCAAACCAAAAACAAGTCTTAATTATCGACCTAATTGAGCCATACTACGCTGACGAGATCGCTTTGAAAATTGCACGGCGCCATTTTAGGGCGCCAGGCTTGGAAGGTGAGGATCAAGATGTAATTGACGCTATTGGCCTAAAGTATAGAATCGAGTGGCTTATCGGTGAATTACGCACCGCAGTAGCTAAGTTGACGAAATCATCTCGCGGAGACATTGCGGAATTATCCAAAGCCAAAAAAGCACTATCCGACATGGTCGGATTGAAAAGTGCGCTCTCCGCCGAACCAGCAAAGTGGTTTTCAGTCTCGAAACTTTTCACCGAAGCTGATTTGAAATGCATGCACGAAGCGAGAACGGAATTGCTAGCACTGCGCGAAAAGGTTGCGACAGACGACATCCATGCGGCTGCGACTGATCACTTAGCTAAGCTTAGCGACATCGCCGCAACCGCCGCGACAAAAATAACAGCCATTGCACAAACGGATCCGCCATGGGCGCAAAAAAACAGAGAGCTTCTTGCTAGAGTAAAGCAACTTAGCGATAGCATTCATACAGAACTGATAACCGAAGGTGATGCAGTTCTAGCAGACGGCATTGATTACGCAACACTCTATGGCAAATGTGCCATGTGCCGCAGTTTGGAAGTTATATGGTGCTCGCTTGGTTGGCTGTCTTCGCCGCTGCGTAGTGAATTGAGCTGGAACCCCCAATTCGAACATGTCATCGCCGATAAAGAGTGGGCGAAGGAATTTTTAGCTATGCTGGAGACAGGCGAAAAAAGCGAACAATCATACCACGAAACAATCACGAAATATGAAACACAATTGGTGGCCTTGGTGTCTCGTGGAGTACGATACGTTGCCAGCTATGGAGCGACAGATCCAGATGCGAAGTCGGCAAATGCGATAGGCTGCTGCCTTAGATGTTTACAACGGAAAATTGATTCTCTTTGCGCTCCGCTGATTTTATCTTTGAAAGAATCGTCCAGTCATAGCGTGCAGCAGTTTCTCAAATCACTACAGCAGATCGATCTCATTTATGTCTGTGAGGATATGCCACAAGTCGATAGCGACAAAGAACGGCAGACTGCCGGTCATCTATGGCACCTGAAACTTATCAGACGTTTACTGTTCAGTGCAGAATATGCCATTACTCAAACTAAAGAAACGAACCGTTCGGCAGAAGATGTAATTTCACAGGAAGAGCTGCAGACCATAGTCGACGCGTCGACTAGGCTGTTTGCGTACGATGGTACGACCGGGGACCCGGAGGCTTTAAAGTCTATCTACGAAGAGCTTAAACGCACCGTCGGCGTCATAATGGAAAGATACAAAGATGCCGTAGAGGCCGCAGAATCTGGCGGCACAAGCTAATTCCCAGCTACAGAAGCAAACACTTGCAATTCGCATCTAAATCGCTATCCATGCGCTTGCGTTTGCTATGCCGCACTTGAATTTCGGCTCTCGGCCAAGGTTTTACAACTGGCAAAATCGTCGCACTGAAGTGCAGTTCTCTGCTCTTTCTGCAGGTCGGACATGGACCGGAAATTTTATAGATGTCATTGGTAATCAAAAATCCTCTAGCAAAAAAAATGACCATTTTTCCTTCAACGTAAGGCAAAGCCAGCTGCGATGGATCAATTCGACACTCTTCACTGCTGCGAAATTTTTCAATTTCTCCAGCATCGGTAAACGCTATGTGGTACCACCCATAGATGATGTGCAACATCACAGCTGCGTAAACGCAAATGTTTTCATTTTCCAAGATTTCAGGAATGCGATCCGCAAGCGCGTCGAAGTCGTAGGGGCCTTCGCTCTTGCCGGAACTGACACACTTTAGTCGTACGGTGTCAAGCTCGTCGCAATGCGTTTCTATGGAATAACCTCCAACGATCCCGAGATTCCTAGTTTCCGCAACAGTCATCAACAGGAAGTCCATGCCAGCTCCACCTATGGTTCGAGATTGATAAACTTTGATAAAAACGCAAACATTTTTTGCTGTGCCATGCGCGCCCATGGAGGCTACGGCATGTATTTGACATCATCCCACAAGAAGGCGAAGAACTTATTCGATCCATGAGCATTATGCGAAAATACGAGTTCACTTTGCGGCGATTGTGAAGTTGGAGATGGATGCGATACCCACTTTAGCTTAGCACGGTGATAGCGAACACCTATTTTAAATGGCGTGCCGCCATTATCCCAAAGTGCGTTAATAAAGAAAATAGTTTTACATGTGCCGCGAATTTTATTCAATGCCAAATCTGGCCACTCCGCAACGTCAAACTTTTCCGCAAACTCTGGATCAACCATAGAAAAATCTACCACGTAGGCATGGTCGTTGCCACTCGCTAGTAATTCATATTTTCTTGAAGTGCATGCAATTCCGTGCCATTTGCGGAATATTCGTTCTGCCCTACTAGCGCCTCTAGCGCCCTGGGCCACGAAGGTATGCACGGGCAGCGCATCGCGGCCAAATAGGCATATTGCCGTAGCTGATTCATCGCCGCCGTCACTAAGTGCATTTTTTGGAATAACAAGACCTCTTAAAACGCCGCTAACAGCCTCTGCAGCTTTTTTGCCGCCTTGCTTCCCGGCTATCCCTATTATTTCGGAAGTAACTTTCCTGTAAAAATCTATTGTGATGGCAACTCCATCCTTTGTGTGGAGAAAAAAGAAACCATCTCCTTCTAAATCTCTATTCATAAATCTAAATCTGTTACCCCCCAATGCGGTGCGTTTGACCTTCGAACTAAATTGGATGGCGCAATCACTAAAAGCACTCGACCACCCTACACCTAAGACATCACGCAGCTCCAGACTGACCATATCGCCAGACAATGATTGAATCGATCTCGTCATGCAAAGAATGTTGCTGCATAATAATCGCAAAGGAGCGACATCTATAAGCGCATTACTACCATCGCGTGCCAGTAGACATGCGTCAGCAATTGCATAGACCAGCGCAGTTTGTAGGATGCGCCACGGTTCGCAACCTTCAGTTCTGACATGCACGTTAATTCGAGTTGCACAAGTGTCCGCGGAGCGTGAGCAAAAACATGTAATAGTATCTCCAGTTAACATTTCACAAACGAACCTCATTAGTAGTGCATAGTCCCTACTCTGAGCTACTACCAATGGCGCAACTAGCCAGCATGAGCATATGTCGTCTTCTTGGCAAATTGGAAACCCTAAAACAGCTTCTAATGCCAACTTCCTCAAGCCTCTAGTAGATACGTCCACTTGCCTGCCGTCTAACAGGGCCTTCATGGCTGTGGCTTTAGTGGCAAAATCAGCTTCGCTAATTCTGTTTAAGTGACCAACTATGTCAGCTTCATTTGTCGCTAGCGCAAAAAGCTTCATAAATATTTTCTGTTTTTCGAAACTACTCTGAAAATCCGCCGAAACAAGTAAGCGAAACATATTTGCCTTGACACGCAACGGAAAAACATCGCCTCTAACATCAAGATATTGATTAAAATCTAGCCAATGTCTGGTCGGAATTGAATCATCCTCTAAATGTGCTAGTATCAAGTCAAAAATGAAATAGGTCCGGAGCGCGTCAGAAGCTGATTTGCTGACGAATGGAAATGTCTTCACTGGGTTTGAGAAATCAGTAAAGACATCATGCTCAAAGAGCACATTCAGCAGCGCCATTGGATTACTAAGTAATCTAGCGGCTATTCCTTTCAATGTTTCGATTTCGGTTTCACCACACATCGATATTAGCTCATCACATATTCCGCACATTAAAAATCTGCACTCTATTCTTTTTGGAATTTTTCCACAACGACACAGTAGCATTAGCACCCTCACAAAGTCAGCCTTAAGATGAGTATTTTGCGTTGATTTTATGCGCGAAAAAAAATCTGACCAATAATCTGTTTGCAAATTCTGGGCACAGTCAAATTGGTCGTCTTCGTCAGATAGTGGATTATGCGTAAAATCTGAAAAGGCAACAAAGTCCACGGCACATTAGTTTACCAACTATTAGCGAAAAAGCAAAACCATTTTCTCCTTTCTGTGTCGGCGGCTGTGCCACCTGTGCCGCCTGGGACACAAATTTCCGCCGTGGATAGTCCAGCGTTTGGCTCCGCTTGGAAATTTTTCAGTCGGCGATGCAGCTCCTGTGGCGGAAATTTTGGAAAAATTAAAAAATTCCGCAATTTGGCCAGCTAATTGCTATAGAGAGGGCAGAATGGGCGACCAAACGAAAGGTGGCGGTAAGATCCTCGGGATCGACCTGGGCACGACCAATTCGTGCATGGCAGTCATGGAGAACGGTAAGGCCGTCGTAATCCCCAATGGGGAAGGCGCGCGCACCACACCGTCCGTTGTGGCATTTGCGAAAAATGGAGAGCGGCTTGTTGGCCAAGCGGCAAAGCGGCAGGCAGTTGTGAATCCCGCAAATACCATATTCTCCATTAAGCGACTCATCGGCCGGAAACGGTCCGAGGTGGAGAAAGAGGCAAAGTACCTGCCCTACAAGATCGTAGACGGCAAGAACGGCGACGCCGCAGTGGAGGTGCAAGTTGGCTCGGAAACCAAGCGCTTTTCGCCGGAAGAAATTTCTTCAATGATTTTGGCAAAGCTCAAGGCGGACGCGGAGAAGTACCTGGGCGAAACAATTAGTAGAGCCGTCATCACCGTGCCGGCATATTTCAATGACTCCCAGCGGCAGGCGACCAAGGACGCCGGGCAAATCGCTGGGCTTGAAGTTCTGCGCATCATAAACGAGCCCACTGCAGCTTCTTTAGCCTACGGTCTCGACAAAAAGAAAGAGGAAAAAATAGCGGTATATGACCTTGGCGGAGGAACATACGATATTTCCATATTGGACATAGGTGACGGCGTGTTCGAAGTCCGTGCAACCAATGGCGATACCCATCTCGGCGGCGACGACTGGGACGAGGCCATAATCCAGTGGCTCGTGGAAAAGTTCCAGGCGGAGAGCGGCATAAACCTGCGCAACGACCCAATGGCACTGCAGCGGCTCAAGGAGGAAGCGGAAAAGGCAAAAATCGCCCTGTCCTCATCCCAGGAAACGGACATCAATCTGCCATTCATAACTGCCGACGCATCAGGGCCAAAGCACCTTTCACAGCGGCTCACAAGGGCGCAGCTCGATCAAATTTGCGGCAAGCTGGCCGAGCGCACGGTGGATCCGTTCAAGGCGTGCCTCAAGGATGCAAACATCACATCGGACGGCATTAGCGAGGTAGTTCTCGTTGGCGGCATGACGCGCAATCCACAGGTGGTTGAAACGGCTAAGAAGCTCACCGGCAAGACACCAAACCAGGGAGTGAATCCCGACGAGGTGGTGGCCGTCGGTGCGGCAATTCAGGGCGGCGTACTGCAGGGCGATGTGCACGATATCCTTCTGCTGGATGTCACTCCGCTCACTCTCGGCATCGAAACGGCCGGCGGCGTCTGCACCCCAATGATCGAACGTAACACCACAATCCCCACCAAGAAAACGCAGGTTTTCACCACCTACGCCGACGGACAAACTGGTGTCGACATACACGTGCTCCAGGGCGAACGGCCCATGGCCAAGGACAATAAGAGCTTGGGCAACTTCCGCCTCGACGGCATCCCCATGGCTCCCAGGGGCGTGCCGCAGATTGAGGTCACCTTCGACATCGACGCCAACGGCATACTGAACGTCACCGCCAAGGACCGCGGATCCGGCAAGGAACAAAAGGTTACCATCACCAGCGGTTCCGGGCTCAGCGACGAGGAAATTGAACGGCTCAAAAAAGATGCCGAGGCCCACGCCGCCGATGACATGGCAACCAAGGAGAAGGCCGAAGCGCGCAACCACCTGGACAACATGATCTACCAGGTAGGCAAGCAGCTCAACGATCTGGGCGACAAGATCAACGCCGATGACAAAAAGTCCGTGGAAGCGGCCCAGGAGAGCGCCAAAAAGGTGCTTGAAAATCAGGAATCGTCCACGGAAGCCATGAACTCGGCGCGTGATGAGCTATCCAAGGTAATGCAAGCGGCTGCGCAGAAGATATATGCCCAGACCCAAGCGACGGATGCAACGGGCCCGGGCGGACCCCAGGGGCAGCCGGGGCCGGCGCCGGACGCAGCGGGAGGACCGGGAGCCGGTAAAAATGTCGTCGATGCTGATTTTGAAGTGGTTGACGGCGATAAAAAATAGCGCAGCTAGCGCTGCGGCAGACGCCGCCGTGGCGCCGTTCCGGCGCCACGGCGGACAAAGCAAAAAATATGGACATAAAGATTTTCCGCCGCTAGCGCGGTGGGTGGGATTTCCGGACCGTCGCTGGCGGCTGTCCGGGGAGGAGTGAGACATGAATAGGAAGATGAAATTGGTGAAACCTCTTGGCGATAGGGTTTTGGTCAGGAGACACAAGGAGACGGAACAGATAAAGGGCGGCATTGTAATCCCCGATACGGCCAAGGAGCAATCGCAGGAGGCTGAGGTGGTTGCGCTTGGCAGTGGAAAAGTATGCGACTGCAAAGAAGGATGCGTGAAGCACGTAGAATTTGAAGTAAAAGTTGGCGATCGCGTCCTGATTAGTCGCTACGGCGGCAACGAGTTCAAAGCAGACGGCGAGGAATACGTGATCCTGCGCCAGAGCGATATTCTCGGAGTGCTTTCCGGTGGAGACAGTTGCTGCTGCGGTTGCTGCGGAGACTAGTAGTTTTTAAAAAAAGGTGAATGAGTAAATTCATAGGAGTAATGAAGATGGCTAAACAATTAATTTTTGATGAAGACGCGCGGAAGAAGATTTTACGGGGCGTTGAGCAGCTGGCGAAGGCCGTGAAGGCGACGCTGGGACCAAAAGGTCGCAACGTGCTCATTGATCGTAAGTTCGGTTCTCCGACTGTCACAAAGGACGGCGTCACCGTTGCCAAGGAGATCGACCTGGAAGATCCATTCGAAAACATAGGCGCCCAGATGGTTAGGGAAGTTGCATCGAAGACGGCAGACAATGCCGGCGACGGAACCACAACGGCAACTGTATTGGCTGAGGCAATTTACAAGGAAGGTCTCCGTTCCGTTGCCGCCGGAGCAAATCCCATATTCGTGAAACGCGGCATAGACAGGGCCGTTGAAGTTGCCGTGGAGGTGCTTAAGAAAAATTCCAAGCAGGTCGGCGGACAGGATGAGGTGCGTCAGGTGGCCACCGTTTCGGCGAACTGGGACGAGGAAATCGGTCGCATAATCGCCGACGCCATGGCCAAAGTCGGCAAGGACGGCACCATAACGGTCGAGGAGAACAAGGGCATCGAAACCGTGCTCGAAATTGTTGAGGGCATGCAATTTGACAAGGGCTACCTCAGTCCCTATTTCGTGACAAATTCCGAGTCCATGGACTGCTCATTCGAGGGCGCCTACGTACTCATCTGTGAAAAGAAAATTAGCTCCCTCAACGACTTACTGCCAATTCTCCAGGCCACGGCACAATCGGGGAAACCGCTGCTCATCATCGCCGAAGACGTCGACGGTGAAGCGCTAGCAGCATTGGTGGTGAACAAGTTGCGAGGAACTCTCCAGGTTTGCGCCGTCAAGGCCCCCGGCTTCGGCGACCGCCGCAAGGCAATGTTGGAAGACATCGCCATACTAACCGGCGGGAAATGCATCTCCGAAGACCTTGGCATCAAACTGGAAAACGTTCAGCTGTCCGACCTCGGCCGGGCGAAACGCGTCTCCGTCGACAAGGAGAGCACAACCATCGTCGAAGGCGCCGGATCGTCTGAGGCAATTCAGGGGCGCATCAAACTGCTGCGGAAACAGATAGAAGATGCAACCTCCGACTACGACAAGGAAAAGCTGCAGGAACGGCTGGCGAAGATGTCCGGCGGAGTGGCGGTGATAAATATCGGCGCCGCAACGGAACCGGAGATGAAGGAAAAGAAAATGCGCGTCGAGGATGCGCTACACGCCACGCGGGCTGCCGTCGAGGAGGGCGTTTCAGCTGGAGGCGGAGTGGCACTGTTGCGCACGGCGAAGGCCATTGAGGCTGAAGCAGAAAAACACAGCGGCGACGTGCGCATCGGAATTGACATCGTGCGCAAAGCCGTGGAGGCGCCGCTCAAAGAACTCTGCTTCAATGGCGGCGTGGAGGGTTCGCTGGTCGTACAGGAAGTCCTTCGGGCAGAAGGTGCAAACGGATATAACGTAGCCACAGGGAAGTACGAGGATCTGATCAAGGCCGGTGTCGTCGATCCCACAAAGGTATCGCGGTCGGCGCTACAAAACGCGGCATCAGTTGCGGCGCTGCTACTTACGACTGAGTGCATAATTTGCGACAAGCCCGAAGAAAAATCAGCTCCGGCAATGGCTGGCGGCCACGGCGGAATGGATTATTAATTAGTTGGCAAAACACTCGCCAATTGAGTGAATTAGCGCCGGAGCAAAATGCTCCGGCTATTTTTATTTTCACTGGCAACAGTACAATTTCGTAAGTTTTATTTACATTTTTACGCCATCGTCATATGCTGTTTTTGTGCGTATTTCCGGAACAGATCCTAACAGCTATGGCTATTTACTGCCACCCCTTTCTGCTGCCGTTAAAGAAATATATGGCGGTGGCGCATCTAATCCTGAATTATTAATTGCATCATCAACAGAGAAACATAGAGTTAGCTTTTCCTTGGCAAGAATATGCCTAAAATATTCCGGGGTTGGAGGATTTCTTGCAATTCTTAAAGCTGCTTTGTATTGCACATTTGGCTGCAGCGCAGCAGACGATCCAATCCTTAGGGCAATGATCGAACTAAATGCCGCCGAAAATGCCAGAGTGCTCGCGGCGAACAGAAAGATAGCCACAGACGCCATGTCACTTGCTGCCACCATTGAAGCTGCAAGCGGAAATTTTACTGGAATTGATGGCCTATTTACACATCTGCAGACATCTCCATTGCTAACACTAACACGAAATGACATCAATGGCATTAGGAAGTTTTTTGAAAGAATACCAAACGATGAATTTCCAAGCTTTCTTCAGCACAGCGAACCAGCGAAAGATGAATCGGCGCTTATTACACTAACGCTATC
>JAITDL010000011.1 GCA_031282565.1 Puniceicoccales bacterium
GAGGATATTTCTAAGGAAAACACAGCCAAATCCGAGCGGCAGAGTCATATAGGAAACTACCAACCCGAACACGATGGCACAGGCCACGGCGCGGCGATCCATGCGCAGCTGTGCCATCGGTGCAAGCAGTGGAGGGATTAGCAGTGGGACAAATGCCACGTGCACGGGTATTAGACTTTTGCAGAGAAATGAAATGGCCGTTATAATTAGTAAAATTCTCCAGCGCAGGCGATTGGCAAGTTTGGGACACATGTCCTCTCCTAGGTTTTTCACCATGTTGCGCCGCACCAATTCGGCCATGCCGGAATTTGCCAGGGCGTAGGCAAAAGCACCAAGCAGCGAATAGTTTACAGCTATGGCTGCTCCAGATGTCAGCCCGCAGTGAAATTTGTAAAAAATTTGTGCAATGGACATGGATCCGGCAAGTCCTGCCGCCACTGCGCCGGATACTAGCGCAATTACAACGTGCATGCGGAGCGCCGACAATAGGAGTAGTGCAACCATGCCGACGATAACGGGATTGGCTAGCATGTGTGTCATCTAGGTCGATCAACGCCGCCGCCGCCGCCGTGGCAACAGTTTTTTTGGAAACTATGTTTAATTATGCTCCGAGTAGCGGCTAAGCGTTGGACGTGAATGTTCAAACGAGCCAACGATGTAAAAGCGCTTTGGTGCGCCTAGCTAATTTGCCTTCTGGATTTTTGCAGCAGATACGAGCGATGTGCCCATCTACAATTTCTGCGAATGCGAACGACCTATCGCCAAAAATAGTTTCGAGTTCAGCTTCTGCACGCCGTCTGGCAGCCGCAATTTCCGCCTGCGGCCAACTCCTAAATTCCTTTTCGGCCATGCGGAGAACGCTTGGCAACTTGCGCACCAACAGCGTGCGGGAATCGTCGCTGGACAGCGCAATTTGATATAGAATGCAGGCTAGAGAAAAAATGGCCACCGAATGCGT
This sequence comes from Puniceicoccales bacterium, assembly GCA_031282565.1. Lineage (GTDB taxonomy): Bacteria > Verrucomicrobiota > Verrucomicrobiia > Opitutales > JAIRLM01 > JAIRMB01. Next base: position 959 of record JAITDL010000011.1, read on the forward strand.
TTCTCCAACGGCAACGACAAAACCGGTCATCAGCTGCATGTCTTTTGTGCGGACGATGGCATCTCCAATTGATCTGTCCGAAACGGTTTCGGCTAGCTGTTCCAATTTAGCGTAGGATGCGGCGAGAGACGCGCACAGTTCTCTCATGCTTGAAAATGCATCGCCGTCCATCATTGTCTCAAATCGATAACGGCTTCCATCGCAGCGACATACTGCCTTCGCATCTCCAGCTCCATTTGCTGTTCTGCCAGCTCCAGGTCGAGCTCCGCGTCAATTTCCGCTCGCCGTGCTCTAGCATAGCTGCCATCGTCCAGCGCAGCCCGTTTCGACGCAACGAGCACCTCCTTTTCCTTGACCTGCGCCATCGTCCTGGCCGCCTGCGCCTCGTTCGCGGCGGCCCTGGCATCAAGCCTGTCAATTTCATTCAGCCGATCTATTTCCATGCGTCCGCCTTCGTTTCTCGGCACAACGGAGCTTCGTGTTTTCGGATCAGCTATTAGTTGTTTCCGCTCTGCGAGCCGTTCATCGGCTGCCAATTTGCGGACCTGCATCTCTCCACTTATGTGGGCTTCCGCCTCACATAGTGAAACTCCATCAATCTTCAGCCGACGTTCTTCGGCGCAGATCCATGGCATCTCCTCTGGGTAAGAAAACTTCCACGCACTGAGAATCACGTGGGCCTCGGCATCGCTATGTAGCACGCCAGTTGCAGTTTCCATTAGGTCGCCAGGTTCCGTTATTCTAGGTTTAACCCTAGAAACTGGAGTGCCGTCATCGGAACAGTCGATCTCCTCAACACGCGGGCCTCGCCTAACGCGCGGCGCAGTATAATACTCTATGGCGTTTGCAACGGCCGTAATTTTGTCGAGCAACATGTCAGCCTGAACCTGTAGCGTGGTCAAAACAAGCGTGGCATCAGCGGTATTTTTCGGAACGGGACTAGCACTCATAGAACAACTCCCGTGAGCTCGTCTACCGCGCCAAAATCGTAGGCGCAAGAGAAAAGTCATTTTCCCGAAATGGTTAACATTTTTTTTACCGAACTGCTGCGGTTCTATGCTCTTGAGTTGGCATCCGCTTCGGCGAAGATGGCCATTTTGCTAAATTCCTCATCTGCGAAGCATCTAGCTGCTCTAACATCTCCACCTGAATCGCGGTAAAAAAAATAAAATTTGACCTTCGCTTCAGTCCCACTGCCGCGAATGGCAACGGTGAATCCGCCGTCCAACTCCGCCATGAAAAAATTTTTTGAAAAAAACTTTCCACCAATTCCGTCTTCGGCTCCCTCGCTTTCGAGATTTTTCCAGGAAATTACCTTTTTGGAGCAAAAGGCTTTGCATGGATTTTTTTCGAATGAATCCATGAGTGCATTGATCCTGCGCACTCCGCTGGCGCCTGAAAATGTTACGGTGTGAAGTTTGCTGCCGTGGTATCCAAAACGTTCGTAGATGCCGTCGAAGAAATCGTCCATTGTGCGTCCTTCGCCGACGATGGCCCCATAGGCTTCGCAGGCCATGAGTAGGGCCGAGTGGGAATCCTTATCGCGGGTGCCGTCGAGTGCCATGTAGCCGCAGCTTTCCTCTGCTCCGAGGATTAAATAATTTGAATAGTTTAATAAAAATTCGCGGCGCGCGTCTTCTCCAAGGTCGCGGTAGCTAATGGATTTGCCCGTTGCTGCCAGGCAAGCTTTTACGGCGGCGTCCTCCCACGTCTTTAATTTGGCACCGATCCACTTAAATCCAACCGGTGTCCTTATGGTTTTTACGCCGTAGGATTCGCCAATGGCGTCGAGGAGTGGAGTTGTTACCAGTGAGCGCACAATGACTCCATTGGCGGCCGTTGCTGCGCTGAGTTTTCCCGTTGCAAATAGCGCGCGTAGCCGACGTTCTCCGAGGAAAATAGCCGTCTCATTGCCTGATAGGGTGCGCATTTTTCCGTTTCTTCCGCGGCAGGCAATGGCCATGCGATCTCCGTCTGGGTCCGCGGCGATGGCCAGGTCGGAATTGACCGCGTCGCACTTGGCGATGGCGAGGGCGAATGTGGCTGGGTTTTCCGGATTCGGCGAAGGTGCCGTCGAAAAATTTGGATCCTGGCGGCACTGCTCCTCGACGTAGACAATTGGCAGGTTGATGGCGTCTGCGAGCTGTTTGGTGGCAACAATCCCGACGCCGTGGAGAGACGTGTAGACAATTGGTTTTTTGATGTGACCGAGTGATTTGCCGTCCACGATTCCGTTTCCCAGGAATTTTACGTAGGCATCGTCGATGGGCTGACACGGCATGAGAAATGTTTTTGCCGCTCCTTCGACGCGGCTAAGTAATTCACACGCTTCTGCGATGGACACTTTGGCGTAGAGGTCCATCGTCGATGCGGCGTGGGGGTCGATCATCTGGGCGCCGTCGCTGAAATATGCCTTGAATCCGTTGTCGTGGAATGGGTTGTGACTTGCGGTAATTACCACTCCAGCAGTTGCCCCAAGGCGGCGCAGGGCAAAGCTCAATTCCGGAGTGGAGCGCGCTTCGTCGAAGACAAAAGCCTCGCCGCCGAGAATGTTCCAGATGGAGCAAACTATTTTTCCGAAAATTTTGGAAAAATGGCGAACGTCGTGGGCGACAATTAGGCGGAGTACGCTCCCATCGCCGTTTGATTCCAGCCATTTTTTGCAGTGGCGGTGTAGAGCGATTGCTGCCCTGGCGATGTTGATGTCATTCATGGTTGCCGAACCAATTGCGCTGCGGTGAAATTTTTTAGAAATCGCATCCCCCTCGGCCGGAGTCACAACAGATCCTATGCATCGGCCGCGCATGCCTCCCGTTCCGAATTGAAGATTTTGAAAAAACCGATCGTTTATCTCGGCAAAATGTCCATTGGCCATGAGCCATTCAATGGAGTCGGCAGCCCAGCGCGGCAGGTTTCCAACGGACTGCCACGTGCGCAAGTTCGCATCCGCTTCGGCGAGCAATTCACGGCATTCCACTTTTGCTGACATGGGAATGAATTCTACGAAATCGGCGCCGCGATGGAAACAAATTTTTTGCGCGTGGCGTTTATGGTGCGGCGTTTTCGGCCACTATTTCGCGGAAAAACTTTTCAATTTTATCTGCTTCATTTTCCAGGGAGAAGTTTTTGACGAAGATTTCGTGCGATCTGCGGGCCAATTCGATTGCCTCATCGGGGTTGGCCAGAATCCATCGCATGTGTCCGTCAATTTGGCCAAATATTTCCTTCGGACTGGCATTTTGGTCAATGTAGAGAACGGAATCTCCGAAATTTTCCACGATAAATGGGTGTCTGTCGCTGATGATTACGCAGGACGACGCGGCCGCCTCGAAAACCCTGGAAGAACTTGTGCCGTTGTTTAGGTGATCGTCGCCGTGGAGCACGAGAGCCACGCCGGCTTCACGCATGCGTTCAAGGAAAAGTTTTTGGTTGTTGGTTGATCCGCGGTAGGAGCCATGGGGGAATAATTTTGAATTGCCGTAGGCATCGAAATAGCCGGTCTTGTCCAGCATTGAGTAGATGGGGAGGTAGAGTTTCCCGCGTCTTCTGTCCCAACCAATCGCGCTAAAAAATAATCTCCGCTTTGGTGAATCGCAGAAAGCGCTTGCGCGCACCGACAGTAAAAGCGGTTGGGCACGAATTTGTTTTCCGCTGCGTGCGGCATGGCCGGCCAATTTTGCGACGTCGGGAGTTCCATGTAGAAAGTAGCGATACTTCGACGCGATGCTAAACTGCTCACTTCCCTCTGGGAAGTCATTTCCCCAAAATTGAACTGCCGGGATCTTCTTCGGCGGGGAGAACATTGGCCACATGCTCAACAGGATGGTAGGATTAATTAATCGCACAAAATCCTTGAGTTTCGCTTCGCAGATGCAGCATTCGCAGCCACGTTCCGCCAGCAGCTCAACGAGGCGTTTGCCGAGGGCAATTTCCGGAGTAAATGGTGGAGTGAGAAGGACTATTCGCAGATGGCCTTTTGCTGCACTGAGAGATTTGCGGGTGTGCAGCATGGTGCGCAGCTTATCCGAAAACTCCGGAGGTCCGCTATTTTCACTGCTAAAAACATGTTCGAGTGTTGGCTTCGAGGAGCGGACTGCGGCAAATTGCTTCCCGACGTCCGCCGCCGCATGCTCAAATTCGATTTGCTGTGTAAGATCTTCGTGGTACTGGCACGGATCGCAGCCATCGTGGTCGAAATTAAAACACGGCTCTGCTCTGCGCGGAAATCTAACAGTATCCACAGCATGAGCTTGATTTCACTGTGATCGTTTGTCAACGGCAAGTTGACGGCTGCGCAAAACTTGCGTGGCAGTAAAAAAAATGCAGCCGCCGACTGTAAAATGACGCTAACTGGAGCAGGCTGGTTCAGCTCCCCACGCAGCGCGCCAACTATTTGCACATCGATTTAATGCCGGCGTGAACCATCGACGATAGATCTACGCCACTAATATTAGCACCAATCTACGCGTTCAGTTGCTACACCCTCAAACGGAAGGCTGTACCTAGAACTATAACCCGAATGAATAGCGTTTTCGAGTTTGTCAGATTGCGCCATTCCAAGTAGGGCGACACAATCAGCAATGCTGAAGTGTCCACCCTTGCTATACATCAATCCATATGAGCCAACGTGAATTTTGTAGCCATCTTCAGTGATGACTGCATTGTCGTGAATGAATCTACGTGCCATAGTTGGCAGCGAGTCAGATTTTTCATCACACATGAACACAAGATGCGCCCCTTCAAGTTCGCCGTAGCAGGTAATGAGAACATTGGCCATTGATCGATCGCCATGCGGAGACAATGGTTGAACTGCACATCTACGAACGTGTGGAGCTTTCGGAATTAAGAAGTGTGAACTATCCATGTCGATTTGCCATCGCACAAACGAGAAAATGTCAATAGAATTTTTTCAATTAATTAAAATATCACTAGCGGAAATGAGCAGCGCTCTATTTAAATTGCCGCGGAGACCGCAACATTTTGGCAGCATTTCTCCGTTGCCTCCTGCGGCGGCAATTCCTAGAAGGCGCCATGAACCTTGTCATGCGGGTACGTAGGCGAAATGGACAGGCTGTCCCATGGAAACGTGAAAAAATTGAAATAGCGCTGCGGAAGGCGTTCCTGGCCACGGGGAAATCTGATTCCGCGGCTCCTGCCATAGCGGCGGCCGTGGAGCGCAGTGTCATCCCAACTGCGCCCGATGCAACCGTAGACATCGAGACAATTCAGGATGCCGTTCAAAATGAGTTGCTTATCCGAGGAGAGGAGTCCACGGCAATGGCCTACGCCGCCTACAGGAAAAGGCGGGACGAGGAGCGAAAAACCGCCCAGAAGACCGGTGGACAGCAGGCCATGCGGTTCGTGCACCTCAGGAATGGCGAGCTCCGCTGCTGGGGCGATGGGCAGTGGCTCGAATGGATCCGTGGTCCGCTGATGGAATCTGGAGTCGCTGCGGGAGAGGAAGAACTGCTTGCAATCATGCTGCGCGGAGTTCCTGACCAGCTGAACTTTGATGAGCTGCGCGACATAGTTTTGTCTAACGTTTTGCGCCGCAGCAAAGAAGACCCTTGCTTTGCGAAACTCGGGACCGCTCTCGGACGGCGATTCCTATGGGATGAAGTGATTGGCGATGCAGAAGATGGACGTCCAATGGAGCTGCGCTTCGGTGACCACATTTCGAAAGCCGTGGCGGATGGGTTGCTCGACGTAAGATTCGGCGAATTTGACTGCGTTTCGCTGGCGAGGCACATGGATTACGCTAGGGATAAATTGCTCGATTGGAACGCATTTGATCTGCTGTGTCGCAAGTTCCTACTGCGCGACTGTGCTGGCCCATTGGAGCTCATTCAGTGGTTTTGGATGCGCATAGCAATCGGGCTAAATTTGCACAGCCCAAGGCAAAACGCCGAGAAGGAAATTTTGGAGCTCTACGGCGCGCTGAGCCGCCTGGAGTTTTGCCCGGCGGAAACGGTGCTGCTCTACGCATCCACGGCGCGGCCCTATCTCCTATCGAATTATGTCTATGCGCTGGAAGATAGTATGGAAGACATCATGGTGCGCGGCATTGCGGAAAATGCCCTGGCGTCTCGCTGGGGAGCTGGACTCGGCGGGTCATGGTCACTAATCCGTGGCCGCGGGGCGCCCATAGGTGGTTCCAGGAAAGTCTCATCCGGAGTAGTGCCGTTCCTTGATTTGCACCGGCAGCAGCTGGCCATCGCCGGCGGGGAAACTTGCGGTGGGTGTGCCTATCTGGATCTCTGGCACGCGGATGTAGAAGAATTCATCGCACTGCAGAAAAATTTTGAGAATGCGGCAAGGGCGTCCAGATCTGGACTGCGCACCTGCCTGTGGATCGCGGATCTGTTCATGGAACGGTTGGCAAATGGCGTCGAATGGTGGACGTTTTTCCAGCCGAACGAAATGCCTGAACTCGCCACGCTTTCCGGCGAGGAATTTTCTGCCCGCTACGTACAGTGCGAAGCCATGGCGGAGCGGTGTGAAGTGTGGTCTAAGCGAGCGAATGTGAGGGAGTTGTGGCAGAAAATTTTGGCAAGTGCCTTTGAAATTGGGTTTCCATGTCTAGCTTTCGGTGACAATTTTCAAAAAACAGTCCGGAAAAATTTACCGGCAATCAAGGCGGCAAGTCTTTTTGGCGACTGTGCCATGGCCATGGAGCGCGAAGAAACGGCCTGCTGCGCCTGCGGCACCATATCGCTTCCTGCACACTTGGAGGCAGATGGAACATTTTCCTGGGAACGCTTTCAGCAAAGTGTTGCCATTGCCGTTCGGACGCTGGATAACGTGATCTCGCTGACACATTTCCCATCGTCAGGGGCCGAACGCCATTGCCGGCGACTTAGGAGCCTTGGACTTTCCGTCGCAGGGCTCCACGATCTGCTACGCGCGCAGTCAATTCCCTACGATTCCGATGGAGCCAAGCGGATTTCCGCAGAGATTTTTGAACGGCTTGGCTATTGGGCAATTTCAGCGTCCGAGCAGCTTGCCGTCGAGCGCGGACCAATTGCGGCGGATAACTATTCCATTGAACGTCTTCCGGGAGATGTTGAAGAGTCTGACAAAGTTGCGGATCTCGACTGGGATGGTTTGCGCAATCAAGTTCGCCGTAACGGCCTGCGCAATGGATACTTCATAGCCGGCTCAGCCGCGACCGCTGCCGCTGCGATTTTGAATGTTTCTCCGGGGGCAAATCCACTTTCGACAAATGTGAGAATTTTGCAACTTCCGTCGGGAGAGCGTGTTTGTTCGCTGGATCCGAATTTGGTGACGCGTCTACTTGACGATGGCCTTTGGAATCCGGAACTTGCCGCTGGGCTCTGCCATTTGGATGGAGATCTAAACGCCTTCCAAGAACTTCCAAAGGAGCTCCGTGACGTCTTTTCGACGGCATTCGACTGCGACCCTGAAAAGATCATTGACCTGGCGGCGGCGCTGCAGCGGCGCATTGACCAATCGCAGCAACTGCCTCTCTATCTGCGGATGCCGACGTTTTTCCTTCTGTCTTCCATGCTGCAACGTGCGTGGCGGGCTGGGATCAAGGTGATTGGACCGCTCCTGACAACCCATGCAGTTTCCAGGGAAAGGGCCATGTCAGTTGTTAATCGCTAGCGCCAAAGAGGATGTATTTTCACTTACGGCGGTTGGCGAGCAAAGTCAGTCAGCGCTATGTAAAACATGGTTACGATGCCGCTAATGATCGCAAGCACGGTGCTAACCATTTCACAGTGAATATTTGGCGACAGCGCAAGTAGCGACGACACCATTACTCCAAATGATGAGGCCAGCTGCATGCGTCCCGAAAAATTTATTGATGCGCTATCAGTTGCAGTTGTGCGCACGTGGCACGGATCTGTGACGGCGTTGCCATTTGGATTTCCAGGAAGTGGTTCTCCATTGAGCGCAGCTACAGCTTCTTGCAGTTCAGCCGGGAAATTCAAAAAAATTGCCAACGCATTTTTATTTCCGCCAACCAAAAGTTTTCTAAATGCAGCCATCGCATTCGGATTGCCAGCAAAGTCTTCTATGGTTTTTATTTCGCAGTTGCAGAGTATGGCACGTAGTTTCATGGTCTCGGCGTAGTTTTCATCCTTTGGCATTTGTAAAAGTTCAACGGCCAACGCCTTGCACTCTCCGTGAACTCCGCTAAAAATTTCCCACTTTGCAATGTGGTGCTGCGCAATGAATTGTAAACTCATGGCGCCGAAGGCCAGCAAAGCATTGATCGCCTGCAGCAGCATGCAAATTGGTGTTAAAGTTCCATTGGACAAAATCGTCACGGCCAGCACGATGATGTCCGAAAAGAAAGCTGTCTTCCCGATTGTGGACGCTACGGCCAATTGTTTTCTCGCTGTCACGCAAGCCGATACGCAATTCAGCGGCGAGACTTCAACTCCGTCATGGGCCAATTCCTGCCACGGCAGCTGGCCAGATGATTGCAGCTCATCAAGTTTTTTGGCAAGCCTCCGAAGATTCGGATATTCCGTTATGCTAACTTGCACACGTACTTCGTCGGGAAGGCTGCGGTAAAGTCCTGCGGCATTTGGGTTTCCGGCACGCACTAGCGCCAGCAGTAGAGTCATGGCTCCGCTGGACAGCAGTAGGTTTTCGATGGTCCTATTCCCATTACTATCAAGAATGCTAACAAGTTGAAAGCAGCTTAATCTCGTTTCAGTTGGAAGGTGCTGTGCGAGATTTGCAACGTCCATTGAAAGCGCCTTGCATTTATTCTCATTGCCGACGAAGGCCATTGCCGCTGAAGAATTTTTGTCCGCGCGCACCTTGAGGACGAAGATGACAACGTTCAGTATTCCGCAGGCCGATGCTAGGACCACGCCCAACGGTGCGCAAAATCCTGCGGAGACGAAAGTTAGCGCAGATGCCGAAATCCCCAGTATGCAGCTTACTATCTCAAGTTTTTTGGCCGCGGCCAACTGCAACCGAGCGACATTGCAGCACTTTACGCAATTCAGTGAAGAAATTTCAAAGGGAACACTCTCACAGCCATTTTCCAATGGAGGAGGCGCATTTGGGCCACAGTCTACCTTCTCCATTGATACAACTGCCACGAATAAAGTATAGCAAATTGCTGCCTCCGCGCAATTTTTTACGGCCGCCGACAGCTTGGTTCCTGGCGAAACTACCACAGCGCAAACCATTTGGCATCATTTTGTATCGGCAGCTGAAAATCAGCTTTACCGCAGATGATAATTCGGTTCTATGCGTTTTCGACGCCATGGAAGGGGCCAAAAAAGAGGACAGCTGTCAGATAGGCTGGTGCATAGCGAAGTTGGAGTCGGATTTCAACTGGTGGATTGAGGAGACCGACAATCTGCCGGTGAATCCCGATGAAGACCGCATTAGCATATTGGATCCGAAGCAGGTAGAATATATTTTTGACCTGATGGATCCGCTGCGTGAGTTCGGCCTGCGCGGCGACATGATTTTGCCGGCATTTAGGGCATTTTCCATCGACAAAGATCTCGGAGATGGTCGCATACGACTCGTCGCGACCGACGAGAAAATTGGAGAAAGCGACGAAAAACTCTTTGCCCTGCCGAATATTTTTGGGGAGTCGAGCGGCGGCTATGCGGAATTTTTGGACCACATCTCCCTGCTGCGAATCAAATATTTGAACTCCGTGCACAAATTTACTCAGCAGCTCACAGTGAACGAGTTGGAGGAGGAAGTGCGCGACTGCGTCGAGTCGATGGGTGCCGTTCCGCTGCACATTTTTTATGAAATCGCAAACATTCTTGAGTATTGCCCCGCTGGGTTTTCCGCCGATGAGGACGATGAGGACGGGGATGATGCCATCGAGGAAATCGTTGAAAGTAATAGTGATGAGCAGTGGATTGGCTGATTTATTCCCCAGTGTTGGCTGCTAGGTAATTGCCGTGGATAGTGCTATGGAAAACAATATTCCCGTCGCCGGTATTTTTGACGGCGAAAATAATTTTGGCGGGCGCCTGTGGGCGCAGTGCAGCGGGGCTAGAAACCTTGAAATCGTTGCCGCCGTGCCACAGCGCATGGTTGAGCGATTCAATTTGCATTGCGGCCAAGAAATTTATGGAAAAGCCGGGGCCGCCCGAGGAGGTGGTCGCCACCCGCAACTATGCTTCGTTGATAGCGTTGATGGATTTAATCCGATCGAACGGCAGCGATTTGCGCCATTTCTGCGCAGGACAACGGTCTCACCGTCCCAGCGACTGAAGACGGAAACCGATGGTGGTCCGCTATCTACGCGCATCGTCGACATGTTTGCGCCCATCGGCAAGGGGCAGCGCGGTCTAATCGTCGCCCCGCCGAAAGCAGGTAAAACCATCCTGCTGCAGCAGATAGCGAAGGGAATTTCAGCAAATAATCCAAAGTGCCACCTGCTGATCCTTCTCGTCGATGAGCGGCCAGAGGAGGTGACGGAATTTCGCCGCGCCATTGATGCCGAGCTATTTGCGTCGTCAAATGACGAACCAATGGAAAATCACGTGCGCGTGGCACAGCTGGCATTTAATAGGGCCAAGTGTCTGGCGGAGACCGGTCGCGACGTGGTTGTGCTGCTCGATTCGATGACGCGTTTGGCAAGAGCTTGCAATGGAACGATTTTTGGATCCGGTCGAACGCTGAGTGGAGGACTCGATTCGTTGGCCATGGAGAAACCGCGCCAACTCTTTGCCCTTGCGCGGGCTACGGAAGAAAGCGGTTCCCTGACAACCATCGCCACAATTCTAGTGGAAACTGGCAGCCGCATGGATGATCTTATTTTCCAGGAATTTAAGGGCACTGGCAACATGGAGATCGTTCTCGATAGGCGGGCATCGGAGCAGAGGTTGTTCCCGGCCATAAATTTGCAGGCAACTGGCACGCGGCGAGAGGAGCTGCTTCTCAGCCAAAGGGAAATTGATGCCGCGCAAATTATGAGGAGAGCTGCCGCGTCTGGGAAGCCGGAAAGTGTTCTAACTACGCTATTTGAGCGAATGGAGAAGACCAAAAACAACGGCGAGTTGGTGAATTTGCTCGCCAGCCGCCAGTAAGATCTGCATGCTATGCGCTGGTTCCGCTATTGGCGACTCAAGCTGCGCAGGAAGGTGTTGAGGCCGCTGCGCCACCTCGATCGGACCGCGGAAAAATTCATGACCGACATTCTCTATGGCCGCCGGCGAAGTTTCTCCACGAGAGTCATTTGCCCAATTCTTTCAGCGCTGTCATTGCCATTCCGCAGCGCCGTCTATGCGCGTCATTTTCTCTACGATCGGCGCATCCTGCGTTCGCAGTACCTCGGCTGCGTCGTGATTTCCGTCGGGAATTTGACCGTCGGCGGGACTGGGAAAACCCCTGTGGTTGAACTGCTTGCCCGTGAATTGTCTCGCCGCGGACGCCGCGTCGCGATTTTGAGCCGTGGCTATCGCAGCAGGGGTGAATCGCTCTGGCGCCGATGTTTGCGTGCGATTACACATGGCGATGCGGAACAGCCGCGGGTGGTGTCCGACGGAAAATCAGTGCTGTTGGATTCGGAAATGGCTGGCGATGAACCACATATGCTGGCGAAAAATTTACCAGGCGTAGCCGTAATCACCGATAAGGATCGAATCAAGGCGGGAAAATTTGCTATTAATCGCTTTGGCTGTAACACGATAATCCTTGATGATGGCTTCCAATATCTGCGGCTCACGAGCCAGTTCAATGTGCTGCTAGTAGATTGCACTAACCCATTCGGTAGCGGGCATTTACTCCCACGCGGCATACTGCGCGAACCGCCGGCCGAAGTGCGCCGCGCAACCCACATAATCATAACGAAATCTGACGGCAGCGACCACGGAGAGCTCGTGAAGATTTTACGCAGACACGCCGCTCCATCTGTCCCAATCGTAGTTAGTCGTCACAGGCCGAAGCATCTCTGCGACGTTCACTCCGTTGCCACAAAATCGCAAAGTGGGCAGATGGCGCTGACGTCGCTCATCGGCAAGCGTGTAGCGGCATTCAGTGGAATCGCTGTGCCCGAAGGATTTGAGAAATTTCTCACGGAATGCGGGGCAACGCTGGTATACAAGAAGCGATTCCCGGACCATTACCGCTTCCAGGACAGCGACGTGGAGAATGTTTTTGCCATGGCGACCGCGCGCGGTGCTGAGCTAGTCGTTACTACGGAAAAGGATGCCGTGAGGCTCTGCCCAAATCGCTTCTATCCGTTGCCAACCTATTACCTGCGCATGGAAATCGAAATCATCCACGGCAGGAAGGATTTCCAAAATCTCATTGGCCAGATATGCGGCGACGCGCAGCTATGACTCCTTGGCTCCATCGTCCAGTTGAGAACTTACCTTTGTTTTTCTGCCGGAAGGCTTTGCCTTTTTTGCTTCGGCGCTATCCTGAACGTATCCATTGAATTCGCGGCCAACTAATTGGTAAATCACTGCGCCGTCGACAGTTTCCTCCTCCAGAAGCCGCTTCGCCAATGTTTCCAATTCGCTGCGGCGCTTATTTAGGATTTCTCGTGCCCTAGTGCATTCCGCTCCAACTATTTCGCCTATTTCCCTGTCGATGGCGTCGGCTGTGTTTTCGCCGTAATTTTGCGTGCGCGTTATGTCGCGGCCGAGGAATATGTGGTCCGCATTTTCCCCAAATGCAACGGGGCCAAGGCTACTCATGCCCCAGTCGCAGACCATGTGCCGCGCCAACTCCGTCGCCCTCTTGATATCCGACGACGCACCGCTGGATATTTCCCCGAGAAAGATTTCCTCCGCCAGGCGTCCGGCCATGGAGCAGCATATTTGGTTCAGCACGTGATGTTTGGAATGGTTTAGAATGTCCTTCGTCGGCATGAGCGTTGTCGAGCCCAGGCTGCGGCCGCGGGGAAGTATGCTAACCTTGTGCACCGGAAGGAGTCCGTCATCGACTAGAGCCTGCACAATTGCGTGACCTGCTTCGTGGTAGGCGGTTATGCGGCGGTCGCCCTCGTCCATGAGTTTCCTCCGCTCGCGGCCGTAGGACACCTTTTCGCGCGCTTCCTCTAAGTCGCAGCGCTCCACCGTTTTCTTCCCGTACCTAGCCGCCAGCAGCGCTCCCTCGTTGAGGAGGTTTTCCAGGTCGGCGCCGGCGAAGCCTGGAGTGTTGCGGGCCAAGATTTTAAGATCAACATCGTCGGCTAATTTGACTCTCTTTCCGTGGACCTGCAAAATTTCCTCGCGGCCGCGGATATCGGGCAAATCGATCATCACCTGCCTGTCGAAGCGACCTGGGCGAAGTAGCGCGCTATCAAGAACATCTGGGCGATTTGTCGCCGCCATGATGATGACGCCGTCACGGCCATCGAAACCGTCCATTTCAACGAGAATTGAATTAAGTGTTTGCTCCCGTTCATCATTCCCGCCTCCGAGACCGGCACCGCGCTGCCTTCCAACGGCGTCAATTTCATCGATAAAAACAATGCACGGAGCATTTTTGCGGCCCTGCTCAAAGAGATCGCGCACGCGCGCGGCACCCACGCCGACGAACATTTCGACGAAGTCAGACCCGCTTACGCTAAAAAAAGGCACGGCAGCTTCGCCGGCTACTGCCTTCGCCAGCAATGTCTTACCGGTTCCTGGAGGCCCCATCATGAGGCAGCCCTTCGGGATCTTGCCGCCGATGTCCACGTATTTTTTGGGATGTTTAAGGAAGTCAACGATTTCCGATACCTCCTCCTTGGCTTCATCGCAGCCGGCGACGTCTTTGAATGTTATCTTCTTGTCGTCGAGCTCGTAGAGTCTGGCGCGCGTTTTGCCGAAAGTCATGGCGCTGCGGCCCGCACCCTTAACCTGCCTTCCAAATAGGAAAAACAGAAGAGACAGCACGAATAGGAATGGTAAGATGCTCAGGGCGAGGTCAGAAATGAATGTGCTCCCGGGCCGCTCACGCAGGACTTTTGCCGCAGTTATTTGATTGAATCGCGTGTCCGTGAGCCGTCCCTGTGCCACAAAGTCCACGGGCTGAGATGAATTCCCGCCGATGATCGCTTTACCGCTAACCTTGTACCACTGCATCCCCTTGCTGGGGACTGATCTAACTTCACCGGAAAGAATGCGTCCCGCCGCGGCAGCCTCCGCAACGTCCACCATTGACAGCTCGACAATTTGCTTTGGTGCCGACGGAGATATGAATATCCACGCCAATAAAATCGATAGGATTATGGCGGCCCAAATCGCAAAGAGTTTTGGTCGGAAACTGCCAACTGGCCGCGGTTTTTTCGTTCTGCCCATGGAAACGCCTGGCCGATTTCACTAGCCGCCGCCAAATCGGAAGTCAATGGCCGATGGTAAAAATAGGACGGAAATTGTGTGGAGCGGCGCGATTTTTCCAGTTTATGTCAAATTACTTCGCCGCTACCTTCCAGTCTGCCAAGGAGTTGGGCCTCAAGTTCCAAATTTTCTTTCAGCATCCTCCTCGCGCCCTCGACAACATTTTGCGGCGCCTTTGCCAAAAATGTTCCGTCATCTAACTTGGCCCTGTTCGCCGCTATGTTCCTCCGTGCGAGCGCTAACGCGTCCTTTATCTTTGCAAACGATTCCGCTGAAAGTCCGTCATTAGCCTCCAGAGCGAATCGACCCCATGGAGTGTCAACGGCTGCAACATTTTCCGGAATTTTTTCGACGTTTTTAACCCCAATATTGCCGAGCATGGCGAGCAGTGGACGGCGAAATTTTTCTTCAAATGGTTTACTGCTGGGAAGTTGCCCAAAGAGAAGGCTTCCGCAGAAGCCCGATGGCGTCATGGCCCGCAACTGTGTGAGCGCCATGCGAAACGCCGCAACTTGTTCCAGCTCAAGTTCCGTTGCTAGCAAATTGTTTGCCTTCAGCGCATAGCCAAGGTCGGGCAATTGGACCAGGTGAAGGGCCTCGTCTGCCGTGCCAAAGTTAAGTTGATTCCATAACTCCTGAGTAATGAAAGGCATAAACGGCGCGAGTAGCTGCAGCAATGTGCGCAAAATCAAGTCCTGCATGGCCAATGTCTGTCCCTTTCTGTTGCCTAACTCCTTCAGCCTCCACTTGCAAAGTTCCACGTAGAAATCGCAAAAGTCGTCGCGGAAAAAGTGCTCAAGTGTCTGCAGCGACGCTTGAAACAGATAGCGCCTCTCCGATTTACCTTGGCCGCCGCCTTCCAGCAATTCTCGCGACGTTGTGAATGCCGCTAGAAGTGTGCTAGCCATCTGGTGATCAAAAACATCGGCGCCATCAGCAGCAGCTGCAACGGAGGAAGCAAAATCGCATCTATCGCTTGGCGGACCCTGCATTAGGCGGAATCGGCAGGCATTCCATAGTTTTGTGCAAAAGTTTCTGCCGAGCTCCAAGTTCTTCTCGTCGAAAAGTATGTCCTGGCCAAGCGGAGTCGATGATACGAGACCAAAGCGGACGCTGTCGGCGCCGTAGCGATCGAGTAACTCAATGGGGTCCGGTGAGTTGCCCAGGCTCTTTGACATTTTGCGGCCGAGATTGTCCCGCACTATGCCGGTGAAGTAGACATTGCGGAATGGAACTATCTCGCACAAATTTTTGCCCTTCAAGTCGTTACCCAAAAAGGTCACCGCCATCGTAACCATGCGGGCGACCCAGAAAAAAATTATGTCGGGGCCGGTCACCAGCGTGTGCGTTGGGTAAAATTTTGAGAACTTCCTCGTTTCCATGAGCTTATCGTCGGGCCAGCCCAGCGTTCCCAGGGGCCAAAACGCCGATGAAAACCAGGTGTCAAGCACGTCGCCGTCCCGCTCCCAATTTTCCGAATCAGCTGGGCCGTCGATAGATACGTGCCAATTTTCCGGGTCTTGCCGGTCGGCGCCGATCCTGTACCATACGGGGATGCGGTGGCCCCAGAGCAGCTGGCGGCTTAGGCACCAATCGTGGATGTTGTTCAGCCAGTGGATGTAAGTCTTTTCCCATCGGCGAGGGAAAAAGCGTATGTGGCCCTCTTCGACGGCCCGCTTGGCAAGATCTATGTGCGGATAGCGGAGGAACCACTGCTCGGAAATGCGCGGTTCGATTGGGACGCCGGATCGCTCGGAAATGCCTAGGGCACTGCGATGTGGTTCCGATGACACCAGGCAGCCAAGTTCGCGGAGAATTTCAATTGATTTTACCCTCGCGGCGCCGCGGTCAATGCCAGCCAACTCTTTGCCGGCCAGCTCGTTCATCGTGCCATCTTCGTTCATTGCGTCCCGCACTGGCAAATTGTGCCGTTGGCCAATTTCGAAGTCCACAGCCGAGTGGGCTGGAGTAATCTTTAAAGCTCCAGTGCCGAATGATTTATCGACGGCTTCATCCGCTATGATTGGAATCGCTTCCCGGGGAAATGGGCGCCAGCAGCGTTTGCCTAGGAAATCTGTGTAGCGTAAATCATTGGGATTCACAGCGATGGCAACATCTCCGCCGATTGTTTCCGGCCTCGTCGTGCAAACCTCGATGTACTTTCCAGGCTCGTCCACCAATTCGTAGCGGATGCGCCAGAGATGTCCATCCACTTCCCGCGTAAATACTTCTTCGTCGCTTATTGCCGTTTTTGACACTGGGCACCAATTCACAATGCGGCGACCGCGGTAGATGTGTCCACGACGGTAAAGCTCTACGAATCCGCGCAATACGCAATTGGAGTAGTCGCGGTCAAGCGTGTGGACTTTTCTTGTGAGGTCGCAGCAAACGCCCAAACGCCTTAGCTGCCGAAGGATAATATCTCCATGTTCATCCCTCCAGCGTTCCGCATGGCGCAAAAATTCTTCGCGCGACATTTTTTTTGCGTCTAACCCCTTGCTCAGGAGGTCTTTTTCGACTCGCACCTGCATGGAAATTCCCGCGTGGTCAGTGCCAGACTGCCAGAATGCCACCTCGCCACGCTGGCTTGCTCGGCGTATCAGTATGTCCTGGAGTGTGTTATTGAGCAAATGACCCATGTGCAGCACTCCGGTGACATTTGGCGGCGGCATCATGATGGCGTAGCAGCTACGGCCGGAATCAATTGCAGCGCAATCAACGGAGAAACTTCCGCTGCGCAGCCAGCTGTCGCTCGTGCGCTTTTCAACGTCCGAAAAATTAAATGTTTTTTCCATGGTCGCATAGTCCATCTGCTTCCGCCAGGCGTGCTTTTACTTCCTCTTCATCCATGCCGCTTACGGCGATGCGTTTCAGTTTTGCACTTTCGCCTTGAACGATTGACAAAAATTTACGAGGCAGCTTAAGACGTTTGGAGAGAACGAGTAATACTTCGTCGTTTGCCCTGCCTCCACGCGCTGGAGATCGAACCCACAGGCGCAGCGGGCACATGCCCGACGGACCGATGGCCGTTCTCTTCGACTGCGCTGTAACGGAAATGGTAAGATAGCAAACCACGAAGCGGCGCCATGGGAGAAAAACAATGAAATCTTTGCAAGCTAAAATGCGTAGTAGAATACGCATGTGCAATTACGTAGTAGCCGTTGGCCCGTCAGAACCAATTTGCAGCATGGCAAATTCTGGTGGTTTTTCTGCGGCGAAATTGATTCGCACAGGTGCCAAATTGCGCATCTCGAACTGTTCGGAATTTGGACGGCGAGCGTATC
>JAITDL010000026.1 GCA_031282565.1 Puniceicoccales bacterium
CCCGGTTACGTTTTTCGTCATCATGGTCGTCGGGATTTTCGATTCGAAGTTGGCTCTGGCCGGGTTCATTGCTTTTGTTCCGCTGACCTACTCAGATTTTGCGCGCATAATTTCATTGCCGCCTGTCGAAGGTGTTTTGAAGCCAGTTACGGAAAAACTTTTAGTAATTGACGCGGTTCTGGTTGCTGATAGTAGGATGAGACAAATGGATGCAAGTTATGTCACAGGAAAGATTCATGAAATATTCCTGCCATTTCTTGTCACGAACAGAAGAACCTTAGACGACGGTGGCATTTTATGTTCATTCCTGAGTGGTTTCTTAGCGACAGCCGATAATAATGGCGGCGGAGAGAATTTTGGCTGGCCAGATGATGGCGCGAGAGATGCGGACGCCAACCGGCCAAATTTGTTCCACCAAATGATTGAAGGTGCAGCCAACCTTTGCAACAGTAGCGTAGAAACGCTCGGAGAGCGTGTGCGCAGCGTAGACGTTCCGGCCATGCGGGCAGCTAGCCACGCCATGTATAATGTCTTCCTTGCCTATCTCCTCGCCAAAGAAAAGGCTGACGAGTCGCTATTGGGCATTACAGCTGCAGTTAGGAATTTATCCACGCAGATATTAAATGCCGACAAAGATGTCCGCAGACAGATGCAGTGGCTAATTATGCACAACATCATTGCGCAGTTTTTTGGCCGCCATGTGCCTGATACGATTGCCGCCCAGCAAAAGCTTGCCGCGAACCCTCCCGGCGTTAACCCACCAGCCGCGAATCCTCCCGTTGTAAATCCTGCCGGTGTGAACCCTCCAGGCGCGAATCCGATTAGCAGGGAAGCTGCCAGTGCGATTGATTTTTCCAAGCGCTTTGCTGCCGATCCACTTCTTGTGGCAGGAGTCTTTGGCAATATTACTGCGAGAAATAAATGCCATGATAGTATCGAGTCGTACATGAATACGCTGGCTGCATATGCCAGTGGCACTGGCAGCTACATCGTAGACAAGACTCAAGCCGCTATAATGTCAGAACTAATCAAGCGCATGCCTGGTAGCATTCCTTGCCAAAACAGCACTCTCGCAGATCTCAAGCGGTGTATTGAGGAGCGTGTACGTGCAAATGTTGCACCAGATTTTTCCGTCTGGAATATTGGCGGCGATCATCCGCTGCATTGGCTTGCCGACATTCTCAAGTGTGGTGATGTTGTCGCATTGAAAAGAGGCCTAGATGAAGGAATAGCTTTTCTTACCGAACATCCGGATAGGAGTGATAGGGATGATGACCCGCTTAACATAATTTTGCAGTGTCTCATAGAATACAGCAATGCCACCGACACCATGGTCACTCAAGAACAGGCCGATGCGGCTAACTTCATCATTGATAATGCACTTCGCCCTGCGTATGAAGAGATGAGTAAATCAGATGAATATATTTTTTGGCGTCTTGTGTGTGAGAGTCTCGAATAGCCATGCGGATTGGTTTTGGCGTCAAATCGCTCCGGCCGCGCAGTTTAGTGCTTGCGCAGCGCCGGCCGCCGTTCACACTTCAGGCGCATGGCGATTATAATCCAGCAAAATGTTGATATCAACCCAATTGAGTGGGTTTCCATGGACGCGGAACGGATGCGCTCTGCCGTGGTCGATGGCATTGCGGCGGTACGTGATACAATTTCTACGATCTGCACCATTCCGGTTCCCGAGGCCAATTTTGAAAATTGCATCGAAGCCCTCGAGCGCGCCACGGAGCCGCTGGACGTTCCCTGGGCGATTATGGAACATTCCGTCTGCCACAAAAGCACGGATGAATTGCGCGCAAAACACGGCGAAGTGCTTGGCCCTGTGGCAGAACTATACGGTTCAATTGCCCTCAATGAAAAGCTCTGGGAGAGGGTGCTTGCGGCGAGCAAGTTGCCGTCGGCAGCAAATCTTGGTATAGCAGAGAAGAGATTGCTCGATGAGACATTGAGAGATTTCCGCGACGGCGGGGCAGACCTTCCGCCGGCAAAAAAAGCGAGACTGTTGGAGTTGCGCAAGCAGCTGGCTAGGGAAACGCAGATATTTTCCGATCGCGTGCAGGACGCCATGGATGGATGGGAGTTATTTGTTGAAGATCTATCTCAGCTCGATGGACTTCCGGAGCAAATTAAGGCAATCACATTCTCCGACGGAGCAGCCCACGGCCGCGAAGGAACTTGGCGTCTAACACTGCACGCACCGGTCTACGGGCCCGCCATGCGCTACCTGCGATCAAATGAGTTGCGAAAGAAGCTCTGGAGCGCCCACAACACCCTCTGCAGCGCTGGCGACAGCGACAACGGACCAACGATCATCCGCATATTGGCAATGCGGAAGGAAGAGGCCGAACTTTTAGGCTACAAAAACTTTGCCGACTGCGTGTTGTCGCGCCGCATGGCCAAGTCGGGCGAAGGGGCGCTGCAGTTTACAGTCGATTTGCATGGCCGCATCGTGCGCCAATTTAACGGCGAATTCGAGCGGCTGCGGCGCTTTAAAGAAACCGTTGAAGGTGTTGATGCTGACCCACTTGAGCCATGGGAAGCCGCCTACTACGGCGAGGAACAGTGCAAAGTGCTGCACAATTTCGATGATGAGCAGCTGCGGCCGTACTTCCAGCTGGACGATGTCATCGGAGGGCTTTTCTCCTTGGCGGAGAGACTCTACGGCTTGCGATTCGTGGAACATCCAACTGGAACTGGCGCCGGCGTCGGCGATGGATCAATTTCTGTGTGGCACGATGATGTGCGCTATTTTACTGTCCATGAACGAACTGGAGAGCCGATTGGCGGCTTCTACATGGATCTCTTTCCGAGGGAAGGCAAGCGGCCAGGAGCCTGGGAAAATGTTCTCATTCAAGGCCATCGCGGCGCCGACGGCATTTGGGTTCGGCCGCTGGGAACTATTTCCGCAAATGTCACGCAGCCAACTGATGGCAAGCAATCCCATCTGACGCACGGCGAGGTTGAAACAATTTTTCACGAATTCGGCCACCTACTTCATAGCCTGTTCGGGAAAGTTAAATACGCGTCGATCAACGGCACGAACGTTGTGTGGGATTTCGTTGAGCTGCCGTCACAGATCATGGAAAATTGGGTTTGGGAATACGATTGCCTGCGGACTTTCGCAAAAAATCGTGCAAAAAATAACGAAGTGCTTCCGCTGGAACTTTTTCAACGAATGAAATCTGCGCGCAATTACCAAATTGCCATGGCCACCATGCGGCAAATTTCCATGCAAAAAATGGATCTCGACCTGCATATTTCATACGACGGAGGTGATTTAGACGACTTCATCGACAAATCCACCGAGGGCTATTTGGCGAAATATCCAACAAAACCCCTGTCAATCATTCGCCAGTTCAACCATCTTTTTTCAGATCCAATTGGCTACGCGGCAGGTTATTACTCCTACAAGTGGGCCGAGGTGCTCGACGCCGATGCCTTCGAGCGCTTCCTCGAGGATGGAATTTTCAACGGCGAGACGGCAAATGCCTTCCGCAGGGAGATTCTCGAGCGTGGAAATTTGGAGCCGGCCGACGTTCTCTACGTAAAGTTTCGCGGCAGAGAACCAAGCATCGACGCCCTGCTCCGCCGCTGTGAGTTACTGCTGAATTAATCCATGATAGATTTGTGATTGTGCAGCCGATTGCGGATGCATGAATGCGTCGATGTCAGCATGCGCGGCACAAACCGCTGCGTAATCAACATTAAGCATTCCAAGGAGTTCAAGACACAAACCAACAGCCTTGCCAGAATGAGGATGTGGATTCATCCAGCGTTCGTGCGTATCGCGTATCGCATATGTAAGATTTAAAAGATTGTAAGCGATGTCACGCGCATTTGCAGGGCCGTCGACATTGAGCAATGCAGCGCCGCTAGAAAATTTTTGGTTATGCGATTCAATTTCCTGACTTAGAAGTTCTTGATATTCTTGATAGCCTTCAATTTGTCGCTCGACATTACGATGATTGACGCCAGCACGTTTTTGCTCAGCGAGCCTTGCAAGCGCAGCTGTACAATGTTTCATTTCATTGGTATACATGTGGTTTGCTGCGCCTCCGGATATTATTTCAAGCAGTTGCCGGCATTTACCTTGAAATTCTCCAACTCCAGTTCCTAAAATTGATCCCACTGTAGCATCTTTGGCGAATTTTAATTCGACGCATGTGGCGGCTTTCACGGAAAATTCTATTTCGTCGTAGCTACGTCGAATTTGTTTGCCGTCTGGAGTTGTAGTCTCTACGGAGACGTGTCCCCGCTTGAATGCGAGCACTAAGATTATTATCCCAAAGAGAATAGCGGCGGCCGCTGCCAAGATGAAAAATGATGTGGCCGACATGGCCGTAGACAAAAAAGCCATGGCTATTAGTGCGGCCGTTGCCGCGACTCCTAGGACTGCAAGTACGGCAATGGCGATGGTGTAATTATTTCTTACATGCGTGATGTTTGTGGCATCATTGCATAACTGCCTCTTCTGGGCGTCTAACGGTGGGGTCTCCCCAGCTATGCGCAATGCGTATGGGTCGCCTGTTGGTGGTGGTTCAGATGCAATTGCGTTCATTGGCCAATTTTACTGCCGCCGAAAAACTTTACAAGATTTTTCTGCCGCCACCATGATTTCATGGCTAACCCGCAGGTTTCAGTTCATTCTCCGCCGTAACCCCGGCGAATTTTTCAGCTATGTGTCTGTTCTAGCAATTTGTAGTCCGGTAGCATTTTCATTCCACGTGCTTTAGCTGGGCTAAGGCCCATGTACTCAAGTACGCGTAGAGAAAACTTACTAGTTTCCGCGTCGCCGCAGCTGCATACTATAAATAATGTCAGGGCTAAATCCCTGGCGTTTGCATTCAAGTCTGCTAGTGCATCGAAGCTGCTCTTTCCAAAAGGACTAAGCCAAATTATTCCTTCCGTGCCGTGAAGTCTAGAACGCAGAATGCCCAACTCTTCGGTGCATTTTGCTATGGCGGCGTTCAGAGCGGCAATGTTTTCTTTGTGAAATCTGATTGATCGAGCGGTGCAATCGCTCTGCGCAGTTGATTCCAACACGAGTCTCAGGAGTCTTTGCTCTTCGTCGACTTGATGGTTAAGTTCCTCAAGTTTTTTTTCGCACTCAGCAACTGCCGCCACTAGGCTAGCTTTTGATCGCCAATACAACTCTCCATAAAGCGCAACGATTCTTTTATAATTTCCATCGCCGCAGTGTTGGCGGAGTGATGCACCTTCTTCGACGTTCTTTGCAATGTATGCGCACCAGCCAGCTGCCACCCTATCATAGGCACCATCTGGCAATTTGCCATAGTGTAGACGATGGTAGGCCATCATGGCGAGGAGCGTAATTGCGCCGACGGCTGCCACCGCCACGCCAATCAGCGCCATTTTCCCGGTTGCGATGAAGCACGACATTCCAATGATGTGAACAAGGTTATGTAGTGTGATGGGAGCCCAAAGAGCAACTGCCACATATGGAGTCAATACGCCAACTAGCGGTACGACAAATGCGCCAGCTGCCACGGAAAAAACGATGAATGTGGCGAACAATTCCCTATTAAGCGCATGGCTGACCACTCTTGCATTGATATCTTCGTATCGGCTCCTGAAGGAGCCTGGATCTTCAACTGACATAGTTAAAAGTTGCTATGCATAACATAACTTTTATTGCAACTTCTTTTTTTCACTGCGGCGCCGCGAAATTGTATTTTGGGAATAGTCGGAACACTGCACCGCGGCGCCGCGGAGGATTTTTGATGCTTTAGTGCGCAAAGTAATTGACTCGCCGCGACTATTTTATGGAATCATTTCCCGGTAGCCATGGCACAGCTTCGCTTGAAAATTTCCTTCGCAGTTTCCGCTTTAGTCATCGTTTCGGTGGCGATTTTTTGCTGCCGGCTGAGGTTTTTCCCCTCAAATCCGAAGGTATCAATTTGCATTCCCGTTTATAACTGCGAGAAGTACATCGCTGCGGCCCTTGACAGCGCCATCGGGCAGACCTTGAAAAACATCGAGATCGTCTGCGTCGACGATGGATCGACGGACGGCACCGCAGCAATTTTAAATTCCTACGCCGCAAGAGATCGGCGCATTCGTCTGTTCTCGAACGGAACAAATCGCGGCACGCTCTACAGCCGGCTGCGGGCAATTTTGGAGTCGCGGGGAAAATACATAACGTGGGTTGATGCGGACGACGAACTCTATGGGGACATCGCGAAGCTTGCCTACGGACGGGCAGTCAAAAGTGGAGCTGACATCGTAATATTCAATGCCGATGTCTATTCTAGGAATGGCTCAAAGAACAGGGCAGTCGAACGTTTTGTAAATTTGCGGCTCGGCGATATCAACGGCCCAAGGAGTGTGGTCGAGCTGATCGATCTTTTCCGCCGTGAAAAGCGGCTTTGGTTGACGTGTTGGTGTAAGCTTTACCGCACGAGCAACCTGCGCAAAATGGCATTGGATTTGCTGCCCTACGCCACGGCAAATAGGATAAGTTTCTTCGACGATAACATTTTTATCTGGTACGCGTTGAAAAATTCCAACACCTATGCGGCACTTGACAAAGTTGGCTACAGGTACATCGCCATGGACGGCATAGGCGTAAACGTGAACAATCGTGAGCGGGTGGATGGCATCATCGCCGTGCAGCGGAAGATATTATCCGACGAAAAAACTAATGACGCCGTGGCCAGTGCCATGGAATACACCAGCCGACACGACCAAATGGCCATAAACATAATCTGCTCCCTTCCACGGCCAGATGGCTTTGCGGTGTTTGACGACTACCTGGATTCCATGCCGCAGCAATTTGCTACTAAAGTCATGGATGCAGTGGCCAAAAAAGATCGCAAATTCCTCGACGCCTACGTGAATTACAAAACTCGCGGCGAAACTGGCGGAGATAACTAATCGCCAAGCGCCGCGGCACTGCCATCGAGCCATATTTCAAAGGGAACATTCTAGCTTAGAAAACTATCAGGTTCAGCATCGTCCGCAAGTTCTGGAAAATCGGCGACAGCTGGCGCATAAATAAGTTCAGGCACGCTGCAAAATGGATTTGTAACTTTGACTGTACACCTATGAGCATCTATGTATTCACCAATGCGAACGAGATATCTCGAAAATGGCGTATCGGGAAATACGGTAAGTTCGTTAGTGGCAGGTGTGACGATAAAGGAAATTTCATCCTTTCGCGCGGTTGCAGCGGCTCCGCTAGTTGGTGTCCACTCCAAAAGCCAGCCGTAGAGGTCTGCGAGAATGGCTGCGTCACTTTCCAGTGAAAAAAGCGGATATTGACCATTGAAGTAGGGCCCCTTACCAGTTTCGCGCATGTGCGCACCTAGCGCATCAATTCCTCCTTCAACCGCTATGCACTGCAAATGTTCGATGTATGACTGGCGTTCGATATATGACAACTGCGTTTTAATGATGGTGCATTGGTCGAACTCACTGGGAGGGACTATTCCTATGCATGCATGTCCTTGGCCGTTCTGGCTGACTGCGAGCTTAACAAAACTTCCAGCCTCCAACCCGAATGCTGCTGCGCAACGGTGCAGTGAAAGGGCTGGCTGGATCTGGCTGCCGCAGTACATTTGCTATCTGCGGCTTTACGTGAATTATTGCAATTACGCAAATAGCGGCGGAAAAATTTTTAGCGGAAAAAGTTGACATCTGCAATTTTCATGGAATTACCGCAACATTCATGGATCAATATAAATTTAATCTTCCTGCCGTTGTGGAGCATTTCTCTGGAGTTGCGGGAGCGTTTTCCGGGGGACGCGATCTTGGGAACAGAGAAGTTGTTGCGCTTCTAAGCGCGAAATGGGTAAAAACAAAACAGCTTGCCGCTGAAGTTTGCAAATTGTATGCCGCAAGGGATGTAAAGCTGGGTGTCAGTCATGTAAAAAATCCAGGCCAATGGTTGCTTGAAGCAGCTCAAACTCCGATTCTAGGCTTTGGTAGCAACGAATGCGCAGCCTATGCAATCTTACGCTATGTGCGCATTGTTCAGCCACTGGAATACATGTCGCTGCTTCTCATGCTAATAATGGGGAGACAATTCACGCTAACAATTCAATCGGAGAGTGATGGCGGATCTGACCGTAGATATGAGCTGCATATTACTTTGCCCCATGCAGTTGAAGCTGCCACTGCAGTACTCATAGGCACGCCGTCCTGCCCTTCCCCTGTAAATCGTCTTGCGGTTATGGCCATTCACGAGGCCATTGTTAGGGGCATAGTTGCAGCTGTGCCGGAACATTTTGTTGTGGCGTGGCGTGCAATATATTTTTCCTACTGCATACAATGCGGAGTCAGCAGCCATGACATATTAGACGCGGCGATCCGTTTGCGAAGCCTGCCATTCAACGGCGAAATTACTGCGGCGGTCAGAAAAATATGTGATGGAGAGCAGTCTCAACATCCAATTGCGATGAGTGTCATGGTTGATATTTTCCACATTGACGCTGTTGTGGCCGATGGAATTCTTGCTGCATGTGACAGTGTAATCGGCAGACTTTTTGCGGCGGCCATTACGCCGTTTATTTCCTATGGCAAAATAGGGCAAATTGTTGACTCGGACATTAAATGGATGACAGTTGCACCGGTTGGCAAAGAAGAAAGAGCCATCGACAATTCATGTGTTGCAGTCGCCATATTTCCGCATTTCTATTCAAAATTATGCGATGACGCAGTGGAACTTGCAAGAGGTTTTTCTAAAACTCCGTTTGATTGCAGCTGCATTGACATATTTCTGTGCGAAACATCCCTTCATAGCGGCAATGGCAGTGGCCTATGCAAGAGCATTAGTGGTGATCTTGTCTGTTCCAAATGCTGGGACAGCCCCACAAATGGAGTTGTTGCCATACTACCCAATGCCGGTATCGCGTCGTTTAATTTCGCGATGAACAACCGTGAGCGCATGGAATTTGCGCGTAGCCTTGTCGGGCACATCGCGCCCAGGCAAAGTAAAACATACATCACATATAGCATGGATGAAGTCCCGCATGCAAGTTTAGCTGAAGTTGGAGTGACGGCAGACGGCATTGTAAAAATATATTGGACTGACGGAGAAGTTGAAATAGAAAAAGGAACTGGCAGGTTGATTGGTCCCTATGCAATTGCAATTGCATTTGCAGCGAATAGCGGGAAGGCTACCGGATTCAGTCGCGCACTTAGTTGTGGAGAAGAATTGATTAGTCTAGCGCCTGCGGCCATACAAGGGGTGCCAGCTTTGCGCACACGGCTCACCTTCGCTCGGCCCTTCTCCGTCGCAATTGCAGACAGCTGATAGTGTGGATGGCCAAGCTTATCTGCCGCGGGCACTAGTTCGGTGGCTGCGGCTTGCTTCTCTACTATTTCCCGTTTCAAACGCTTTTGTGTAGGCGCTGCCACCATGTCTTTTCATGGTGCTGCATACAATTCCCTGCAATTCCTTTGGATAGACATTAACATAGGCCGTAAATGCCCTCACCCCCTCTTCAGTTGGGAGTGACTTAAACGTATCGATCAGACGGCCACTTCCAGTCAGATGCCAATTGGCATACACATTGCGAATTTGTGGATCGTCTTCGTTCTCAAGGACAAATTTTGAATATTTTGTCACACAATCTACCCAGCGCCTGGCGTAGTCCTTGTCGTGCCGTTTTTTCGCGGCCAGGCCCGTGTTGCAAAAGTATTGCAAGCCATCGTAGTCGAGATTTACGCATTTTTTTGCATCGCGCAGCACCATCCAGCAGAAGAAATTGTCCTCATTCTGCGTGATGTTATTGGCCGCTGCGAATGGCATAACTTTTTGCGCCATTTTCACAAGAAGTTCAGTTTTCCACAGCTTATTCCACACCTGTGCAGGTATTTTACCGCTCGCCAACATGGCAAGTGGACTAGTGGTGCACGCACTGACTGCGCGCGACTTTTTCGGCTTTGGTGGCCATGGCCCTAAATTCGTCCCATTGGAAAATATTGCTGAAAACACAACAACATCCACATCATGCGCAGTGGCAGCGGCATAGGTAAGTTTTGCCGTTTCTGGAAACATCCTGTCATCGCTGTCCAACCATAGAATGTATTCGCCCTTTGCCGCTAAAATAGCCTTCAGACGGCTGTAGATCAGGCCTCGATTCTCTCCGTTTTCGAGCACAGATATTATTTGCGGGTATTTCGCTTCGTACGATTTGAGTATGGCCAGCGACCCGTCCGTGGACCCGTCATCGACGCAGATAATTTCGATATTTTTCAGGGTTTGATTCAATGCGCTGTCTAGGGCAGCAGCCACATAGCGCTCCGTATCGTAGACGGGAATGCAAATCGACACCGCCGGATGGTTGCCGCCGCCGTTCGCCGCCACCTCAACTCCGGATGCTTGAGGCAGGAATAGCGACGACACAAATGCCACAACTGGAAAGAATTTACGCCACACAGCATTTAATTTTTGCGCAATCACCTTCGCAAGTCAAGCCGGGAACGGCGGCAAATCCAAAATTTTTTTACAAATATCCCATCCAGCAAAATTTTACATACAAATCCCGCACGATTGGCAAAATTGCGCTGGATGAAAAATTTTAAAATTCAAAATGCCAGCTTGGAACCGACACAGCGCTACGCTCATTTCGACTTGAATGAGTTCTGCGGCGGTGAAAACCTCGGCAACGCTGAACGGTGTCAGCAAGATGTAAATCCCTGCAGCCAAGGAGTTTCACGCCTTTTTGCCAGTGGAGCCGAGGCTATGATTGCGAAATTACCTCCATTGCAGCTTCCGGAGAATTTATTTTCGCTGCCGGCAGATGATGGCGCGGCGATTTTGCAAAAGTACTTGGACGCCATGGCGCCGAGCGAACGCTACGACTTTCTTGCGCCGCTCGTCCGCAAAGAGTGGAAATGGTTCTGCAAAGCGGCGCCACATCTCATACTCCCAGAACCTAAACCGCTGCGTGAAGGTGAGCCAATTCGCATAGGTATCCGCATGTGGCAAACAAACGCTGCATGCAGCAGTGCAAAAATATTGTGCGCCAATTAAAAATTGGCCATGCCGTTGACATTGGAGGATTTGAAAAAGATTTAGCACCCTACTACAGCTCCGGCGCTATGCTTTTGTGTGCGTCACGATTTGAAGGGTTTCACAACGGGCTTCAAGAAGCGAAAATCTTTGGCCTGCCGGTAGTTAGCACCGCCATGCCCTATTTGGAAACTTTGAAGCGCGGCTGCATTCAAGTTCCACAGGGTGATGCCGATGCGCTTGCAAATGCCGCAGTAGACCTGCTGCAGAACGACGAAAAGCGGAAACAACTCGGCGCCGAAGCCAGGCAGGATATGATTGAAAACTTCTCTGCGGCAATAACTTTTGGAAAGTACGAAGCTCTCTTCGACGCCATCTTCAAAGGCAATGGCGACGCGTGAAAGCTGACTTCTTGGGGAGTTTTTTTAAATCGCACACAGGGTCCGCTGCCAAATTTTACAGCGCGGCGTGCCCACTTTTGTCTTCCTTAAGTCCACATCCAGACCGCAGTGCACGATACGCGTGAACTAAAACACTAACTACGGACGAGCTAATTACAAGTATGGCCTGCATCATGTCGACGTCCGCATGGCCGTTGTTATACTTCCACGCGTCTATGCTTCCACCGGCTATGGTTACAATCAACGGCACGATGGCAAACAGATGGACCCACATGTTATCATCACAGCTGCAGCCACAAAATTCTGTGCCGCACATAGCCGTCAGCAGAATTATTGAAATAGATGAACCAACGATGTCGCACATGGCGGCCTTGAAATCCACGTATGTCCCACCATTGTTGTACTGATACATGTTCCATGCGCCGGTGATGAGGGCTCCAACGGGCCCCGTCATTTTAAGGCCATAGTTCCCGCATTTGTCGCCGTCCAAATTCTTCAAGCATTCTTCACACATGGCAAATTCCCTCTATCTAAATGGCAGATTGGCACTGCACCGCGCAGGACCGCACCACTCGTGTCCGAGAAAGGGCAGCCCGAAATAAAATAAAATAATTTAGCGGAAAATTTACGTCAATTCGGCCCAATTGTTATTTTTTCGCTAATTAGTTTTAGCCTGCTGAGATTTTTCTGCCGCAGATTTCCTCTTATCGGCTACATAGGACAAAGCAACGGCAATGAGTAGCCATATGTACAATACTGCGGATGGAATGAATAGCCACGATACGTTGCACATTAGTGCAGCCACGAAAAATGTGGCAGCAGCAGCAAACACCATGAGTGACGTTATCCAGTTGCGGATACACGTCAATGCTTTGGGTGCCGTTGGCGATTGTTTTTCGCCATTGGCGGCATCAGTTTGTGAACTACTCCTAGTGCCAAGAGCAGAGATAAGACTGTTCATATGAAAAACGGACTATAAAAAAACATTAAATATGTAAAGAACATTCCGCCTATTGCCAGTTCGAACTAAGCCTTAGTTCCACCTAGTGATTCATATAATTTTTTCCTATTTGCAACGAAATCTTTCGCTCCGGAGGCTAATTCCTTTGAGCGTTCCGGCTGTGAGCGCATTAGCTGGCTGAAGCGATTCTCCTTGGCCATGAATTCGCAGACATCGCCGTTGCTGCCCAGTGAATCAATCTGCAACGGATTCTCTCCGTTTGCTGTACGCCGTGGATCGAAGCGGTACAGCGGCCAGTAGCCGGACGCCACCGCCGCCTTCTGGTGATCCAGTTGCTCCTCCATGTCGTAGCCGTGGGAAATGCATGGGCAATAGGCGACTATCAGCGCAGGCCCGCCGTAGGACTCCGCCTCCTTGAAAGCCTGCAGCGTTTGGTTATCCCTGGCGCCGAGAGCAACCTGAGCAACGTAGGCCGTGCCGTAGCACATGGCTATGCGGCCAAGATCTTTTTTGTGCAATGACTTACCTGCTGCGGCAAATTTTGCAACCGCTCCCATGGGCGTCGACTTCGATTGCTGTCCGCCTGTATTGGAGTAGACTTCCGTGTCCAGGACTAGGATTTTTATATTTTTCCCGCTTGCTATGGCGTGATCCAGGCCGCCAAAGCCGATGTCATAGGCCCAGCCGTCGCCGCCTATAACCCATACGGATTTCCGCACAAGACGTTCGGCGAGATCGCAAAGCGCAATTAAATCCTCGCGGCGGGATTTTTTCCACTCCGCCCGCAGCCGTTCGACACGTTCCCGCTGGCGGTCGATGTCAAACTGACTATTTTGCTCCGCTTCTAGGATTTCTTTCACAAGTTCGCCGGCGACATCGCCCTCCCTTGCACGGAAAAGTTCCTCGGCAATCTGCCGCTGTTTTTCGACGGCCAAAACCATTCCGAGGCCGAATTCCGCGTTATCCTCGAAGAGAGAATTTGCCCAGGCCGGTCCACGTCCATGATTATTTTTGCAGTAGGGAGACGTTGGCAAATTTCCGCCGTAGATTGATGAACACCCAGTCGCATTCGCGATAATTAGGTGATCGCCAAATAGCTGCGTCAGCAGTTTGATGTATGCCGTTTCGCCGCAGCCGGCACAGGCTCCTGAGAACTCAAATAGTGGTCTAAGGAATTGCGATCCGCGAATGTCGTCGGGAACGTCTGCCGCGGTCGGCTGCGGGAGTTGGCAGAAAAATTTGAAATTCTCCTTCTCGGCGGTGAGGAAATTTTCCTTTGGCTTGAGTGCCAGTGCCTTCTTGCCTTCGTCTCCGCGACTTTTGCCCATGCAAGCAGCTGCGCAGAGTCCGCAGCCGGTGCAGTCCTCGGGAGCGACCTGGACCGTAAATTTGCAATTGGGTTTGTCCTTTGATCTGTAATCCATTGATTGAAATTGCTCCGGCGCAGTCGATAGAGCAGTTTCAGCATAGAATTTAACGCGGATGGCACCGTGGGGGCAGACGAGGGCGCAGCGGTTACACTGTATGCAGATGGATGGGTCCCAGCGCGGGATCTCGCTGGCTATGTTGCGTTTTTCGTAGCGTACGGTGTCCGTTGGCCATGTGCCGTCAACGGGCATGGCGCTCACCGGCAACGACTCGCCGCGGTCGCGGAGCAGTGGAAATGTTACATCTTTCACAAAATGTGGAATGTCGCAGCAGCGGCAGCAGCACGGTGAGTTCCCTTCTGTTGGAATGGCTTCTCTCTGCAGCTGCACCTGGAAGAACCGCGCGAGCGTGTTGTCCACGCAGGCGAAATTTTTGTCGATCACATCCTTCCCTTTTTTCGCGTATGTCTTTTCTATGGAACGTTTTATCGCTTCAATTGCCCTGTCCCGCGGCAGAATACCTGAAATCGCAAAAAATACGGTCTGCATTATGGTGTTAATGCGTCGCTCCATGCCATTTGCGTGGGCAACGGCGTAGGCATCGATGACGTAGAAGCGCAGATTAAGATCAACTATCTTCTCAAACACATTCCGCGGAAGATGTTTGCCAATTTCTTCCGGGCCGTAGGGAGCATTCAGCAGGAAAACGCCTCCAGCCGCCGCCCGGTCGAGGATGTCGAATTTTTCCAAAAATTGGAACTGGTGGCAGCCGATGAACTTGGCTTTGCCGATTAGGTACGGCGCGCGGATCGGTTTTGGCCCGAAGCGGAGGTGGGAAACGGTCATGCCGCCGGATTTTTTCGAATCGTAGACGAAGTAGGCCTGTGCGTGGTTATCTGTCTCCGTGCCTATGATTTTGATGGTGTTTTTATTGGCCCCAACGGTGCCGTCGGATCCAAGCCCAAAAAACAGTGCGCTGAAGCATTTTTCGTCGGATGCCAGATGAAATGCTGGATCGTAGGGCACGGAAATATTTGTCACGTCGTCGTCTATGCCGACTGTGAAATGCGTTGGCAGTTTCTTGGAGGAGCAGGCATCGACGATTCCCTTCACCATTGCCGGGGAAAATTCTTTGGATCCGATGCCGTAGCGGCCGCCGTAGATCGTTGGAGTGAAACTTTTTGCAAGAAGTCCTCCCGTGCGCGCTTCGGCGATTGCCGCCGCGACGTCAAGGTAGAGCGGTTCGCCAAGTGAGCCAGGTTCCTTGGTTCTGTCTAGGACAACGATGTGGTGGACTTTTTTTGGCAACGCGGCGGCGAATGCTTCCACTGAAAATGGCCTGTAGAGCCGCACCTTAACCAGTCCAAGGCTCGCTCCGGCGCCATTGAGTTCTCCAATGGTTTCTCCAATGGTCTCTGCTCCTGAGCCCATGGCAACGAACACCACATCGGCGTCGGCGTCGCCCACATAGTCGAATATTTTATAGCTCCGACCAGTTCCCTTGGCGAAGCGCTCCATGATGCCGCCGATAATTCCGGGAACGGCGTTGTAGAAGCTGTTGGAACGCTCTCTGCCCTGGAAGTATACGTCTGGGTTTTGCGCCGTTCCGCGGGCAGTTGGATGATTCGGATTTAGCGCGCGCAGGCGAAATGCCTCCAGGGCTAGTGGATCGATGAGTTCTCGCAGAAAATCGTCGCCAATTGCTTCGTAGCCATTGAGTTCGTGCGACGTGCGGAATCCGTCAAAAAAATGCAAAAATGGAATGCGACTTTCGTAGGTCGCCGCCGTGGCGATGGCTGCGAGGTCATGGGTTTCCTGCACTGAATTGGAAGCCAACATGGCAAATCCGGTTGCGCGGCAGGCCATTACATCGGAATGGTCCCCGAAAATTGACAGGGCGTGGGTTGCGATGGCGCGGGCTGAGACGTGCATGCAGAATGGGATTAACTCACCGGCTATCTTGTACATGTTGGGGATCATGAGCAGAAGTCCCTGGGATGCCGTGAACGTCGTGACCGGCGAGCCGCAGTGGAGTGCGCCGTGGACAGCGCCGGCGACACCGGCCTCGGACTGCATCTCCGTGATCGATGGAACTGCGTCCCAGATGTTTTTCTTTCCGCCTGCCGCCCATTCGTCGCAGAATTCTGCCATCGGAGACGACGGCGTTATTGGGTAGATGACTATGACCTCGGCGGCTTTGTAGGCCACGGCTGCCACTGCCTCGTTGCCGTCGCCGATGTGAAAGTTTTCCCTGTCCCTGTTCTCCATGATCCGATCTATCACTTTGCCGAGAAAATACATGGCAGTCAAGGGCCGACGGCGGTAAATCGGCAAATGGCGGTAAAAAAGTTGCTGCTCCATCAATCCGGCAGACGCCAGCTACTTTATTTGACTAGCCGGCAAAAAGTAAGCAGTTTTCGCAGCCACTCGTAGCTTTCATCGTTCAAATCAAGCGAGAAATCGTGTATGCAACCGTCGCGTACCAGACGGCTGAATAGCTGCGGCTCTCGCGATTCGCATAGGCAGCCGATCCCGATGCCTATGCCATCTGGTCGCCCAGAGTCAACGAATAAGATTCTCTCTCCGTGGCGTACCTTCTCGAGTAGTTCTTGCGTTGCCAGGCTGATAGTTTTCTTCCCAGCGCGCACTTCGCCAATCGCCGCCATTAGTGGTGCAGAGAAAACTGGAACCAAAGTGTAGGCGTGCCCAAAACCGACCGCCAAAATTCTGGCAGGTTCGCCGGCATATTCAGAAATGACTTTCAAAGAAGCCTCAAAAATTTCTATGGCAGATGTAAAATTTGCTCCTGCTTCACATATTTCACAATGCACGCCGTAGAGCGCTTCCATGATGTAGTTTGGCCAGCCGCCGAAGCCGTCGTCCATTGTATCACATCTACCATCTTGTAATTGCGCTATTTCTTCGCGGGTCAAGTCGCAATGAATAATCTTTTGGTTTAGATCATCTATTTCATCAGTATATGTCCGCCGATCAAGTTTGCGCAATTTGTTTTCTAGTTCTGCTTTTATTTGTGCGACTCGTTCATCAAGTGTCCTAATCGCGCTTGCATTGTCGCCGAATTCTTTTTCACCTGAGCTATCAGCAATTACGAGTCGCGGGACATAGGCGCCTCTCGACTCGAATTCAGATCTGCGGTGTCCGACACAGGGCGCTGCCGATGAAAAATGTAGATCATAACGTATGCCGAGATCCACATCGATTAGCTTCAGGTGAGCGTTTAGAATGCGAAGACCGATTTTGGTGCCATGGTTGTCTGCAGCAATTTTACCCATGCCACCGTAACCGCCTAGAGAGATTATGTCGGCAAGCGTGCGATCAAAGGCGTGATTGAATGCAAGCCTTGCGTTTTCCCTATTGGCTGGCAGCGCCCTATCAACATCTGACTCATAGCAGTTTGTCCCAACAAATACTTCAGCGCCGTGTACATTTTTTATGCTGATGCCATTGTCGCAAATCATTTCAACTGCCAACTTCAGGCACTTCGCTGGATCATTAGCCTGCAGAGCGGCGTGCGTAGCTGACGCAAAACACGACCCGGTGGCACCTTCCTGCAAGGTTGGCTTAAAAATCACAGAATCAAGCACAGAAAGCCGCAAAAACCTAGTTGACTTTGGGTTTCCTTTGAACACCGCCAGGCCTTCCACTGCCCGCGGCGGATCGTCCGGCCCACTCTCGACGACCCTGCTGAGATTGTCCATCATGTTGCCGGCGTTGGCGTAGAGTTTTTGCAATCTCACTAGAAGCTGCTGCTTTTCCGGGTTTGTGCTAAAATCTGAAGCAATTGCCAATGCGAGCATGCACTGCCGCAATCCATCGACACTGATGCTTCCATCCTCTTCGACTATCCATTCCGCAGCCGGCTGCGCACTGGCGATTGGACGGAACACAATCTTCATGTAGTCGGCGGCGAAGCAGATGACGCGGTCAAAGCTACTAAGCTTCCATGCCGCCATTCCGTATGCCGACCGCGAGAATTCTACGAGCGTTCCATTGAACGCGTAGATATCGGTTGGAACCTTTTTCAATCCGTCGCAGATATTTGCCGCAGCAGCGCGAATTATTTTTTCGCGAACTTCGCGATTGCCTGCGAGGTAATCCTTTAGGGCAGCCAGTCGCCGATCTCCTTCGGCCGCGGTTTTTATCGTCGGCGTACCAATTACATTTGCATTGGCGCGCAATATTTTCTCAATTTCGCCGTTTGCTGCAATTCCGCGACCGACTCCATGTGCCTCCAGCGCAAGCGCTAGAATTGCGTCACCAAATTTGCCGCCCAACGTCATACATCCATTGCGCACTAGCAACCCAATCCATTTTTCAATTGCGGCCCTGTGAGTTGCCGCGACATCGATTGGCGGTTTTGGTTGTTCGGGAGCTGGCGGTGCTTTGACGACCCTAGTGACTACTGCCGGCGACTGCGGCGGGACCGGTTCAATTTTTGCCGCAACGGCAAGTGGTTGTGGTTGTGCATTATTTTGCGGTGGTTTGGGTTTTTCTACTGTTTCTAGTTCCGAAACCTGAACAACTGCCGGCGGCTCTTCCGCCGACGAATCTTCGCTGTCCGATTTTTCATCGACGTTGGTGCCGGCGTTCACAGTTGGCGTAACCACCACATCTTCAGGAGTTTCGGCGCTTCTCCTTCCGGCAACAGGCTTCCTGACTGTCGACTGACTGTTCAAATTTTTCTTTGCTCCGGCCAGTTTTTTGCCGGTTTTTGGTGAAGATGCTACGGCTAGGGCGTATGCACTACCAACTACCGTAGTCTGATCATGCTTAAATATGGCTACGTATATCAGCACCGCAAGCCAGTACAAGCCAAATGTTAGAGCTGTAAGTAGCACAACGATGACGCATTGAGCAGTTGACATGCGCAAATAAGTTTTGCATTTTTCTTTAGTTTCAACTTGTGTTGCATCTCTAGATGCAGGCAGCAGTAGCAGGCTGGATTTGTCGAAAAAGTTCAACTCCCCGTGTTGTGATTTAGCAACATGCCGCATCTGTGCCATGCTTCAGAAAGCGTACACAATGTCAATTGGTAAAAGGTTGGTCAACGGGAATTGCATCGAAAGAAATTGTGCGGCAACAACTATTCACAGCCAAGTTCGCCGGAGCTGCAATTTCGAATTGCATTTTCAATTTCAGTTGCGATTGGGCCATTGGCGCGGAGGAAATCCATGGCTGCCTGCCTGCCCTGGCCAAGGGAGCGATCTCCGAAGTAGAGCCACGACCCTTTCTGCTGCAGCACTCCGGATGTGACGCCGCATTCGACAAGCGAACTCCACTGGCTTATGCCTTCGCTGTAGAGGATGTCGAACTCGCATTCGGTGAACGGGCTGGCGACTTTATTTTTCACAACTTTTATGCGCGTTCGCGATCCAACCACATGGCCATCACTGTCTTTGATCTGGCCAACGCGGCGGATATCGATGCGCAGTGATGCGGCGAATTTCAAAGAATTTCCTCCGGGAGTCGTCTCCGGATTTCCGTAGGCGGTGCCAATTTTCATGCGTATTTGGTTGGTAAAGAGGCACACAGCCCTGCTTTTTGCCGCCGCCGCCGTCATGCGCCGCATCGCTTGACCCATGAGTCGCGCCTGGGCTCCAACGACAGGATCTCCTAGTTGTCCATCGAGTTCAGCGCGGGATGCGAGTGCCGCAACGGAATCTACCACAACTAAATCAACGGCGCCTGATTGGAGAATGCTTTCCGCTATGCGCAGTGCAGTTTCGCCGCTCTCCGGCTGGGAAACTAGCAGGTTTTCCAGATTAACGCCGACGGTTCGTGCGTAGGTCGGGTCAAGGGCGTGTTCCACGTC
>JAITDL010000065.1 GCA_031282565.1 Puniceicoccales bacterium
TAACTGCGCAATTTGCCACCTGCTGGAATGCAGCAGCAGCGAAGAGACCATGGATTTGGCTGATCTCGGCGCAATTGCGACGGTAATTCAGCGGCTGACGTCGAGTGCTCAGCACATAGCAGAATTGCGCAAAAGCAGAATGGCCGAGGAAAAGAAAAGTCGCGGTCTGGATGAGGAATCGCTGCGCGCCATAGAAGAGCGACTCAATTTGCTCTAGGTAGCACTAAACTTCTAGGATTGTGGCTCAGGTTTTTGGCTTCGGAATTACTGTCCATGTGTCCCTTTTGTCCTTTGTGCCCTTTCTGAGCCGCAAATCGCCAGGATTGTTGCCAATCACGCCATAGACACCAAGAGGTGTCATGTTGGCCTTGCCATCCTTATCGCCGAATACGTACTGCCCATTGCCAATGGTGATTAGTTTTACTACTTCGAGGGAGGAATAATCTACGTCTTCATATCCACCATTAGTAATGCGAAAGTATGCACCGCCGTCGACGTTCTGGAATACTTCTTCCGAAGGTTGAATTTCCGATCCGTTGCCGTCAAATGCGCAGTCTTTGCCTCCATCGTATCTCGCCGTGCGCGGAGCTTTGCCATCGTAGAAAACCCTCCCATATATGTCGACGCATACGCCATCCGGCAATCCTCTAGGTATTGGCAATGTCTTTGCAAAGTCGGAAATGTCTCCAGCTTCGTGCCAGCGTCGAATGTCAAAATAGCCAATTGTTTCAGGCCATGAGCATGGGCGTCCATCACCTAGCAGTACTTTTTTTTCAAAGCTCTTTTTTCGCTGGGCAATTCCATTCCATCTGGCCTGCACTAGGTAAAATTGAAACAGGGAATTCTCCGCAGTGCATCCAGCTGTGTCCCTCAGAAAGTCGCTGTTGGCCCAGTCGGCTGGCGCAATCACACGTATTTTCCCGTCGACGATGCGTTTCTTTAGCTTTTTAATATTTGATAGGCAATCATCTATTTGCTCATCCCTGAGCCCAACACGCCGAAGCTTTTTCCGGATTTCGCTTTCGTTGAGCGCGATAATTGCATCTCTCTGTTCTTCGTCAATTACAACCGGCATTCCACATCCATAAAACCCGTTGTAGTCAATGAGTCTGCCACCGGCCGGGCATGTATCAATGTATGGAGAAAACGACTGATCATGGTCGAAGGCGATAAGGTCATATGTCTTGCGTCCTGCGAATACATTTCCCGCATGGCCGTCGTTGTTGCCGGTAATAAAATGAAAAATTTGAATTGCCGTTGCCTGTTTGCGGAATTTGGCCGATTCATAGAGTTTCTTGTTTTTTCTGGGCGCGATGACGCCAAGAAGTTCTTGGTTAACGACGTCCATTGCGAGACCTATCATATCTTCGACAACTGCACATTGCGATTTCAATATATGTTCAACGAATCCATGCCCAAGCTCTTCGGCAATTACATTTGCGCCTAAGTTTACGGCGGCGCGGGCATTTGGCGCCTCACAATTTCCTTCTTTGGAATCTTCCATTGCGTTGGCATTGTTCTCCTTGAAGGCGAAAGCTCTGCTGTCCGCTGTTTTAATTTTTACTATGCTATTGTAGGAGCCACTCCCGAGATCTTCGCTTTTGACAATTCCACAACAACTTGAAGGAAGTTCTTCACCATCGGCTAGACTCTCTGCTGCTAGAAATACGAGACCGCTGGCGCGGGCGTCGGCGAAATTCGCCAGCAGTGCGCAGCATGCGGCCGTCCTAGATTCCGGTCGCAAATCTTTCAGTCTAAAAACAATTCGAAAGAAGGCGGCGCATGTTTCCAGCTGTTCCGTCGTTGAAGTTACGTCTTTTAGGATCCTAATGCCCGTTGGAAATATGTCAGCTATCTCAGGCCTGAGAGCATCTTCACTCTCCTGTGCTTCTATGAATTGCGTTTCAAGCCCAGCGCAAAGGGCAGCAATTTTATTTGGCAATGGGTTGCTAACGGCGGCAATCCTGCCGCCGTAACCCTTCATCATCAACAAGACAGAAGAATCTTCTTCGTCGGATCCATCAGGCGGCGGAGCGCCATCGACTGCATCCGCTTCAGCTGAACGTGGAGGTGGTGAATTCAATTTCGCACTGCTGCCGCTGTCCGCGGCTGCAACTTCCGCTGCTAGTTGTGGCGATTGGTCTTCCGGGGGAGCAACTTCCGATTCTGGATCCGACTTTGGAGTTTCCGGAGGTCCTGAGGCTTGATCATCTGGCACATGTACTTCATCCTCCTCAACTTCATCCACCTGTGATGGATTCAATTCCGCACTGCTGTCGCCGGCCGCCGCTGCAACTTCCGATTCGGAATCCGACTCATGAGTTTCCGGAGGTTCTGAGGCTTGATCATCTGACACATGTATTCCAACTTCACTCACCTGTGATGGATTCAATTCCGCACTGCTGTCGCTGTCCGCGGCTGCAACTTCCAATTCTGGATCCGGCTCCGGAGTTTCCGGAGGTTCTGAGGCTTGATCATCTGACACATGTACTCCATCCTCCTGTTGTGAATTCAATTTCGCACTGCCTCCGCTAGCCTCCGCTGCAACTTCCAATTCTGGATCCGGCTCTGGAGTTTCCGGATGTTCTGAGGCTTGATCACTTGCCTCGT
The DNA here is from genome assembly GCA_031282565.1 of Puniceicoccales bacterium. Classification (GTDB taxonomy): domain Bacteria; phylum Verrucomicrobiota; class Verrucomicrobiia; order Opitutales; family JAIRLM01; genus JAIRMB01. Next base: position 2,611 of record JAITDL010000065.1, read on the forward strand.
GTCCTTCATCTTTCTCGCCGCCATTTGCGTCGTCGTCGGCATCTTCATTGGTCGCTGAGCCGCCTTGACGTTCCAGTTGGCCGGCGCTATGCGCAGTCGATTGCCCGTCCGAATCTGTGGCAACTGTAGCTGCGGCTGTGGCGGGCTGGACGCCTAGGGTCGTATTTTGTTGTTGATCGCCTACGCCGCTGGGACTTGGTGGCTTCACAAGGCACAGTTTGCCAAGCGGCGTCTCCGTGTTTCTTCTTCTTAGATGTGCGCAGAACAATAGTATTAGAAGAGCTATGCCAACTGTTAAAATTGAGACTATGGTGACCGCAAATAATTGCAGCCTAGATAACTCCCACTCTTTGCCGAGCAGGCGCGTATCAGTTGCATTGGATGATCCAAAAATTAGCAGACCAAATTTATCTAGAAACGGCGGTTGGTCAATTGCCGCAGGTACTTTCATTTAGGCGAAAGGACCAGAAATCAACGGAAATGTCAAGCCGAAAGCCACCCATTTCCACGGTTCGTGCTAGATCTTCAAGTGCAATTGCCGGACAAATCTATTCGCAATTTTGATCGCGGTTTGCACAGCATTCACATTCTTCGCCGTCTTCTGCGCATTCGCTAGATGTTGCGTATGGCCCTCTAAATCCGCCAATTATCACGTCTATGCCATAGAAATTATCTATGCCAAATTGCGCTTTCAGGCAGGCCGCTGCTGTGTTTTGAATTTTTTTGGCAGTGGCGCAGACGTTGCGTCCCATCGGTATGCGCAACTTAACGCGCACGTGCAGTCGGCCGCTGCGGGATCGGACAGCTATCTTCGCGCGGCTGTCGGGAACGGCATTGCTGCAGATAGCGCCGACAATTTCCCTGATGGCTGCCGGTGCAACGGAGACCGTTCCAAGTTCACCGCTGTCGAGATAGAGCCGTGACAGGCGGTGGCGGCGGATGCGCAGGTACAAAAATGACAGTAGAAAAACTGCTGCCGTGCAAAGTCCAATAGCCGCCATATGCTCCAAACATGTGTCGGCCAGCGCAGCAAAAAATCCATCCTCATCCACAGCTTTCATCTCCCTTGCCGTCGACTGAGCTTACTTTCGGCAAACTGCGCACCTTGACTCCGTCGATTGTAACATCCACGCGGGCAACGTCTTTCTGAGTCATATAGTACACCTGGTTGGCCACGTTGCGCTGGATCTTTGCTGCGACTTCGGTTAGCGGGATGCCAAAATAGAGCATGACGCGAACCTCGATTACGTAGCGTCCGCACTCGTCCTCCCGCACGGTAATGCCTCTCTCCGTGTCCTTTTTGAATAGCAATTCCGATACGCCGCCAAAGAAACTGCCAACCACGCTGGCGACGCCATCAACTTCCAACACGCTCAGCCTGATTATGTTTGCTATAACAGAATGGTTGATGCGCACCTCTCCACCGATGCCTTCAGGGTCCACAGCCACAATCTTTCTATCCATAGCCACGGTTCCAATAATTTCAGCATTATTCTTTTATTTCCACTTTTTTTTCAGCGGGATCAGACGGCATGCGGTCCATGAATTTTTCGACAAATTTCGTCGTGTAGGTGCCGCTCTGGAATCC